>NZ_CP014870.1:1632500-1934666 GCF_001661075.1 Pseudomonas silesiensis
GGTGAAGTCGTAACAAGGTAGCCGTAGGGGAACCTGCGGCTGGATCACCTCCTTAATCGACGACATCAGCTGCTCCATAAGTTCCCACACGAATTGCTTGATTCATTGAAGAAGACGATTTAAAGCAGCCCGAAATTGGGTCTGTAGCTCAGTTGGTTAGAGCGCACCCCTGATAAGGGTGAGGTCGGCAGTTCGAATCTGCCCAGACCCACCAATTTTGTTGTGTGGGAAACGCCTGTAGAAATATGGGGCCATAGCTCAGCTGGGAGAGCGCCTGCCTTGCACGCAGGAGGTCAACGGTTCGATCCCGTTTGGCTCCACCACTACTGCTTCTGTTTGTTGAAAGCTTAAAATGAGCATTTCCTTCGCATGAAGGCTAAATGTTGATTTCTAGTCTTTGATTAGATCGTTCTTTAAAAATTTGGGTATGTGATAGAAAGATAGACTGAACAACACTTTCACTGGTGTTGGATCAGGCTAAGGTAAAATTTGTGAGTAGCTCTTAATTGAGCAATGCATGCGAATTTTCGGCGAATGTCGTCTTCACAGTATAACCAGATTGCTTGGGGTTATATGGTCAAGTGAAGAAGCGCATACGGTGGATGCCTTGGCAGTCAGAGGCGATGAAAGACGTGGTAGCCTGCGAAAAGCTTCGGGGAGTCGGCAAACAGACTTTGATCCGGAGATGTCTGAATGGGGGAACCCACCTAACATAAGTTAGGTATCTTAAGCTGAATACATAGGCTTAAGAAGCGAACCAGGGGAACTGAAACATCTAAGTACCCTGAGGAAAAGAAATCAACCGAGATTCCCTTAGTAGTGGCGAGCGAACGGGGACTAGCCCTTAAGTGGCTTTGAGATTAGCGGAACGCTCTGGAAAGTGCGGCCATAGTGGGTGATAGCCCTGTACGCGAAAATCTCTTAGTCATGAAATCGAGTAGGACGGAGCACGAGAAACTTTGTCTGAATATGGGGGGACCATCCTCCAAGGCTAAATACTACTGACTGACCGATAGTGAACTAGTACCGTGAGGGAAAGGCGAAAAGAACCCCGGAGAGGGGAGTGAAATAGATCCTGAAACCGTATGCGTACAAGCAGTGGGAGCCTACTTTGTTAGGTGACTGCGTACCTTTTGTATAATGGGTCAGCGACTTATTTTCAGTGGCGAGCTTAACCGAATAGGGGAGGCGTAGCGAAAGCGAGTCTTAATAGGGCGTCTAGTCGCTGGGAATAGACCCGAAACCGGGCGATCTATCCATGGGCAGGTTGAAGGTTGGGTAACACTAACTGGAGGACCGAACCGACTACCGTTGAAAAGTTAGCGGATGACCTGTGGATCGGAGTGAAAGGCTAATCAAGCTCGGAGATAGCTGGTTCTCCTCGAAAGCTATTTAGGTAGCGCCTCATGTATCACTGTAGGGGGTAGAGCACTGTTTCGGCTAGGGGGTCATCCCGACTTACCAAACCGATGCAAACTCCGAATACCTACAAGTGCCGAGCATGGGAGACACACGGCGGGTGCTAACGTCCGTCGTGAAAAGGGAAACAACCCAGACCGTCAGCTAAGGTCCCAAAGTTATGGTTAAGTGGGAAACGATGTGGGAAGGCTTAGACAGCTAGGAGGTTGGCTTAGAAGCAGCCACCCTTTAAAGAAAGCGTAATAGCTCACTAGTCGAGTCGGCCTGCGCGGAAGATGTAACGGGGCTCAAACCATACACCGAAGCTACGGGTATCACTTAGGTGATGCGGTAGAGGAGCGTTCTGTAAGCCTGTGAAGGTGAGTTGAGAAGCTTGCTGGAGGTATCAGAAGTGCGAATGCTGACATGAGTAACGACAATGGGTGTGAAAAACACCCACGCCGAAAGACCAAGGTTTCCTGCGCAACGTTAATCGACGCAGGGTTAGTCGGTCCCTAAGGCGAGGCTGAAAAGCGTAGTCGATGGAAAACAGGTTAATATTCCTGTACTTCTGGTTATTGCGATGGAGGGACGGAGAAGGCTAGGCCAGCTTGGCGTTGGTTGTCCAAGTTTAAGGTGGTAGGCTGGAATCTTAGGTAAATCCGGGATTCTAAGGCCGAGAGCTGATGACGAGTGTTCTTTTAGAACACGAAGTGGTTGATGCCATGCTTCCAAGAAAAGCTTCTAAGCTTCAGGTAACCAGGAACCGTACCCCAAACCGACACAGGTGGTTGGGTAGAGAATACCAAGGCGCTTGAGAGAACTCGGGTGAAGGAACTAGGCAAAATGGCACCGTAACTTCGGGAGAAGGTGCGCCGGTGAGGGTGAAGCATTTACTGCGTAAGCCCATGCCGGTCGAAGATACCAGGCCGCTGCGACTGTTTATTAAAAACACAGCACTCTGCAAACACGAAAGTGGACGTATAGGGTGTGACGCCTGCCCGGTGCCGGAAGGTTAATTGATGGGGTTAGCTAACGCGAAGCTCTTGATCGAAGCCCCGGTAAACGGCGGCCGTAACTATAACGGTCCTAAGGTAGCGAAATTCCTTGTCGGGTAAGTTCCGACCTGCACGAATGGCGTAACGATGGCGGCGCTGTCTCCACCCGAGACTCAGTGAAATTGAAATCGCTGTGAAGATGCAGTGTATCCGCGGCTAGACGGAAAGACCCCGTGAACCTTTACTATAGCTTTGCACTGGACTTTGAATTTGCTTGTGTAGGATAGGTGGGAGGCTTTGAAGCGTGGACGCCAGTTCGCGTGGAGCCAACCTTGAAATACCACCCTGGCAACTTTGAGGTTCTAACTCAGGTCCGTTATCCGGATCGAGGACAGTGTATGGTGGGTAGTTTGACTGGGGCGGTCTCCTCCTAAAGAGTAACGGAGGAGTACGAAGGTGCGCTCAGACCGGTCGGAAATCGGTCGTAGAGTATAAAGGCAAAAGCGCGCTTGACTGCGAGACAGACACGTCGAGCAGGTACGAAAGTAGGTCTTAGTGATCCGGTGGTTCTGTATGGAAGGGCCATCGCTCAACGGATAAAAGGTACTCCGGGGATAACAGGCTGATACCGCCCAAGAGTTCATATCGACGGCGGTGTTTGGCACCTCGATGTCGGCTCATCACATCCTGGGGCTGAAGCCGGTCCCAAGGGTATGGCTGTTCGCCATTTAAAGTGGTACGCGAGCTGGGTTTAGAACGTCGTGAGACAGTTCGGTCCCTATCTGCCGTGGACGTTTGAGATTTGAGAGGGGCTGCTCCTAGTACGAGAGGACCGGAGTGGACGAACCTCTGGTGTTCCGGTTGTCACGCCAGTGGCATTGCCGGGTAGCTATGTTCGGAATAGATAACCGCTGAAAGCATCTAAGCGGGAAACTAGCCTCAAGATGAGATCTCACTGGGACCTTGAGTCCCCTGAAGGGCCGTCGAAGACTACGACGTTGATAGGTTGGGTGTGTAAGCGCTGTGAGGCGTTGAGCTAACCAATACTAATTGCCCGTGAGGCTTGACCATATAACACCCAAGCAATTTGCTTGCTCGTAAGAGCACCAGATTGCGGTGTGTGAAGACGCAATGAACCGAAAGTTCGCCAGCAACACACAAATCTATTACATACCCAATTTGCTGAAGCGAGGCCATCAGGTCACGACTCAGTACCCGAATTTCTTGACGACCATAGAGCATTGGAACCACCTGATCCCATCCCGAACTCAGCAGTGAAACGATGCATCGCCGATGGTAGTGTGGGGTTTCCCCATGTGAGAGTAGGTCATCGTCAAGATTAAATTCCGAAACCCCTATCTGCGTATGCAGGTAGGGGTTTTGTTTTTGTCCGCTGTTTGTAGGATGCTGCACACATGCCCGAGCCGATACCGATCAAGGACCACGAGCAGGAAACGCGCCTGGTCAACAAGCGACTGATGGCCTGCGCCTTGTTAGTCGCCGCCATTACCTGCGCCTTGGTCGTGCGCCTGTACGTCCTGCAGGTACTCGAATTCGACTACAACTCGACGATCTCCGAAAACAACCGCGTGCACGTACTGCCGATCACCCCCTCCAGAGGGCTGATCTACGATCGCAACGGCGTGGTCCTGGCAGACAACCGCCCCAGCTTCAACCTCACCATCACTCGCGAACGGGCCTCCGATATCAAAGGGGAGCTGGACGAAGTGGTCAACCTCCTGCATTTGCCCGCCGAAGACCGAACCCTGTTCGACAAGGCCATGAAGCAGGCCCGCCATCCGTTCGTTCCCGTCACGCTGTTCTACGAACTCAGCGAAGAACAGATCGCGGTACTGGCCGTGAACGAGTTCCGTCTGCCAGGGATCGACGTCGAGCCGCAGTTCGTTCGTCACTACCCGATGGGCGCGCACTTCGCCCATTCGATCGGCTATGTCGGCCGTATCAACGAGAAAGAATCCAAAGTCCTGGACTCGGTGGAATACCGCGGCACCCAGTCCATCGGCAAGACCGGCATAGAGAAATTCTACGAGTCGCAATTGCACGGCCACGTCGGTTACGAAGAAGTCGAAACCAACGCCCAGGGCCGGGTGCTGCGCGTGCTCAAGCACACCGATCCGATCCCCGGCAAAAACATCGTCCTGAGCCTCGACGTCAAACTCCAGGAAGCCGCCGAGGCAGCGTTGGGTGATCGTCGCGGTTCAGTGGTCGCGCTCGACCCGTCGACCGGCGACGTGTTGGCCATGGTCAGCAAGCCAAGCTTCGACCCGAATTTGTTTGTGACGGGCATCAGCTTCAAGGAATACGCGGCGCTGCACGATTCCATCGACCGGCCGCTGTTCAACCGCGTGCTGCGCGGCCTCTATGCCCCCGGCTCGACCATCAAGCCGGAAGTGGCGATCGCCGGTCTCGATGCCGGTGTGGTCACCCCGCAGACCCGCGTCTACGATCCGGGTTATTACCAGTTGCCGGACTTCGATCACAAATACCGCAACTGGAACCACAGCGGCGATGGCTGGGTGGACATGGACGCGGCGATCATGCGCTCCAACGACACCTACTTCTATGACCTGGCCCACAAGCTGGGCATCGATCGCCTGCACGACTACATGGCCATGTTCGGCCTGGGCGAGAAGGTCTCGCTGGACATGTTCGAAGAGTCTGCCGGGCTGATGCCTTCCCAGGCCTGGAAGCGCGCCACACGTCGACAACCCTGGTTCCCCGGCGAAACGGTGATCCTCGGCATCGGCCAGGGCTACATGCAGGTCACGCCACTGCAACTGGCCCAGGCCACTGCGTTGATCGCCAACAAGGGCGTCTGGAACCGGCCGCACCTGGCCATGACGGTGGATGGCATCGCCCCGGTGGATGAGCATCCGATGCCGAACATCCTGCTCAAGGACCCCCGTGACTGGGAGCAGGTCAACCACGGCATGCAGATGGTGATGCACGACGCGCGCGGGATTGCCCGGGCGGCAGCGGCGGGCGCGCAATACCGCATCGCCGGCAAGAGTGGCACTGCGCAGGTGGTGGCGATCAAGCAGGGCGAGCGCTACAACCGCGCGAAAACCCTGGAACGTAACCGCGATAACGCCTTGTTCGTCGGCTTCGCGCCGGCCGAGCATCCAAAGATCGTCATCTCGGTGATGATCGAAAACGGCGAGGCCGGTGGTCGCGTTGCCGGTCCCGTGGTGCGGCAGATCATGGACGCCTGGCTGCTCGATCAGGACGGTCACCTGAAGCCGCAATACGCCACGCCGAGCAAAAAGCCCGGCGACCCGCACGTCTGAATGATAGTTGAGACACAAGCGCCATAAGGCACTTGCCATCGCCCTGACGTTAACGTAAAGATTGCGCCAGGGCGCTGAACTTGAAGATGCGCAAAGCGGACCGCTCCGGAGCGCTTGATGACGCTGATAAAAACCACTCCACCCAAGCTGCACCGCGAAGCCCGGCTGGCCCGGGAAAAACTCCATCTCGAGGGCGAAGTCCCGGATGGAGTGTTGCGGGCGGAAATCGATGCCTCGTGGCGACGCAGCCTCAGCCACGGTGTGCATTTCAATGCCAAGCACGAACTGGCGCTGGGGTCGGGCGCGAGTCTCGACGTGCTGTTGGCGAGCAACCGCCTGCTGATCGACGCCGCGTTGCCGGCGATCGATTACCTGGCCGAGCGCCAGGGCAAGGAAGGGCTGATCATCCTCGCCAACTCCGATGCCACCATCCTGGCCGTCGAAGGGCGCGCCGATCGCCTCAAGGGCAGCGGCCTGCAAGACATCACCCTCGGCGCCTGCTGGAGCGAAGCCGTCCGCGGCACCAATGCCCTGGGCACCGCGCTGGTGGAAGCCCGGCCAACAATGATCGATTGCGGCGAACATTACCTCGATCGCCTGAGCGATTTCTCCTGCACTTCGGTGCCGATCCATTGCCCCCAAGGGGACATCCTCGGCGTGCTCGACCTGACCCGCGAAGGCCCGCTCGGCCGGGTCCATGACAGCACCGCGCTGCTGGCCATGGCCGTCAGCCAGATCGAAAGCCGCATCTTCAACTCAAGCTATCCGGACGAAATCGTCCTGGCATTCCACAGCCGTCGGCAATACCTCGAATCCCCCTGGCAAGGCCTGCTGGCGGTGAGCCTTGGCGGGCAGATTCTCGCGGTCAGTGCCCAGGCCTGCCAGTTGCTGCGTGCCGAACGTTCGGTGCTGGTCGGTCGACGCTGCGAAGAGTTTCTGGGCGTCGACGGCTTGCAATTGCTATCGCGCCTGCACCAGGGCGGGGTCGGCAGTCTGCAGACCGCCAAAGGCGAATTCTTCTACAAGACCCTGCGCGCGCCGCAGCGCTCGATCAACGTCAGCACGCCCCCGCGCACCACCGCCAAGACCGCCAAACCGCAACCGGACCTCGAATCCCTGGCCGGCAGTAACGTCCGTTATGCCCGGGCCTTGCGCATGGCCCGCCAGGGCCTGGCGAATGAACTGCCGGTGTTGCTGCTGGGCGAAACCGGTACCGGCAAGGAAGTCATTGCCCGTGCCTTGCACATGGCCGGCACCCGCTGCGATAAACCCTTCGTCGCGGTGAACTGCGCGGCGATCCCCGAAGGCCTGATCGAGTCCGAACTGTTTGGCTACCGTGAAGGCGCGTTCACCGGCTCCCGGCGTGGCGGCATGATCGGGCGTCTGCAACAGGCCCACGGCGGCACCTTGTTCCTCGACGAAATCGGCGACATGCCATTGGCCCTGCAAGCACGTCTGTTGCGCGTGCTACAGGACCGCAAAGTCGCCCCGCTGGGGGCTGGCGAAGAGCAAGACATCGACGTCGCACTGATCTGCGCCACCCACCGCGACCTCAAGCGCCTTGTGGAAGAAAAGCACTTCCGTGAAGATCTGTTCTACCGGGTCAACGGCATCAGCGTGATGCTTCCTGCCCTGCGCGAACGCGACGACTTCAGCGGCCTGGTCGCGCGCTTGCTGACCAAACTCGACGCGCCGACGGTGCTTCTGCATGACGACCTGAACCGCTTGCTCGGCGCCTATCACTGGCCGGGCAACATCCGCCAGCTGGAGATGGTCCTGCGCACCGCGTTGGCCATGCGTGAACCGGGCGATATGGTGCTTACCCTCGATCACTTGCCCGACAGCATGCTCGACGAGCTGACCGCCACCGAACGCCCTCAGTCGGGGAGCATTCGCGAAAATGAACTGGAGCTGATTCGCCAGTCCCTGGACACTCATCAAGGCAACGTCTCGGCCGCCGCCGACGCCCTGGGCATCAGCCGCGCGACCCTGTATCGCAAGCTCAAACAGTTGCGCTCGTGATGCAGCGCCTGATCGTTCGGCTGATCGACAGCCAGAACCCCGCAGCGCTGCAAGCGGCGTTGCGCTGGCTCTACAGCTTTGTGCGCCCCCATCGGCTGGCGATTGCCGGGCTGCTCGGCCTGTCGGCCTGTGCCTCGGCGCTGGTGCTGGTGCAACCCTGGCTGACCAAGTTGCTGATCGACGATGGCCTGTTGGCGCGCAACTTTCCCATGCTGGTGCTGATCGCCGGGCTGATGATCGTGGCCGGGCTACTCGGCACGCTGCTGTCGGGCATCAATCGATACCTGCACACGCGGCTGTCCGGGCGAATACTGTTTGCCCTGCGCGACGATCTTTATCGGCATTTGCAAACCCTGTCGCCGAACTTCTACGGCCAGCGCCGCATCGGTGACCTGATGTCCCGCCTCGATGGCGACGTCGCGGAGATCCAGCGCTTTGCCGTGGACTCGCTGTTTTCGGCGGTGTCGAGCGTGATCGGCCTGGTGGTCGCGGTGGCGATGCTGGTGACCCTGTCGTGGGAACTCTCGTTGCTGGCACTGGTGCTGATTCCTCTGGACGTGCTCTGGCTGCGCTGGATGCGGCGCAAGGTCGAACGGGATGTGCGGCAGTTGCGCGAGCGCTCTGCGGACATGTCCTCGTTCATGGTCGAGACCTTGCCGGTGATGAAATTCATCCAGTCCGCCGGTCAGCAGCAGCGTGAAGCGCGACGGCTGGAAACCCTGGGCCAGGGCTATATGAGCCAATTGCTGCGACTGCAAGTCACCGAGTTTTTCACTCAGGCGGTGCCGGGCACCCTGACTTCATTGTCGCGAGCCTGTGCGTTTTTGATTGGCGGCTACTGGGTGGTGCAGGGGACCTGGCAACTGGGGGCGCTGATCGCGTTTTCCACCTACCTGGGCATGGCGGTGGGCCCGGTGCAGAGTCTGCTGGGCCTGTATGTCGCGATTCAACGGATGACCGTCAGCCTCGGGCGGGTCATGGAGTTGCGCGGTGAAGAGCCGACGGTGCTGACACCCGTTACGCCACAGCCGATGCCGAGCTCCGGCGAGCTGCGTTTCGACGACGTGCACTTCAGCCATCCTGGTCGCCCCTCGACCTTGCGCGGCATCGATGCGCGTATCCCCTATGGCTTGAAAGTCGCCCTGAGCGGTGGCTCCGGGGTCGGTAAATCGACCCTGATCGACCTGCTGCAACGGCATCACGATCCGCAATCGGGCCGGGTGTTGCTGGGGGAGGTCGACTTGCGGGAACTGGACCTGTTCCAGCTGCGGCGGCGAATTGCCGTGGTCAGTCAGGACATCGTGCTATTTCGCGGCAGCCTCGCCGACAACCTGGCCTACGCCGTACCGGATGCCAGTCGCGAAGCGATCGCCGAAGTGGCGCGGCTGGCGCAACTCGACAGCCTGATCGCATCCTTGCCCGAAGGCCTCGACAGTCCATTGGGCGAGCGCGGCCAACAATTGTCCGGCGGGCAGAAACAACGTATCGCCATTGCCCGGGCGTTGTTGCAGGATCCGCTGATCCTGGTGCTGGACGAGGCCACCTCGGCGGTGGATGAAGCCACCGAGCGTGAAGTGATCGAGGCCATCGACCGTCTGTTTGCCGGTCGTACGCGCATCCTGATCAGCCATCGCCCCTCGACCCTGGCCGATGCCGACCTGCGCTTTGAATTGCTTGACGGCGTACTGACGTCGAAAACGGTGCTGCATGAAACCTGAGTTGCGCATTGGCGTGGTGGACAGTGGGCACTCGGCGGCGCAGCGGGTGCAGGTGGTCGCCGGACGGCGATTCTCGTTACTTGAGGACGGCCTGGCGGAAAGTGACCTGCGCGACGATCCGCTCGGCCACGGCAGCGCCGTGATCGAGGCCATCGGTCGGCGGGCGCCGGCGGCGGTGTTTTGCGTGGCCCAGGTGTTCGACCAGCGGGGTGTCACCAGCGCCTTGCAGATCGCCTCGGCCATTGATTGGCTGGTGGCGCAGGACGTGCGCCTGATCAATCTCAGCCTGGGCCTGCGCCAGGATCGCAGCCTGTTGCGCGAAGCCTGCGCCGCGGCGGTGGCGCGGGGCATTCTGCTGTGTGCGTCCAGTCCGGCCCAAGGCGAGGGGGTGTTCCCGGCGAATTATCCACAGGTGCTGCGGGTCACCGGCGATGCGCGGTGCGCCGAGTCGGAATGGTCGTGGCTCGACAGCGCCCAGGCGGATTTTGCGGCCTGTGTGCATGGGACGTATCCGGGGCAGTCCGGCGCCAGCCTGGGGTGTGCAGCCTTGAGCGGGCACATTGCCAGTTTTTTGGTGGCGCATCCCGAAGCGAACAACCCTCAGGTCATCGAATGGTTGCGCGAAAACGCCCGATATCGCGGCCCTGAACGGCGAAGCGGCCCATGACGGCGATTGTCATTCTCGGCGCCGGCCCGGCGGGAGCGGCCGTTGCGCTGGGGCTGCGGCGGCTCGGTTATCCGGTAACACTGGTCAGCGAGTGGCGCCGCTTTGCCGCGCTGGAAGGCGTGTCCGTGCGGGTGCTCGAGGCATTGCGGGGGGCGGGGCTCAATCAGGCGTTGGCGGATGCGGCCATGCCTTCCCAGCGCCAGGTGTCGTGGAACGGCCAGCAGCATGCGCAAAACATCGAATATCTGGTGGATCGCCCGAGCTTTGATCGAGGCTTGCGCGAGGACCTGCGCCTGGCGGGTGTCGAACTCATCGAGGCCCGGGTGTTGACGGTGCACCCGTCGTCGGCGGGACATCGGATCGAGCTCGAAGGGCGTCCGACGTTGCTGGCGGATTTTCTGGTGGAGGCCCGGGGCCGTCAGGCGCCCGCGCTTGGCAAAGGCCTGCGCGGGCCGGAGACGGTCAGCCTGCTCAATCGCTGGCAAGGCGCACCCGGCACCACCGCCAGCGCGGTGGAAAGTCTGGAGGACGGCTGGGCCTGGATGGCGCGGCGGGCCGACGGCCAGTGCTACTGGCAATGGACGGTTGACGTCGCCAGCGCCGGGTTGCCAGGCAAGGCGCAACTGCTCGATTACTGTCGTCAGCGGCGCCAGGCTTCGGCGTTGGCTCGGGCGTTTTTTGCGGCGGGGCCCGAGAACGATCTACAGCTGCATGCCCGCAGCAGCACGGCGATTCTGAGCCCACAGGTTTGTGACGCTCACTGGATTCGCGTCGGTGATGCGGCAATGGCGGTGGATCCACTGTCTGGCAACGGGATTTTTCAGTCGCTGTCGTCGGCGTTACAGGCGCCGACGGTGATCAACACGCTGTTGCGAAAACCTGAACGAGCGGCGCTGGCGCAACGATTTCATCAGCAGCGGGTCGAGCAATTGTTTTTGCGATTTGCGCGAATCGGGCGCGATTTTTATGCGGATGAGCAGCGTTGGTCCGGGCGACCGTTCTGGCAGGCGCGGCGACAGTGGCCGGATACCGTGGTCGCTCATGCCGAGGCGGATTTTCAAGCGCTGAGGATCGAGCGCGCGCCGGTACTCAGGGATGGCTTTGTCGATGAGGCCGAGGTGGTGATCACAGCCGATCAGCCATTGGGCATCTGGCATGTGCAAGGGATCGAGTTGGCGCCATTGGTGCGGCGGTTGCGAACAGAGCCGGCGGAGCAGGCGTTGGCGGGGTTGACGGCGGACCAGGGGCGGGTGGTACGCAGTTGGTTGCTGGCTCAGGGATTCAAACCCTGACCTTTGCATGCGCATTGGAGGCGTCACGTCCTGGACTGCCTGTAAAGGGTGAACGATCCGGGCCAGGCAGAAACATCGAACCCGGCACCGCCACGACTGTCTGCTCCCTATATCATCGAATTCTTCGTACAAGGAGACGCTCGCATGCCCGAAGCATTGACCCTCAACCAACGTATCGTCCTGGCATCGCGCCCGACAGGCGCGCCGACGCCGGAAAATTTCCGCCTGGAAAGGCAAGCGCTGCCGGACCTGGCCGACGGTCAGGTGCTGCTCAAGACCCTTTATCTGTCGCTGGACCCCTACATGCGCGGGCGCATGAGTGATGCGCCATCCTACGCCGCACCTGTGGAAATCGGCGAAGTGATGACCGGTGGGGCCGTCAGCCGGGTCGAGCACTCGCTGAATCCGAAATTCCACGCAGGTGATCTGGTGGTCGGCGCCACCGGCTGGCAGAGCCACAGCATCAGCGACGGTCGTAACATCATGCCGGTACCTTCCGGGCTGCCGAGTCCGTCGATGGCGCTGGGTGTGCTGGGCATGCCGGGTATGACCGCTTACATGGGCCTGATGGACATCGGCCAGCCCAAGGCCGGCGAAACCCTGGTGGTCGCGGCGGCATCCGGTGCGGTGGGATCGGTGGTTGGCCAGGTGGCGAAGATCAAAGGCCTGCGCGTGGTCGGCGTGGCCGGCGGTGAGAAAAAGTGCCGTTATGTGGTTGACGAACTGGGCTTCGATGCCTGTATCGATCACAAGAGCGCCCGTTTCGCCGAGGAGCTGGCCAACGCCTGCCCCGACGGCATCGACATCTACTACGAGAACGTCGGCGGCAAGGTGTTCGATGCGGTATTGCCGCTGCTCAACCCCAAGGCGCGGATTCCGCTCTGCGGCCTGATTGCTTCGTACAACGCTCACGAGGCACCCACCGGCCCGGATCAACTGCCGCTACTGCAGCGCACCGTGCTGACCAAACGGGTGCGGATTCAGGGCTTCATCGTGTTCGACGATTACGGCGACCGTCAGCCGGAGTTCGTCAGTGCCATGGCGCCCTGGGTGCGCGACGGCAAGGTGAAATTCCGCGAGGATGTGGTCGATGGCCTGGAGAATGCGCCCGAGGCCTTCATCGGTCTGCTGGAAGGGCGCAACTTCGGCAAACTGGTGGTTCGGGTCGCGCAGGCCGAGTAATTGACCCTGCCATTTGACGCTGCTATTTGACGCTCAAGGGGAGGCGCGGGTATAAACCGCGTCTCGTTGTTTTGTCGGACTTTTCCCCATGAGCTTCAGCCCACTGATTCGCCAACTGATCGATGCCCTGCGAATTTTGCCCGGTGTCGGTCAGAAAACTGCCCAACGCATGGCGTTGCAGCTGCTCGAGCGGGATCGCAGCGGTGGCTCGCGCCTGGCCCTGGCACTGAGCCAGGCCATGGAAGGCGTTGGCCACTGCCGGCTGTGCCGCACGCTGACTGAAGACGATCTGTGCCCGCAATGCGCCGATACCCGTCGCGACGACACCTTGCTCTGCGTGGTGGAAGGACCGATGGATGTCTATGCAGTGGAACAGACGGGCTTTCGTGGGCGCTACTTCGTGCTCAAGGGCCACCTGTCGCCTCTCGACGGCCTGGGCCCGGAAGCCATCGGTATTCCGCAACTGCTGGCGCGAATTGAAGAAGCGGGCACGTTCACTGAGGTTATCCTCGCCACCAACCCGACGGTTGAAGGTGAAGCCACGGCGCACTACATCGCCCAGTTGCTCAGCAACAAGGGCCTGATCGCCTCGCGCATCGCCCATGGCGTGCCCTTGGGGGGCGAGCTGGAACTGGTCGATGGCGGGACGTTGGCGCATTCGTTTGCGGGGCGTAAGCCCATTACTCTGTAGCGTTCGCACGGACGCCTTCGCGGGCAAGCCCGCTCCCACAGAGTCCATTGGTGTACGCAAAATCTGCGAACACCCTTGATCCCTGTGGGAGCGGGCTTGCTCGCGAAGGCGTCGGCGCAGGCAACGCGCTACTTATCGTCCAGCGCAAACTGCGTCAGGCAAAAAGTAGGAATCCCCATATCTTCCAGCCGCTGCGACCCACCCAGCTCCGGCAGATCAATAATCGCTGCCGCCTCATGCACCCGCGCACCCATGCGCCGAATCAGGTTCGCCGCCGCAATCAGCGTACCGCCAGTGGCAATCAGGTCATCGAACATCACCACCGCATCGCCTTCACACAGGCTGTCGGCGTGGACCTCGAGGAAGGCTTCGCCGTATTCGGTCGCATACCCCTCGGCCAGCACGTCGGCGGGCAGCTTGCCTTGCTTGCGGAACAACACCAGCGGCTTGTTCAACTGATAGGCCAGCACCGAACCGATCAGGAAGCCACGGGCGTCCATCGCCCCGATGTGGGTGAAATCCGCTTCGACATAACGGTGGGCGAAGCTGTCCATCACCAGGCGCAGGGCCGTGGGTGACTGGAACAACGGGGTGATGTCGCGAAAGATCACGCCTGGCTTGGGGAAGTCGATCACGGGGCGGATCAGGGATTTGATGTCGAAAGAATCGAAGGCCATTGTCGGAGAATCCTGGCAGGCTGCAAACATCGCAGTATAACGGCGGCTGAGCCCTTTCGCTCAGCCGCAAATGTCACCGTCAGCCTTCGAGCGAGCCGCCGGCCAAGGCGCACAGCTGGATCGGGTCGAGGATATGAATTTCCTTGCCTTCGGCGGCGATCAGTTCGTTTTGCTGAAAGCGCGTGAACACCCGGGAAACGGTTTCCACCGCCAGCCCCAGATAGTTGCCGATTTCGTTGCGCGACATGCTCAGGCGGAACTGATTGGCCGAAAAACCCCGGGCGCGAAAGCGTGCCGAGAGGTTGACCAGGAACGTCGCGATACGCTCATCGGCGGTTTTCTTCGACAACAGCAACATCATTTGCTGATCGTCACGGATCTCGCGGCTCATGACGCGCATCAATTGTCGGCGCAGTTGCGGCAGTTGCAGCGCCAGCTCGTCGAGGCGCTCGAACGGAATTTCACAGACCGAGGTGGTTTCCAGCGCTTGCGCCGAGACCGGGTGTTTTTCGGTGTCCATGCCCGACAAGCCGACCAGTTCACTCGGCAAATGGAAACCGGTGAGCTGCTCTTCGCCGCCATCGCTCAGGCTGAAGGTCTTCAAGGCGCCGGCGCGAACTGCATAAACGGAATCGAATGTGTCGCCCTGACGGAACAGGAACTCGCCCTTTTTCAGCGGGCGGCCACGTTTGACGATTTCGTCCAGCGCCTCCATGTCTTCCAGATTCAGAGAAAGTGGCAGGCAGAGGGGGGCCAGGCTGCAATCCTTGCAATGGGCCTGGCTTTGAGCGCGCAGTTTTACTGGCTCGGACATTTCTTCAATCCTTGTGGGAAAAAACACACATAAGCCGTAAGGGTAACTCACGGGAGGACATTCAAGCCAGCGCCTGGCGATTTTGTCGCAGCGTTTAAATTACCCGTGAAAATCGCTGGCGATTCTGCTCGCCCAGATAGGCGTCGAACACCATGCACACTGAACGCACCAGCAACCGCCCCGCGGGCAGCACGCTGATTTTTTCGTTATCGATTTCGATCAGGCCATCACCGGCCATTATCTGCAGTTGGGGCCACAGATCGGCAAAGTAACCTTGAAAGTCGATATTGAAGTCGTGTTCGATCCTGGCGAATTCCAGGCTGAAGTGGCAAATCAATTGCTGGATGACGGCCCGACGCAGGCGATCGTCGGCGTTGCACAGCAGACCGCGATTGGTGGCCGGTTGCACGCAGGCCAGCGCGTTCTGATACTGATTCAGGTCGCTGCTGTTCTGGCAGTACAGGTCGCCGATCTGGCTGATGGCCGAAACGCCGAGGCCGATCAGGTCGCAGTGACCGTGGGTGGTGTAGCCCTGGAAATTGCGTTGCAGGGTCGATTCTTCCTGGGCTATCGCCAGTTCATCGTCGGGGAGCGCGAAGTGATCCATGCCGATGTAGCGGTAACCGGCGGCGGTCAGTTGTTGGATAGTGCCCTGCAGCATCTCCAGTTTCTGCGCCGGTGTCGGCAGTTCGTCGCTGTTGATGCGACGCTGGGGCATGAAGCGTTCCGGCAGGTGGGCATAGTTGAACACCGAGAGCCGGTCGGGTTGCAGCGCGATGACTTCGTCGACCGTGCGCGCGAAGTTCTCGGGTGTCTGTCTCGGCAATCCATAGATGAGGTCAATGTTGATCGAGCGAAATTGCAGGGTGCGGGCGGCGTCGATCACCGCGCGGGTCTGTTCCAGGCTTTGCAAGCGATTCACCGCCCGTTGCACCGCCGGATCGAGGTCCTGCAGGCCGATGCTGACACGATTGAACCCCAGCTCACGCAACAGGCCCATGGTCGACCAATCGGCTTCGCGAGGGTCGATCTCGATGCCGTAGTCGCCGGAATCATCGTCCAGCAAGTTGAAGCTTTTGCGCAACCGGGCCATCAACTGGCGCAGTTCGTCGTGACTGAGAAAAGTCGGCGTGCCACCACCGAAATGCAGCTGCTCGACTTTCTGCGCCGGGTCCAGGTGGCAGGCGATCAGCTGGATTTCCTGTTCCAGACGCTGCAAATAAGGCAGGGCCCGGCCGCGGTCCTTGGTGATGACTTTGTTACAGGCGCAGTAGTAGCAAATGTTCGCGCAGAAGGGCACATGCACATAGAGCGACAACGGACGCTGGGCCTTGCGGCTGTCACGCAGGGCATGGAACAGGTCGAAGCTGCCGACATGACCGTCGAACTGCAGGGCGGTGGGATAGGAGGTGTAGCGCGGTCCCGCCAGGTCATAGCGGCGGATCAGATCGGTGTCCCAACGAATGGCGTCGAGCATCATGCGGGCATTCCCCCGGATAGGCTGGCTGTGGTGGCGAGTCTAGGGGCGGCGGAGTGGGGGCATCTTGATTTGTATCAAAGGTAGAGATCTGTGGTGTCAGTGAGGGCCTCTTCGCGGGCAAGCCCGCTCCCACAGGATTTTGGATTGCCTCAGTTCTGTGTTCCAAACAAAGATCCTGTGGGAGCGGGCTTGCCCGCGATGGGGCCACCGCCGATCTAATGCCCCATGAGCCAATGCTGATGCGGCCCAGGCAAGGTCCAGATACCAAACAGCATCACCAGCAACCCACCGGCCACACGTACGCTGCGCTTGCGCAACAACGCTGTGACCCGCTCGGCCGCCAGCCCCGTGGCCAGCAGCACCGGCCAGGTGCCCAGCCCGAACGCGAGCATCAGCAGTGCACTGTCCAGCGCATTGCCCTGACTCGCCGACCACAGCAGCGTGCTGTAGACCAGACCGCAGGGCAGCCAGCCCCAGAGCGCGCCCAGCAGCAATGCGCGGGGCAGGCTCGACACCGGCAGCAATTTGTTGGCAACCGGCTGGATGTGCCGCCACAAGCCGCGACCGAGGCTTTCGATGCGGGTCAGGCCGCTCCACCACCCGGCCAGGTACAGGCCCATGGCGATCAGCAATAACCCGGCGATGACGCGCATGAACATCGCGGCCGGGCTGTTGGCCACCGCCCAGCCGGCCAGTCCGATCAGCAGGCCGGCGGCGGCATAGCTGAGAATTCGTCCCAGGTTATAGGCCAGCAGCAACCGAAAGCGTCGGCTGCGCTGCTCCTGGGGAATCGCCAGGGTCAGCGCGCCCATCAAGCCGCCGCACATCCCCAGGCAATGACCACCACCGAGCAGGCCAAGAATCACCGCAGACACCAGCAGGGGCGCCAACTCAAGCATGCGGAGGCGCCTTGTCGTCCGGTTTGGCCGGATGGCCGCCGGCCTCGTCGACCGCCGCCTGGTGATTGGGGTCCTGATCGTCGAACAGGATGCTGTGGGCCGGGCCGTCCAGATCGTCGTACTGACCGCTGTCGACCGCCCAGAAGAAAATGTAGATCGCAATGGCCACGATCAGCAGCGCGGCCGGGATCATCACGTAGAGAGCTGGCATGGGTCACTCCATGCCCGCGCGGCTCAGGCCGGCAGCGGGCGGGTTTGTGGCGTGGCGCTGGCGGCGGGCGCGCTCGGCAGGCGAGTCAGGCGCAGGGCGTTCAGCACCACGGTCAACGAACTGATGGACATGCCGACCGCGGCCCATACCGGGGTGATCCAGCCGAGGGCGGCGAAGGGCAACATGAGGCCATTGTACAGCCCGGCCCACAGCAGGTTCTCGATGATTACCCGACGGGTGCGCCGGGCCAGGCTGAAAGCTTGCACCAGTGCATCGAGCCGGTTGGACAGCAACACCGCATCGGCACTGGTCTTGGCCAGGTCCGTCGCCGACCCCATCGCCACGCTGATGTCGGCGGCGGCCAGCACCGGCACGTCGTTGACCCCGTCACCGAGCATCAACACCTTGCGACCTTCCTTGTGCAGTTGTTGCAAGACCTGCAATTTATCGTCCGGACGCAAACCGCCACGGGCTTCGTCGATGCCCAGTTCAGCCGCGACGCTGGCCACCATCGGCGAACTGTCGCCGGACAGCAGCAACGTGCGCCAGCCCCGGGCCTTGCACGCGGCGAGCAGCGCGGGGGCGTCGCTGCGCAAACGGTCGTCGAGGACAAACCATGCCAGCGGCCCCTGGTGGTTGCCGAGCAGCAACCATTGGCCGGCTTCGTCCGGCATGGCGGGCACGGCGGCACCACTGAGTTCGCAGACAAATCCCGGTTGGCCGATACGCAAACGTTGTTCACCGACCATTCCCTGGAGGCCGAGGCCCGGCGTACTGTGGACTTCTTCAGCGGCCAGCGGCGCCCGGCCGAAAGCGCGGGCGATCGGGTGTTCGGAACGGTTTTCCAGGGCGGCGGCGAGGCTCAGGCATTCATCGCTGTCGAGCGCGCCGAGCGGGCGGATCGAGCGCAGCGCCAGGCGGCCTTCTGTGAGGGTGCCGGTCTTGTCGAAAATCACCGTGTCGATCTGGTTCAGGCCTTCCAGCACATGACCGCGCGTCAGCAACAGGCCAAGTCTATGCAGCGTTCCGGTGGCGGCGGTGAGGGCGGTCGGCGTGGCCAGGGACAAGGCGCAAGGGCAAGTCGCAACCAGCATCGCCAGCACGATCCAGAACGCCCGTGACGAATCCAGTTCCCACCACACCAGACCGATGACGGCCGCGGCAATCAGCGACAGCAGCAGGAACCACTGCGCGGCGCGGTCGGCAATTTCCGCCAGGCGCGGCTTTTCGGCCTGGGCACGGTCCAGCAGGCGGACGATGGCGGACAATCGGGTGTCCTGGCCGAGGGCCAGCACTTGCACGGTCAATGCGCCCTCGACGTTCAGGGTGCCAGCGGTGACCGCATCGCCCGGCAGCCGTGACTGCGGCAGGTATTCTCCGGTGAGCAGGGATTCGTCGATGCTCGACTGGCCGTCGAGGATTTTGCCATCCGCCGGGAGGATCGCACCGGGATGCACCAGCACCTGATCGCCCACGCGCAATTCGCTGAGCAGGATGCGCTCGCTCTGGCCGTCAGCACTCAGGCGCAGGCAAGATGCGGGCAACAGATTGACCAGCTGCGCGGTGGCAGCGGCGGTACGTTCCCGGGCGCGGCGTTCCAGGTAGCGTCCGGCCAGCAGGAACAGCGCGAACATGCCGACGGCATCGAAGTACAGTTCGCCGACCCCGGTGATCGAGGTCCAGATCCCGGCGATGTAGGCGCTGCCGATCGCCAGCGATACCGAAACGTCCATGGTCAGGTGCCGGGTGCGCAGGTCGCGCAGGGCGCCCTTGAAGAAGGGCGCGCAACTGTAGAACACGATCGGCGTGGTGAGGAACAGTGCGACCCAGCGCAGGATGGTGTGCAGCTCGGGGCTGAGGTCGATATTGAATTCCGGCCAGGTGGCCATGGTCGCCATCATCGCCTGGAACCACAGCAGGCCGGCGACCCCGAGCTGGCGCAGGGCCAGGCGGTTTTCACTGGCCAGTTGTTCGCTGGCACGGTCGGCTTGATAAGGGTGTGCGGCGTAACCGATGTGGCGCAATTCGCTCAGTACCCGGCTCAGCGGCAATTGCCCGTCGGCCCAGCGTACGTGCAGGCGATGATTGGACAGGTTCAGGCGCGCTTCGGCCACCGCCGGCAAGCCACGCAGGTGTTTCTCGATCAGCCAGCCGCAGGCGGCGCAGCTGATGCCTTCCATCAATAACGTGGTTTCGGCGAGCTCGCCTTCGTGGCGAACGAAGGGTTTCTGCACGTCGGCGCGGTCGTACAACGCCAGCTCGTCCACCAGTTGCACGGGCAAGGCTTCGGGGTTGGCCGAGGCTTCGCTGCGATGCTGGTAATAGCTTTCAAGGCCCCCGGCGACAATCGCCTCGGCCACGGCCTGGCAACCCGGGCAACAGAACTCGCGGGTTTCACCGAGGACGGCAGCGGTGAAGCGGCTGCCGGCCGGGACGGGCAGGGCGCAGTGGTAGCAGGGGAGTGGCGTGGTGGTCATGGAATTATCACTAGTACCGCAGATCTCTATCGTTGGATAGGGCCTCTTCGCGGGCAAGCCCGCTCCCACATTTGATCGGTGTCGTACACAACATTTGTGTCCACCGCAGATCCACTGTGGGAGCGGGCTTGCCCGCGAATGCGCAAAGCGCAGGTTTTTACTTCTTCAGGTCTTCCGCGCCCTGCAGCGGCTCGTCACCCAGCAGCAGATCCTTGTCATGACTGACCTGTTCTTCCTCGAACATGCGCCAGGTTTTCCCATCCTGCACACCCAGCAACTCCACGAAGCGGCGGCCGTCGACCTTGTCGCTCACCTGGCCGATGTAGCGGCCCTGTTCGGTTTCGCTGCGGGCGAGGGTGATCTTGCGATCCTTCTCCGGCTGGGTCGGCGAGATCAGGTTCAGCTCCAGGGTGTCCGGTGCGCTGTTGCCGTCCAGGCGTACATCGACTTCGCCGGTCACGCCATCCAGGTGGACGCTGGCGCGCAACAGCAGGGTCTGGGCCAGCAGTTCACGGTCCAGCGAACGGTTGATGCCCTTGCCGGCCTCGTAGTAGTTATCGTTGACCAGGTTGTCCGGGTTGTTCACCGCGATGGTCACCATGGACAAGGTCAGCGCTACCGAGCAGGCGAGGATGGCGATGATGATCCACGGCCAAAGGTGCTTGTACCAGGGACTTGTGGCATTTGCTGCGGGCATGGTCACTTCTCTCAACGAATTTGTGGGCCGATGAACCGGCTCTTGGCTTCAACGTGGATGCTGGCGTCATCGGCGTCCTTGAGGATGAACTTCACCTCGTTGGTACTCGACGGCAGTTGTTCCGGTGCGCTGGACAACTCCACCGGCTGGCTGAAAATCTCCCCGGCGGCGACTTTGATTTCACGCTTGCCTTGCAGCTTGAGGTCCGGCAGGCCAGAGGCTTCCAGCAGGTAGGTGTGGTCGCGCTGGTCCTTGTTCATGATCTTCAGGCTGTAGACGTTTTCGATCCGGCCTTCGGCGTTCTCGCGGTACAGCACCCGATCCTTGCTGACATCGAAGCCGACCAGCGAACGCATGAAGAACGCGGTCACCAGCAAGGCGATCATCGCCAGCAGCACCGTGGCATAGCCGATCAGGCGGGGACGCAGTTTATTGGTTTTTTGCCCGGACAGGTTGTGCTCGGTGGTGTAGCTGATCAGGCCCCGGGGATAATCCATCTTGTCCATGATGCTGTCGCAGGCATCGATGCAGGCTGCACAGCCAATGCATTCGACCTGCAGGCCATCGCGGATATCGATACCGGTCGGGCAGACCTGGACGCACATGGTGCAGTCGATGCAATCGCCCAGGCCCATGGCTTTGTAGTCGACGCCTTTCTTGCGCGGGCCACGGGATTCGCCACGGCGCGGGTCGTAGGAAACGATCAGGGTGTCCTTGTCGAACATCACGCTCTGGAAGCGTGCGTACGGGCACATGTAGATGCACACCTGTTCACGCAGCCAGCCGGCGTTGCCATAGGTGGCGAGGGTGAAGAAACCGACCCAGAAGTAGGACCAGCCATCGGCTGCGCCAGTGAAGAAGTCGATGGTCAATTCGCGGATCGGCGAGAAGTAGCCGACGAAGGTCATGCCCGTCACGAAGCCGATCAACAGCCACATTGCGTGTTTGCTGAACTTGCGCAGGAACTTGTTGGCGCTCATCGGCGCCTTGTCGAGCTTGATGCGCTGGTTGCGGTCGCCTTCGGTAACCTTCTCGCACCACATGAAAATCCAGGTCCAGACACTCTGCGGGCAGGTATAGCCACACCAGACCCGTCCGGCATATACGGTGATGAAAAACAGGCCGAAGGCGCTGACGATCAGAATCCCCGAGAGCAGGATGAAGTCCTGGGGCCAGAAGGTCGCACCAAAAATGAAGAACTTGCGCTCCGGCAGGTTCCACCAGACGGCCTGGTGGCCACCCCAATTGAGCCAGACCGTACCGAAATACAGCAGGAACAGCCCGGCACCGCCCATCATCCGCAGGTTGCGGAACAGCCCGGTGAAGGCGCGGGTGTAGATCTTTTCCCGAGAGGCGTAGAGGTCGACGGTGCTGTTGGTGTTTTTGGCAGGCGGGGTAACGTCGTGTACCGGAATCTGGTTGCTCATCATTGCATCCCACGGCAGTGGAAAAATGCCCCGGTCAGTACATGCCGACCGCGGTCAAAAAGGGTGTAGCAGTGGCGCAATGATACGCCTGTCGCTCTGGGTCAAGGGTGCGACCTTTGGTCGCGTTGGGGGAAGGGCGAGGATGGTGTAGCAGATGTAACAAATCATGATCCAGATCAATTGACTATAGACGATCCATGAAACACCTCTCCCGAGATGCTGCCTGGATCGCAGAGACTCTTTGACGCTGCAAAGCGTCAGAGCACCATTCCTCCTCCCAGGCTATCCAGCCCGCTTTCTCTTTTTCTATCGACAGCTTCGACGGATTCGACAGCGTCGACAGTTTCAGTGGCGGGTTTTGTGTTTTCGCTGCCAGGGGGCGTACCGTCAACATCGTCGTCAGCGTAAATGAAATCCTCGTAGGATTGCCCACAGTCGTGATCAGACTCTCGCATATAGTTCTTCCTTGAAATATATCTTCGAATGGTGGCCCTCACGTTTTGCTTGTCAGGGTGAAAAGAGAAGCTACAGCTCGCTGAAATTCGCGTCTATCGAGCATTCGTCTCAAATCATTAATGCCTCGAAATGCAAACGGCCCCGCCAACTCTCATTGGCGGGGCCGTTCTTTTACATCAAACGTTACTGGGCATCTTCCGCCGGAGCCTTCTCACCGTGAGACAGGCTGTAGACGTAAGCGGCCAGCAGGTGGACCTTGTCGTTGCCTTGCAGCTGTTCTTGCGCAGGCATCTGGCCCTGACGGCCGTAACGGATGGTCTGCTGCAGCTGAGCGAAGCTCGAGCCGTAGATGAACGCACCCGGGTGGGTCAGGTCAGGGGCGCCCATGGCCGGGGTCCCTTTGCCTGCCGGACCGTGGCAGGCCACGCAGTTGGCGGCGAACAGTTTCTGCCCGGCAACCGGGTCGGCCTTGGTGCCTTCCGGCAGTTTGCGGCCATCGAGGTTGGTCAGCACGAACGCGGCCACGTCGGCCACGCCTTGCTCGCCAATCACTTCGGACCAGGCCGGCATCACGGCGTGACGACCGCCCATGATGGTGGTCTTGATGGTTTCCGCTTCGCCGCCCCAGCGCCAGTCGGCGTCGGTCAGGTTAGGGAAGCCATAGGCGCCCTTGGCGTCGGAACCGTGGCAGACCGAGCAGTTGGAGGCGAACAGGCGGCCACCCATCTTCAGGGCTTGCGGGTCCTTGGCCACTTCTTCGATAGGCATGGACGAGAACTTGGCGAAGATCGGGCCGAACCTGGCGTCCGACTTGGCCATTTCCTTTTCCCACTCGTGAACGCCGGTCCAGCCGGTCTGGCCGTTGGCGAACGCGGTCTGCTTCTCGTTATCCAGGTAGTTGTAACCCGGCAGCAGGCCTTTCCAGTTGCCCAGGCCCGGATACAGCACCAGATACCCCAGGGCGAAGATGATGGTGCCCACGAACAGCATGAACCACCATTTTGGCAGCGGATTGTCGTACTCCTCGATCCCGTCGAAGGAGTGGCCAACCGTTTCTTCGGTGGCTTCGCTGCGCTGGCCCTTGCGGGTCGACAGCAGCAGCCAGGTCAGGGCGAAGATGGTGCCGAGACTGAGGACTGTGACGTACAGACTCCAGAACGTAGTCATTCTTTGTTACTCCTAGAAGCTTGCTCGACGTGCTTGATGGCTTCGGGATCATCCGCGAAAGGCAGCAAGGTCGCGTCTTCAAACTCCGACTTGCGCTTGGGGCTGAATACCCACAACGCCAGACCGATGAAGGCCACCATCACGACAACGGTGCCCAGGCCACGAATCATCCCGATATCCATCTAAATCACCGTTTGCTTTTGATGATGGTGCCCAGGCCTTGCAGATAGGCCACCAGCGCGTCCATTTCGGTTTTGCCCTTCACGGCATCCTGTGCACCGGCGATGTCTTCGTCGGTGTAAGGGACGCCGAGCGTGCGCAAGACTTCCATTTTCTTGGCGGTGTCTTTGCCGTCGAGCTTGTTTTCCACGAGGAACGGGTAGGCCGGCATTTTCGACTCGGGCACTACGTTGCGCGGGTTGTACAAATGCGCACGCTGCCAGTCATCGGAGTAACGACCGCCGACACGGGCCAGGTCCGGACCGGTACGCTTGGAACCCCACAGGAACGGGTGGTCCCAGACGCTTTCACCGGCGACCGAGTAGTGGCCGTAACGTTCGGTTTCAGCACGGAACGGGCGGATCATCTGCGAGTGGCAGCCGACACAACCGTTGGCGATGTAGATGTCGCGACCTTCCAGTTCAAGGGCGGTACGGGGCTTCATGCCTTCGACCGGCTTGTTGGTGACGTCCTGGAAAAACAGCGGAACGATCTGTGTCAGGCCGCCGATGCTGACGGCGATAACCATGAAGAAGGCCAGCAGGCCAATATTCTTCTCGACTGCTTCATGCTTCATCAGTGAGCTCCAACTACAGCAATCTGTTCAGCAGCTTTGGCTTCAACCGGGTTCGAGGCACGTACGGTACGCCATACGTTGTAGGCCATGAACAGCATGCCGCTGGCAAAGAACGCACCGCCCAGGGCGCGAACGATGAAACCGGGGTGGCTGGCTTGCAGCGCTTCGACGAACGAGTAGGTGAGGGTGCCGTCGTCGTTGATTGCACGCCACATCAGGCCCTGGGTGATGCCGTTGACCCACATCGAAGCGATGTACAGCACGGTACCGATGGTCGCGAGCCAGAAGTGGGCGTTGATCAAGCCGATGCTGTGCATCTGCGCGCGACCGAACAGTTTCGGGATCATGTGGTAGATCGCGCCGATCGAGATCATGGCTACCCAACCAAGAGCGCCGGCGTGTACGTGGCCGATGGTCCAGTCGGTGTAGTGCGACAGCGAGTTGACGGTCTTGATGGCCATCATCGGGCCTTCGAAGGTCGACATGCCGTAGAACGCCAGCGATACCACGAGGAAGCGCAGGATCGGGTCGGTGCGCAGCTTATGCCAGGCGCCCGAGAGGGTCATCATGCCGTTGATCATGCCGCCCCAGCTGGGTGCCAGCAGGATGATCGACATGGCCATGCCCAGGGACTGAGCCCAGTCCGGCAATGCGGTGTAGTGCAGGTGGTGCGGACCGGCCCAGATGTACAAGGTGATCAGCGCCCAGAAGTGCACGATCGACAGGCGATAGGAGTAGATCGGACGCTCGGCCTGCTTCGGAACGAAGTAGTACATCATCCCCAGGAAGCCGGTGGTCAGGAAGAAACCGACCGCGTTGTGACCGTACCACCACTGGATCATCGCATCCGTCGCACCCGAATAGGCCGAGTAGGACTTGAAGAAGCTGACCGGCAGCGACGCGTGGTTGACGATGTGCAGCATCGCCGTCACGACGATGAAGGCACCGTAGAACCAGTTACCCACGTAGATATGCTTGGTATTGCGCTTGGTGATGGTGCCGAAGAACACCAGACCGTAGGTGACCCAGACAATGGCCAGCAGAATAGCCAGGGGCCATTCCAGTTCCGCGTATTCCTTGGTGGTGGTGTAACCCAGCGGCAAGGTAATGATCGCGCCGACGATCACCGCCTGCCATCCCCAGAAGGTGAAGGCGGCGAGGCTGTCGGAAATCAGTCGCGTTTGGCAGGTTCGCTGCACGACGTAATAAGAAGTGGCAAACAGTGCACAACCACCGAAGGCGAAAATCACCAGGTTGGTGTGCAACGGGCGCAGGCGTCCAAAGCTCGTCCATGGCAGACCGAAGTTCAACTCCGGCCAGACCAGTTGCGAGGCGATGAAGACACCGAGCCCCATGCCAAGGATCCCCCAGACCACCGTCATGATGGCGAACTGGCGGACTACCTTATAGTTATAAGCAGTCGGACTGATTGCTGTGCTCATTCTAAGGTTCCACGGTTTGGGTGTTTTATTAGGAGTAAAAATCGGCCGCAAGTATGTAGAAAGCGGGGGGTCATTGCAACGCGCCATGACCAGGGTCAATGCTTTCAAAAGCTGATTCTGCGGCCTTTCCATGCGCCACGTAAGGACAAAATTGCCCCCGGACAAAATACCCCTGTACAGGAATGGGATGAGGGGATCAGGTCAGTTGTAACGGGGCGTGTTCAAAATGACGATGCGGCGGCTGATGGCATTTGGCACGACAGCCGGTATCTACCAGCCTTTGCGGCCTGTCATCGAGCAAATTCGTCGAACACATCGGGTAAGGTCGACCTGGAGCCGGCTTATGCCAGTCCGCATCGGGGGAAGCTTAGACCCGAATCCGGGGAACCGAAAGGAGGACTTAGGGAGGGTGCGACAATGGGTCGCAAAGGGGGCAGGGAACTGCCGCATCCGGGAGAATGCGGCAGTGTCGGGTTCAAGAATTATTCGCTTTTGCCTTTAGCCTGCAAACGCTCTGTATTCAGTCCGTGTGACAGGCTGTACACATAGGCCGCCAGCAATTGCACTTTATCGTTGCCAAGCAGCTCGTTCTGCGCGGGCATATGCCCCTGGCGGCCATGACGAATCGTTTGTCCAAGCTGTGCCAGGCTGGTGCCATAGATGTACCCGGCCGGCTGCGTCAGATTAGGCGCACCCATGGCTTCAGTGCCCTGGCCCTTTGCCCCGTGACAGGCGACACAGGTCGTGTTGAAAGCTTGCTGCCCGGCTTGCAGGTCGAACGTGCTGTCGTCCGGCAAAGGCAGGCCCGCCAGATCATGACGCACATAAGCCGCAACGTTCTTCACGCCGGCTTCACCGAGGATTTCACCCCAGGCTGGCATCGCCGCCATGCGCCCGCCCAGGATGGTGGTCTTGATCGTCTGGGCATCGCCACCCCAGCGCCAGTGACTGTCGGCCAGGTTGGGGAAGCCGAAAGCGCCCTTGGCATCCGAGCCGTGGCACACCGCGCAATTGGAGGCGAACAAGCGACCGCCCATGGTCAGTGCTTGCGGATCGTTGGCCACGTCTTCCACGGGCATTGCCGCAAATTTGGCGAAGATCGGCCCGAACTTCGCCTCGGCCTTGTTCATCTCCTTTTCCCACTCGTGGACGCCAGTCCAGCCGTTCTCATAACCGGGGAGGATGCCTTTCCAGTTGCCCAGGCCCGGGTACAGCACCAGATAACCCACGGCGAACACCAGCGTGCCGGCGAACAGCATGAACCACCACTGCGGCAGCGGGTTGTCATACTCCTCGATGCCGTCGAAGCTGTGGCCCATGGTCTGGTCGACGCTGCCCTTGGTTTCGCCCTTGCGGGTGCCGATCAGCAGCCAGGTCAGGCCGATCAGGCTGCCGATGGTCAGTACGCAAATCCACGTACTCCAGAAGGTGGTCATGGCCGGGTACTCCTTGTTTCAGGTTCTTGGGTGGCGTCGTCGGGTAGCGGTTCATCGGCGAACGGTAGCAAGCGCGCTTCGGCGAACTCCGGATTGCGTTTGCTGTTGAACACCCACAGCGTCAGGCCGACGAAGGCCACAAACACCACGACCGTGCCTAGGCCGCGGATCATTCCACTGCTCAATTCGCTCACTATTTCAAAGGGCATGGCCATGGCTTACCTCTTGCTCTTGATGGATGTGCCAAGCACTTGCAGGTAAGCGACCAATGCGTCCATCTCGGTCTTGCCTTTGAGCGAGGCCACTGAGCCGGCGATGTCGTCGTCGCTGTAGGGCACGCCGAGGGTGCGCATCGCCTTGATCTTGCTTTCGGTGTGGCTGCTGTCGAGTGGATTGGCCACCAGCCACGGATACCCGGGCATTTTCGATTCGGGCACCACGTTGCGCGGGTTGTACAAGTGCGCGCGGTGCCAGTCCTCGGAATAGCGACCGCCGACCCGGGCCAGGTCCGGACCGGTACGTTTCGAACCCCACAGGAACGGGTGATCCCAGACGCTTTCACCGGCGACCGAATAGTGACCGTAACGCTCGGTCTCGGCGCGGAACGGCCGGATCATCTGCGAGTGGCAACCGACGCAGCCTTCGCGGATGTAAATGTCGCGACCTTCCAGTTGCAGCGCGGTATAGGGCTTCATGCCTTCCACCGGTTTATTGGTGACGTCCTGGAAGAACAGCGGGACGATCTGGGTCAGGCCGCCAATGCTCACGGCCAGCACCATCAGCAACATCAGCAAGCCGACGTTTTTCTCGATTGTTTCGTGTTTCATGGCGGCCTCCTCAGGCGATCTGCGCGGCAGCGGCGGCTTCGGCAGGCTGCGAAGCCCGTACGGTGCGCCAGGTGTTGTAGGCCATCAGCAGCATGCCGCTGAAGAAAATCGCACCGCCTACCAGGCGCACGACGAAGCCTGGGTGGCTTGCCACCAGGGTCTCGACGAAGGAGTAGGTCAGCGTGCCGTCTTCATTGATGGCGCGCCACATCAGGCCCTGGGCGATGCCGTTGACCCACATCGAGGCGATGTAGAGCACGGTGCCGATGGTGGCGAGCCAGAAGTGCGCGTTGATCAGGCCGATGCTGTGCATCTGCGTGCGGCCGAAGATTTTCGGGATCATGTGGTACAGCGCGCCGATCGAAATCATCGCCACCCAGCCGAGGGCGCCGGCGTGCACGTGGCCGATGGTCCAGTCGGTGTAGTGGGAGAGGGCGTTCACCGTTTTGATCGCCATCATCGGCCCTTCGAAGGTCGACATGCCGTAGAACGCCAGCGACACCACGAGGAAACGCAGGATCGGGTCGCTGCGCAACTTATGCCAGGCACCCGAGAGGGTCATCATGCCGTTGATCATGCCGCCCCAGCTCGGTGCCAGCAGGATCAGCGACATCACCATGCCCAGCGACTGCGCCCAGTCCGGCAGCGCGGTGTAGTGCAAGTGGTGGGGGCCGGCCCAGATGTACAGGGTGATCAGCGCCCAGAAGTGCACGATCGACAGGCGATAGGAGTACACCGGACGCTCGGCTTGTTTCGGCACGAAGTAATACATCATCCCGAGGAAGCCGGCGGTGAGGAAAAAGCCTACGGCGTTGTGCCCGTACCACCACTGCACCATGGCATCGGTGGCACCGGCGTAGACCGAGTAGGACTTGGTGAAACTCACCGGCAGTTCAACGTTGTTGACGATGTGCAGAATCGCCACGGTGATGATGAATGCGCCGAAGAACCAGTTGCCGACATAAATGTGCCGGGTCTTGCGTTGCATGATCGTGCCGAAGAACACCACGGCGTACGCGACCCAGACGATGGTGATCAGGATGTCGATCGGCCATTCGAGTTCGGCGTATTCCTTGGAACTGGTGTAACCCAGCGGCAGGCTGATGGCCGCCAGGAGAATCACCAGCTGCCAGCCCCAGAAGCAGAACGCGGCGATTTTCGGGGCGAACAGCTGTGTCTGGCAGGTGCGCTGCACCGAATAGAACGAACTGGCAAACAGGGCGCAACCGCCAAAGGCGAAGATCACCGCGTTGGTGTGCAGCGGGCGCAACCGGCCGAAACTGGTCCATGGCAGATCGAAGTTGAGTTCGGGCCATACCAATTGGGCTGCGAGAAAAACCCCGAGGCCCATGCCGACGATGCCCCACACCACCGTCATAATGGCGAATTGGCGGACCACCTTGTAGTTGTAGGCGGTACTGATAGAAGTGTTCATGGTTCCCCATCCACGGTTCAGCCGAAGTGCCGGCGTATGCGCAAGGCAACGCTCACTTCGCCTGGAGTTATAGGCAGACTAAAAGCGAGGCAAGCATGGACAAAGAGCACAAGGCCAGTATTGACGGGGATCAATGGGCGCAGTGTGTGCGCGACCACGGCTGGCTGTGGAATGAGGCTGCCGCAAAGGGGTCCACCGAGCCTGTGACGCTGATTCTCGCCCATGGCGCCGGTGCGCCGATGGACAGTGTCTGGATGGACGACATCGCCGCACGCCTTGCTGCGCATGGCGTCAACGTGCTGCGCTTCGAGTTTCCCTATATGGCGCAGCGACGCCTTGATGGTGGCAAACGTCCACCGAACCCGGCACCCAGACTGTTGGAGTGCTGGCGTGAGGTCTATGCCGTGGTGCGACGCCA
Source organism: Pseudomonas silesiensis (assembly GCF_001661075.1). Lineage (NCBI taxonomy): Bacteria > Pseudomonadati > Pseudomonadota > Gammaproteobacteria > Pseudomonadales > Pseudomonadaceae > Pseudomonas > Pseudomonas silesiensis. The sequence continues at coordinate 1,662,436 of NZ_CP014870.1, forward strand.
TGTCGCTGGGCGTCTGGCCATCGGCGGCAAGTCCATGGGCGGGCGCATGGCCAGTCTACTGGCGGATGAACTGGGGGCGGATGCGCTGGTGTGTCTGGGGTATCCGTTTTATGCGGTCGGCAAACCGCAAAAGCCGCGGGTCGAGCATTTGGCCGGATTGAAGACCCGGACGCTGATTGTTCAGGGGGAGCGGGATGCGCTGGGCAATCGCGAGGCGGTTGAGGCTTACACTTTGGCGCCGGGTATCGAGGTGTTCTGGCTGGTGGCGGGGGATCATGATTTGAAGCCGTTGAAGGCTTCGGGGTTTACCCATGAACAGCATTTGGCGGCAGCGGCGGGCAAGGTTGCTGCGTTTCTTGTGTGAGGTTTCGCTGCCGCTCGGGCGCCTTATCGTCGAAACCCCGTCCTCGCCCTGCACCTATCCCCTTGTAGGAGCGAGCTCGCTCGCGATGGTCGTTAACGATTATGCGTTTGTTCAGGAAGAACGCGTTATCGTTAACGACCATCGCGAGCAAGCTCGCTCCCACAGGGGGACAGGGGGTGAGCCGCTGGCTAGACCTTATCCAGCTTCTTCTCTTGAGCCGTCACCTGCTGGCACAGTTCGATCATCTGCTCGCGCATCCAGCGGTTGGCCGGGTCCTGGTCGGTGCTTTCGTGCCAGTAGAGGTGGGTTTCCACCGGCGGCACGTCATTGACCGGCAAGTTCACCGAGTACAAGTCATGGCGGCGGGCGAAGCGCTCCGGCACGGTCATCACCATGTCCGTCTGCTGCAACACTTGCGAGGCCATCAGGTAATGCTGGGAGCGCAGGGCGATCTTGCGCTGGATGCCCATCTTGCCCAGTGCCAGATCAACATGACCCAGGCCGCTGCGACGGCTGGAGATATGGATGTGGGTCAGGGAGAGGTAGTCATCGAGGGTGAATTTTTCCTTGCCGGCCAGCGGATGCCCCTTGCGCATGGCGCACACGTAGCGGTCTTCCATCAGCTTGACGTGGCGCACCTGCGGGTCGGTGTTGAGCGGCGCGTCGACGGCGAAGTCGAGGCGCCCGGCCGCCAGTTCCTTGGTGGTTTCGCGGCGCTTGGACAGGAAGCTCTCGATGATCACCGTGGGTGCCAGGCGACGCAGGCGCTGGAACAGCGCTGGCAGGATCACCGCTTCGGTGAGGTCGGTCATGCTGATGCGATAGGTCTTGACCGCCTGCAGCGGATTGAAGATGCGGCTTTCCTGCACCGAGACCCTCAGCAGGGACAGGGCGTTGCGTACCGGGCCGATGATGTTCTGGGCCATCGGCGTCGGGACCATGCCCTGGGCGGTGCGCACGAACAACGGATCGTTGAAGGTCTCGCGCAGACGGGCCAGCGCGTTGGATACCGCCGGCTGGGTGATCCCGACTATCTGCCCGGCCCGTGTCAGATTGGCTTCGGTGTAGATCGCGTCAAAGACGATGAAAAGATTGAGATCGACCTTGCTCAGATTCATTGCGCTGCACTCTTGTTATAGGGGCTGGTGTTATATCGGCTGGCGTTATGTGGGGTTGGGTGGCCTTGACGATCAGTCGATCATATATCGGTGATGAATGTTAATACACGCCGAGAATAGGCTAGGTAAATTTTAGTAGCTGTTCTAGCATCGATTGCATGACTTGAACAACTCATCAAAACCCCCTGTCAAAAGGTAGAGCTGCCCATGGATTTCGCTTATTCGCCCAAGGTGCAAGAACTGCGTGAGCGCGTGACCGCGTTCATGGACACCTACGTTTATCCGGCCGAAACCGTATTCGAGCGCCAGGTCGCCGAGGGCGATCGCTGGCAGCCGACGGCAATCATGGAGGAGCTCAAACTCAAGGCCAAGGCTGAAGGGCTGTGGAATTTGTTTCTTCCCGAGTCCGAACTCGGCGCCGGCCTGAGTAACCTGGAGTACGCGCCGCTGGCGGAAATCATGGGCCGTTCGCTGTTGGGACCGGAACCGTTCAACTGCTCCGCGCCGGACACCGGCAACATGGAAGTGCTGGTGCGTTATGCCAATGAAGAGCAGAAGCAACGCTGGCTCGAACCCTTGTTGCGCGGCGATATTCGATCGGCGTTTGCCATGACCGAACCGGACGTGGCGTCCTCCGACGCCACCAACATGGCTGCCCGCGCCGTGCGCGATGGCGACGAGTGGGTGATCAATGGCAAGAAATGGTGGACCTCGGGTGCCTGCGATCCGCGCTGCAAGATCCTGATCTTCATGGGCCTGAGCAATCCGGACGCACCGCGCCATGCCCAGCACTCGATGATTCTGGTGCCGGTGGATGCCCCTGGGGTGAAAATCGTGCGGCCGCTACCCGTGTTCGGTTACGACGATGCGCCTCACGGTCATGCCGAAGTGCTGTTTGAAAATGTCCGGGTGCCGTACGAAAACGTCCTGTTGGGTGAAGGACGCGGCTTCGAAATCGCCCAGGGTCGCCTTGGCCCTGGCCGGATTCACCACTGCATGCGTTCGATCGGCATGGCCGAGCGCGCGCTGGAGCTGATGTGCAAGCGCGCGGTGAACCGTACAGCGTTTGGCAAGCCCCTGGCACGTCTTGGCGGTAACATCGACAAGATCGCCGACTCGCGGATGGAGATCGACATGGCGCGCCTGCTGACATTGAAGGCTGCGTACATGATGGACACTGTCGGCAATAAAATTGCGAAAAGCGAAATCGCACAGATCAAGGTGGTGGCGCCGAACGTGGCGTTGCGGGTGATCGATCGGGCGATCCAGATCCATGGCGGAGCCGGGGTGTCCAACGATTTTCCGCTGGCCTACATGTATGCGATGCAACGCACCCTGCGCCTGGCCGATGGCCCGGACGAAGTGCACCGCGCGGCGATCGGCAAGTTCGAGATCGGCAAGTACGTCCGGTAGGAGCAAGGCGGCGATACCTCAGTCGACCGTTGGCAGCCCATAGAACGCCCGCGCACACGCCGTACTGTGGGCCGCCAGCTCTTCCTCGCTTTCCCCTCGATGCAGCGCCACTTCGCGCAACACTTCGGTGAGGTACGCAGGTTCGTTGCGCCCGTTTTTCGGCTTGGGCCGCAGACTGCGCGGTAACAGGTACGGCGCATCGCTCTCCAGCATCAACCGCCCGCGCTTGATTTCCTTTACCAACGGATGCAGGTGGGTGCCCCGGCGCTCGTCGCAAATCCAGCCGGTGATGCCGATGTGCAAATCCAGATCCAGATAGCTGAACAGGGCCTTTTTTTCGCCGGTGAAGCAATGCACCACCGCCGCGGGCAACTGATCACGGTAGTCACGCAGGATCTCCAGCAAACGCTGGCTGGCATCGCGCTCGTGGAGGAACACCGGCATTTGCAGCTCGACCGCCATCGCCAAGTGCTCTTCGAGGACTTTTTCCTGCTGTGGGCGCGGCGAAAAATCGCGATTGAAATCCAGTCCGCATTCACCCACGGCCACCACATTCGGCTCCTTGAGCAAACTGCGCAGTTGGCGGTCGCTGTCGGCGTTCCAGTCGCTGGCCGAGTGAGGATGAATACCGGCGGTGGCGAACAGGCGTTGCGCCGTTTCATCCAGCTGGCGGCACAGCTCCAGTGCCTGTTCGCTGCCCTCGACACTGGTACCGGTGAGCACCAATTGGCAGACCCCGGCAGCGTAGGCACGGTCGAGTACCGCCTGATGCTTGTCGGCAAAACAAGGGTTGGTCAGGTTGACGCCGATATCGATGAGTTGCATGGTGCTACCTCGGACCAAAGGCCGGAAAGCATATCAGAGCTGCAAATTTATAAGAAAAACCAAGAACTACAACGGGTTATTACTGTCTTTTGAGGCCGAGAGACAGGTCCGGCTGGCCAATGTGCCATCACTGTGCCGGTTTTCGGCACCTTGTCAGCGCTCAGTGCGCTCTGTTTCTGTCGCTCGATCTCATCAAAACGATCGGCCCGGTATTCTTCGCGGAGAGCGGATGATTCGTCCCTCGGTTTTGCTACTGCTGTGTTGTTCGTTGCTGCTGCCGATGCCCGCGGATGCGCGCCTGGCCGGGCCGCTGCAAGCCGTGCCGGCAGCCAAGGTCCGCGATCTGGCGGACATCCGCAGCAGCCGGGTGCTCAGAGTGCTGGTCAATCAGAGCCGCAATAGCTCCGGCGAAGTCCAGGGCCAGTCCATCGGCGTCGAATACCATCGCCTGCGCGCCTTCGAGCAATACCTCAACGGTCACGCCCGAGACGGGCAGGAAATCACCCTCAAGATCATTCCCAAGGCCAAGGATCAACTACTCGGAGCGCTGCAGCGCGGCGAAGGGGATCTGGTGGCGCCCGGGGAACTGCTCGACCTGAGACCCGGCTACGCCGTCAGCACCAGTGCGCCGGTTTCGAGCAACGTACCGTTGCTGCTGGTCGGTATCAAGGGCGAGCGACGCTACACCCGTGTTGAGCAACTCTCGGGCAAAACCCTGGCGCTGCCCACCGGCAGTGCCGCCGGCGATGCGGTCAGCCAGATCAATCAAAAGCTGGCGTTGCGCAAACTGGCGCCGGTGAAGATCGAGTGGGTCGATCCGAGCCTGGCGGTCGAGGATGTGCTGGAGATGGTCCAGGGCGGGATTTTTCACCTGACCATCGTCGAGCAACCGATTGCCGAGCGCTGGGGCAAGATCCTGCCCAAGTTGCGATTTGATCGGCAGGTGCTCATCAGCGAGCCGGGCGAAGAGTTCTGGTTCGTGCGCCGCGATGCTTCGATGTTGCGCGCGAGCATCGACCGCTTCCTGGTCGGCTACAAGAAACCGTCGGACCAGGACGTCGCGTTCCTGCGAACCTATCGACGCTCGTATCGAGTGCATTATCCCTTGGCCAAGGCCAATCGACAGCGCCTGGAAAAACTTCGACCGGTGCTGCAGAAACACGCTGAAGCCCAGGGCATGGACTGGCTGAACCTGGCGGCGCTGGCGTTCAAGGAGTCGTCCCTGCAACCCAATGCCCGCAGCGGCAGCGGCCCCACCGGCCTGATGCAGATCACCCCCTCCGCGGCCCAGCGGGTAGGGGTCGACAATATTCAGAACCTCGATGCCAATGTGCAGGCCGGGGCCAAGTACCTGGCCTTGATCCGTCGCAAGTTCTTTTCCAGCCCCAAACTCAACGAACGTGAGCGCATGGCGTTTGTGCTGGCGGCCTACAACATGGGACCGGAGCGCGTGCAAGGCATGCGTGCCGAGGCGCGTCGCCGGGGCTTGAATCCCAATCAGTGGTTCTTCCAGGTGGAACGCATCGCCATGGAGCAGGTGGGAATGGGCGCCGTCAGCTATGTTAATAGCGTGAACAAGTATTACCTGGCGTTCGATCGGGAACGGGAGTCGTTGGAGCCCGGGGGGCAGAAGGTTGTCTCGCGTAAATGATCGAATAAACTGATTGTTATGGCGGATTTATTGCGCTTTTAACATGATATTTACTGATTAATATAGCGGCCAAGCCAACACTCAACTCCAGAATGGATGACACAGCATGAGCACACTGATCAACAAGGTACTGTTTACCCGCGCCGGCTATGGCTTGACTGTCCTGCGGATTTTCGTCGGCATCATCTTCGCGGCCCACGGTGCGCAGAAACTGTTCGGCGCGTTCGGTGGTTATGGTCTGGCGGGCACGGCGCAGTACATGGAGAGCATCGGCCTGACCCCAGGCTACGTGATGGCGACGCTGGCGGGTGGGACCGAGTTCTTTGGCGGCCTGGCATTGATCATTGGCTTGCTGGCACGCCCGGCTGCACTGGGGCTGACCTTTCTTTCGCTGGTGGCGATTTTCACTGTGCATATCGGCAATGGGCTGTTCATGGCCAACAACGGGTATGAATTTGCCTTGGCGTTGTTGGGTGGCAGTATTGCGGTGTTGATTGAGGGTGCGGGCAAGCTGTCGGTTGATCGGGCCATTGCTGGTTGATAGAAGGCGGCCTGGTAGCCGACCGGGGGGTTTGATGGTGTACATATCCGTTGCTGCGGTAACGGCTACTTAGGGTTTCGCCCTTACGGCGAGGCACTTTTTTCAAACGCCAAAAAAGTACCCAAAAAGGCTCGCCCCGGCGTCCGGCCCCTCGCTAAGGCTCGGCGTTCCTTCGCTCCGGTATTCATCCGGGGACACAGCCCGCAGGTTGGCTTCGCGACGACCTACATGCAGCGTGTTCGACTGCGTCGAACGGCGCTGCGCGCCACTCCCCGGATGAACACCTCCACTCAGCCTCCCGATATAGGGGCGGGTGGATCAAGATCAAGCGCTGCAGGCGAGCTAACGCTCGGCCTGATGAGTGGTGAAGGGCGCTGGTGTACACCGATCCATTGTAGGAGCTGGCTTGCCAGCGAAGGCGGCCTGCCAGCCAACCAATCTCTCTCGGATGTACACTGACCCACTGTAGGAGGGGCCGAAGGCTGCGATCTCTTGATCTTGATCTTGGCCGCCTGACAGCGACCTGTTTCTGCGGATGTACCCGGTCCAATTGTGGGAGCGGGCTTGCTCGCGAAGGCGGACTGACATTCGGCACCGATGTCGACTGATCCGCCGTCTTCGCTGCGGTGCGGCGATCCGACAAGCCAACCACTTTCCCCATTGCGCAGCCGTTTTTTGTTGCGCGTCATTCTTGACACCATCCGGTCAGCTTCTCTAGGATGCTGCTCATGCGCCGATTTAAACAGCTACTTGCGGGGCGCCAGGTGACTCATCCAGTTGCCGACAGAAGCTTGCAGCAAGCTTCGAAATACCGCTAAAGCGCTGGTTCGGTGTTGCCTCTCACCTGCCATGCAGACTTTTTGAGGCTGAGACACGACACGATGAATGCACTAAGCCCCGTTATACGCCCCGCGCCGATCACGGCCCATCTGACCCAGCGCAATCCAAAAATCCTGCTTGGCGGCAAACATCAACCAACGCTCCTGCGCTATCTCGATGGCTGGCCACGTCGCACCGGCGGACCTGCAGCCTTCCTGATCCAGTTTGTCGAAGACGGCGAGTCCCTGGCCCGATTTGCCAGCGACAGCTTTGATCTGGCGGTGATTCAATCGCCCAGCGTTGAAGACGCCCCCGAAGTGATCAGGCAACTGGTCCGTGTTGCCCGGCAAGGGCTGATCACCCGCCGCTGAGGTTCAGCGCGCTGCGACTCAGGGATAGTCGATCGCCACGATATACACACACTGCTCGCCGGTAGGCGTCTGGACCCGAACTTCCGCGTCCAGGGCCTTGCCGATCAGCGCGCGGGCCAGCGGTGAGTCGATGCTGATCAACCCCAGCTTCAAATCAAGCTCATCCGGCCCGACGATGCGATAGCGCGATTCTTTGCCAGCCTCGTCTTCAATGGTGACCCAGGCGCCAAAATAAACCTTGTTCGGGTCGCTCGGCTTCTCGCTGACTACCTTGAGCGCTTCCAGCCGCTTGGTGAGAAAGCGCACGCGACTGTCGATCTCGCGCAGCATCTTCTTGCCATAGGTGTACTCGGCGTTCTCCGAGCGATCGCCCTGGGCCGCGGCCTCGCTGACCGACTGCGTGACCTGCGGGCGGCGCACATGCCAGAGCTCATGGAACTCGGCCCGCATCCGCGCTTCACCCTCGGGGGTGATCAGCGCGGTGCCAGCGGTGCGGGGAGGGCGATAACGGCTCATGGCAACTTCTTGTGGTGGAGAGGGCTTGAGTCTATCAACCCTCGCGCAAGACTGTCAGGGGGCTGGCGTTCAAGGCGCGACGAGTCCCGAAGACACCGGCGCCACCGATCAGCACGGCGCCGATCAGCGGCAGCACCAGCAACCACGGATGCGGCTGCCAGGGCAGGTCGAAGGCGTAGCGGTAAAGCACCAGGCTCACCAGTTCCGAACCCAATGCCGCCAACAAGCCGCTGACCGCGCCAAGCAGACCGAACTCGATGCGTCGGGCCTTGACCAGCAACTGTCGCTCCGCCCCCAGCGCTCGCAGCAAGGCACCCTGGCGAATGCGTTCATCCAGCGTCGCTTGCAGGCCGGAGAACAACACCGCCATGCCCGCCGCCAACACGAACAACAGCACGTATTCCACCGCCAGGGTGACCTGGGCGAGGATGCTGCGCAACTGCGCGAGCAAGGCCTCGACTTGCAGAATCGTCACCGCCGGGAAGGATCGGGACAGGTCGACGATCTGCTGATCATGACCGGCCGCCAGGTAGAAACTGGTCAGGTAGGTCGCAGGCAAGTCCTTCAACGTGCCAGGCTGGAAGATCATGAAGAAGTTCGGCTGGAAGTTGTCCCAGTTGATGTCTCGCAGGCTGGTGACTTTCGCTTCGCGATTCATCCCGCCGACGGTAAACACCATGTGATCGCCGAGCTTGAGCTTCAGGCTCTCGGCGACCTTGCCTTCCACCGATACGCCGGGAATCTCGTCCGGCGCCTGTTCGGGCCACCAGTTGCCGGCGGTGAGCGTGTTGCCCGCCGGCAGGTCCGCCGCCCAGGTCAGGCTCAGGTCGCGCTGGATCGCCCGGTCACCGGCTGAGTCCTTGCTGACGATTTCCTGCACCGGCTCGCCATTGATGCTGATCAGTCGCCCCGGCACCACCGGGTACAACGGCGCCGATTGTGCCGACAGTTCGATCAACCGATCGGTGAAGGCCTGCTTGTCCGCCGGCAGAATGTTCAGTGCGAAATAGTTCGGTGCGTTTTTCGGCAGCTGGTTCTGCCAGGTGTCCAGCAACTCGCCACGCAACAGGGCGATCAATGCCATGGACAGCAGAATCAGACCGAAGGCCAGGGCTTGACCCGCGGCCGCCAGGGGATGGCGCAACAACTGGCCCAACCCGAGCCGCCACGGCAAGGACGCTCGCGCGAGCATTCGGCGCAGGCTCTTGAGCAGTAGCAACAGCAAGCCGCCCAGCACCAGCGCGGCGATCACGCCTCCGCCGAGCAGGGCGAAGGTCAGCAGCAGGTCCAGGCTCAGGCGCCACATGATCAGGCCTAGGGCACCCAATGCCGCGCCATAGATCATCCAGGTGCTGGTGGGAATCGGCAGCATGTCACGACGCAACACCCGCAAGGGTGGCACCCGACCCAGTGCAGCCAGTGGCGGCAAGGCAAAACCGGCCAGCGCCACCAGTCCGGTGCCAATTCCGGCGATGCCCGGCAACAGGCCGCCTGGGGGTACATCGGTCGGCACCAGATCATGCAACAAGGCGAACAGGCCGAGCTGTGCCAGCCAGCCGATAAAGGCGCCGCTGATACTCGCGAGCAGTCCGAGCACCGTCAGCTGCAAACTGAACAGCACCATGGTTTCCCGACGGGATAGCCCCAGGCAACGCAACAAGGCGCTGGCGTCGAATCGGCGGGTTGCGAAGCGTGTCGCCGACAACGCCACCGCCACTCCGGCCAGCAGCACCGCCACCAGACTGGCCATGTTCAGGTAACGTTCGGCCTTGCCCAGGGCGCCACCGATCTGCCGATTGCCATCGCGGGCATCCTGTATGCGCTGGTTGGGGGCCAGCCCGGGCTTGATCAGTTGTCGATAGGTTTCCAGGGCCTCGGCTGTGCCGCGCCAGAGTTCGCGATAGCTGACCCGGCTGCCGGGTTGCACCACGCCGGTCGCCGCGAGGTCGCCGAGGTTGATCAGCACCCGTGGCGTGAGGCTGTAGAAATTGCCGGCACGGTCGGGCTCGTAGGTCAGCACGCGTGCCAGTTTCAGGGTTTTCATGCCGACGTCGATGCTGTCGCCGATCTTCAGGTCCAGCGCGGTCAGCAGTCGCCCCTCGACCCAGGCTTCGCCGGGTTTCGGGCCGCCACCGGATACCTCCGCGGCGAAGGGCGCGGGGGTGCTTTTCAGCTCGCCCCGCAGCGGATAGACGTCATCGGCGGCCTTGATACTGGACAGCTGGATGCCGCTGTCGGTGGCGATGACGCTGGAAAACTCCACCACTTGCGCGTGTTCCAGGCCCAACTCCACGCCACTGCTGATCTGTTCGGGGCGCGCCGGCGAGCTGCCTTCGAGCAGCAGATCGGCGCCGAGAAATTCCGTGGCGCGCAGCATCATGGCGCCGTTCAGGCGGGCACCGAAGTAGCCGATGGCGGTACTCGACGCCACGGCCACCAGCAAGGCGAAGAACAACACCCGCAGTTCACCGGCGCGGGCGTCGCGCAGCAGTTGGCGGATGGCGAGGCTGAACAGGCGCAACAGCGGCAGGCGTGCCATCAAGGCTCCAGAGGGGCGACCAGCAGGCCGGCTTCAAGGCGGATCAGGCGCCGGCAGCGATGTGCCAGGCGTTCGTCGTGGGTCACCAGCACCAGGGTCGTACCGCTTTCCTGGTTGAGTTCGAACAGCAGGTCGCTGATGCGTTCGCCGGTGTGGCTGTCGAGGTTGCCGGTGGGTTCGTCGGCGAACAACACATCCGGTTCGGCGGCAAAGGCGCGGGCGATGGCCACGCGCTGCTGTTCCCCGCCGGAGAGCTGGCGCGGCGAGTGGCTCAGGCGTTGGCCAAGGCCGACCCGTTGCAGCAATTCGGTGGCGCGCTCACGGGCGTCTTTGCGACCGTCGAGTTCCAGCGGCAGCATGACGTTCTCCAGAGCGTTGAGACTGTCGAGCAACTGGAAGGATTGAAAAACAAAACCGACATGTTCGGCGCGGATGCGGGCGCGCTGGTCTTCATCGAGTTGGCTCAGGCCTTGCCCCGCCAGGGTGACTTCTCCGCTGCTCGGCAGGTCGAGGCCCGCCAACAGGCCGAGGAGGGTGGATTTGCCGGAACCGGAGGCGCCGACGATGGCCAGGCTGTCGCCCTTGTTCAGTTCCAGGCTGAGTTCGTGCAGGATAGTCAGTTCACCTTCCGCGCTGGATACCACTTTGCTGAGGTTCTTCGCGGTGAGAATGCTTGCGCCCATGGAGAATCCGATGCGAGTGTGGTTTTTGAGTGCCGGCCTGGCCTTGATGTGCATGGCCCAGAACGCAGCGGCGGGTACAGTCCTGATCGTTGGCGATAGTATCAGCGCCGGTTTCGGCCTGGATACCCGTTTGGGGTGGGTGTCGCTGCTCGAGCAACGGCTCAAGCGCGAAGGTTTCGACGATAAGGTGATCAATGCGTCCATCAGCGGCGACACCAGTGCCGGAGGCCAGGCGCGCCTGCCGGCGCTGCTTGCAGAGCATAAGCCGGAACTGGTGATCCTCGAGTTGGGCGGCAATGACGGGCTGCGTGGAATGCCCCCAGCTAATTTGCAACAAAACCTTGCGTCGATGATTGACAGCTCCAGGGACAGTGGCGCCAAGGTGCTGTTGCTCGGCATGCAATTGCCACCCAACTACGGTGAGCGTTACACCAAGGCCTTCGCCGAGGTTTACACCAAGGTGGCCGATGAGAAGAAAATCCCGCTGGTACCGTTTTTTCTCGACGGCGTGGGCGGTCATCCGGACTTGATGCAGGCCGACGGCTTGCACCCGGCCGCAGGGGCGCAGGACAAGTTGCTGGAAAATGTCTGGCCGACACTGAAACCGCTGCTTTGACGCTTTTCTAGCGGTCGCGTTTCGGCTAAGGTGGCGCCCCCGATTTGGAGCCCCCGATGCCGCGTCCCGCCTGGTCACTTTTTGCCTACCAACTGATCGAGCCTGACGAACAGCTGGATCTGTTTGCCTGCCAGGAAGTGCGGGTGCATCTGGTGACCCGTCAGCTGGAACTGGGTGGCTCGGCCGACCGCACCTTGTGCGGCAGCCTACTGCCGGCGCAGCCACGCTGGTCGAGCGTCGACCGTCGGGTGTTCCAGGACCAGCGCCTGTGCTCGCTGTGCCGGGCCATCCTGGAATCGCAGAAACGCGGCACATCACCGATCTGGCCGGAATTGCGCTTCGAGCTCTAGGGCCCTGTGGCAAGTCCGACAACTGCCTTGCATCGCCTGTAACAGTCGCGCCTCCCCGAAATAACGGGCGCCAGTGTACAATCCGGTTTTTATACCCTTGTCGATCATGCGAAGGATTTTCCGGATGTTGCCGCGTTTTCCTGCCGTCACCCGCTGCCTGACCCTTGCCGCCCTGTGCGTCGCGGGTCCGGTTGCAGCATTGGAGCTGCCCCTGCCACCGCCCGGTGAAGACATCGTCGGCCAGGTGCAAGTGATCAAGGCCAAGTACGAAGACACCTTCGCCGACCTTGGTACCACCTACGATCTGGGCTATTCGGAAATGGTCGCGGCCAACCCGGGGGTCGATCCATGGTTGCCGGGCGCCGGCACCGAGATCGTGCTGCCGACACGCTTCATCCTGCCCCCGGGCCCGCGTGAAGGCATCGTCATCAACCTGGCCGAATACCGCCTGTATTACTACCCGAAAGGCCGGGACGTGGTTTATACCTTCCCGCTGGGTATCGGCCGTGAAGGCTGGGGCTCGCCGATTGCCCACACCAGCATCATCGCCAAGACGCCGAACCCGACCTGGACGCCTCCAGCGTCGATCAAGGCCGAGCACGCCGCCGATGGCGATCCCTTGCCGAACGTGGTGCCGGCCGGTCCGGACAACCCGCTGGGGCCGTTCAAGTTCACCCTGGGCACCCCGGGCTACCTGATCCATGGTTCGAACAAGAAGTTCGGCATCGGCATGCGCACCAGCCATGGCTGCTTCCGCATGTTCAACAACAACGTGCTGGAAATGGCCGACATGGTGCCGGTCGGCACATCGGTACGCATCATCAGCGATCCGTACAAATTCGGTGTCAGTGGCGGCAAGGTTTACCTGGAAGCGCACACGCCACTGGACGACCAGGGCAACCCGTCGGTGGTGGACAAGCACACCGGAGTGATCAATGCGATGCTCAAGCGTGAGGACATCACCAACAACCTGCGCATGAACTGGGATGTGGTCCGCGACGTGGTGGCTGCCGAAGACGGCCTGCCGGTGGAAATCGGCGTGCCGGATGCGTCGGTGCCGATGGTGACGAGTACACCGATCGACCCACTGCAGTAAGGCTTGAAACGAACCCGCCGACGCGCTGACCGCGTCGGCGGTTTTTTTTGCCTGCACGAAACAGCGGGCAAAAAAAAGCCGACCCATGAATGGATCGGCTTGATAACAATCCCGAAGGACTATTACTTGCGGCTAGCTTTTTCCAGCATGCGCAGAGCACGCTCGTTAGCTTCGTCAGCAGTCTGTTGTGCTTTTTGAGCAGCAGCCAGAGCTTCATCAGCTTTGCGGTAAGCTTCGTCTGCACGAGCCTGGGAGCGAGCTGCTGCGTCTTCAGTAGCAGTCAGACGTGCTTCGGTTTCTTTCGATACACTGCTGCAACCGGTAGCCAGAACTGCGGCCAGCGCCAGAGCAGAGAATTTCAGAACGTTGTTCATCGTGTTCCCCTTCAAGGACTTTCTAGTAAGTAGCTGTCTCCTCAGAGTGAGGAAATGGCCGGCGTACATACTACCCATTACTTCTAGTAAGTAAACTGACGTGTAGCAAGAAGCAAAAAAAATTGTAGGCGTTGATTCTTTTTCGAGCAACTTTTAACTGCATTGTTTAAAAAATATCCAGCTACGAGGCCCGAAGTGAGCGAGCCCAAGGAAAAATGTTCCTCGTGCTCACCGCTGTTTTACCGGTCTTGGCCAAAGTCTGTCTATATGGATTCGTCTACACTTTTGTTCAGCATGTGTGCGGCACCTCTCATATCTTTCCTAGTTGAGGTGACTTTAACGAGGGGCGTTCGTCTAAAGTCTCAATATCCGGCAATGTTCGGGCACCGACCTGGTGGAACACCCGGTCGAGCCATCCTGCGCAGCCCGGAGCAGCACCCGCCGACCGGCGTGATGACGAGCGTACCTTGAGCATTTTTGCCAATGGTGCCTACTATTTGTTCGTGCCCGGTTGCGCGAGATCGTGCAGCTCTTCTCGATGTCCATTCAGGCACGGGGTGGCGTAGATGTTCCTTCGCCGGAAAAACATCGGTAAGGTAGGGGTCAGAATCCAAGACCCGCGAGGAGTAGTGATGAGCGAGGCGTTGTCCATCCACCATGACCAGGCTGGTCATCAATTCGAGACCACCGTGGACGGTCATCGTGCCTACCTGACCTATATGGATCTGGGGAAACAGACCCTGGATATTTATCGTACGTTCGTACCCAACGCGTTGCGTGGGCAGGGCATTGCTGCGGCATTGACCGAGCAGGCACTGCAATACGCCGAGGAGATGGGCTATACCGTGATTCCGTCGTGCTCCTACGTGGAGCGCTACATGGAGCGTCATCAGCGGCATGCGGCCAAGCTGGACCAGTAAAACGAGCGCATAAAAAAACGCCGGGCTCAGCCCGGCGTTTTTTTGTCTGGCGGTTTTTTCCGCAGAAGCGATCAGGTGCGAGCGCGTTTCGGCAGCACATCCTTGAGCTTGGCATGCATGCTGCGCAAGGTGGTTTCGGTGGCGGTCCAGTCGATGCAGGCATCGGTGATCGACACGCCGTATTGCAGGTCGGCGAGGTCTTTAGGGATCGCCTGGCAGCCCCAGTTCAGATGGCTTTCGACCATCAGCCCGATGATCGACTGGTTGCCTTCGAGGATCTGGTTGGCGACGTTTTCCATCACCAGCGGTTGCAGGGCCGGGTCCTTGTTGGAGTTGGCGTGGCTGCAGTCGACCATGATGTTCGGCTTGATCTTCGCCTTGTTCAGCGCCTGCTCGCAGAGCGCAACACTGACCGAGTCGTAGTTTGGCTTGCCGTTGCCACCGCGCAACACCACGTGACCGTAGGCGTTACCCTTGGTGGTGACGATCGACACGCCACCTTCCTGGTTGATGCCCAGGAAGCGGTGGGGGCTGGAAACCGATTGCAGGGCGTTGATCGCCACGGTCAGGCCACCATCGGTACCGTTCTTGAAACCGACAGCCGAGGACAGGCCGGAAGCCATTTCACGGTGAGTCTGGGATTCGGTGGTACGTGCGCCAATGGCCGACCAGCTGATCAGGTCCTGCAGGTACTGCGGGGAGATCGGGTCAAGGGCTTCGGTCGCGGTCGGCAGGCCCATTTCGGCCAGATCCAGCAGCAACTGGCGACCGATGTGCAAGCCGTCCTGAATCTTGAAGGAGTCGTCCAGGTACGGGTCGTTGATCAAGCCTTTCCAGCCGACGGTGGTGCGTGGCTTCTCGAAATACACGCGCATGACCAGATACAAGGTATCGGACACTTCGGCCGCGAGTGCCTTCAGGCGTTCGGCGTATTCGTGGGCCGCCTTGATGTCGTGGATCGAGCAGGGCCCGATGACGACAAACAGGCGGTGATCGGTGCCATCCAGGATGTTGCGAATGACTTCGCGACCCTTGGTGACGGTGCGCAGGGCAGCGTCGCTCAGAGGGATATCACGCTTGAGCTGGTCAGGAGTGATCAGCGTCTCGTTGGAGGCGACGTTTAGGTCGTTGATCGGTAAATCAGCCATCGTTTACTCGTCAGGTCACGGGTGCCGGCCGCCAGCGAACCCGCGCGGCGGAGCACAGCAAATTAAGCGCGTCGGGGAGCGGAACCTTAGCGCGTTACACCGTGGCTCGACAATGGGCAGACAGCGGTTTGCGGCGACAATCCGGCGGGAATCCCGCCGAAAACGCTCGCTAATCCGGAACTGGCTGTGCAAATGCCCGGCGAACCGTGTCGTGGGAGAACTCGTCGGCATGCTCCTGGACCCATTCCAGGGCCAGTGCCTGGTTGTCGTGCAAGTCGCTGTGGCTGTCATGCATGCGGCAGTAGCGTTCGATCTGACACACCTGTTCACCCATCCGCGCAGTAAATAGCGTCTGCTCGTCCACGAACGCAATGCCCACCAGATAGCCATGCTTTCGTCGCAGGCACCAGGCCACATAGCCCAGGTAGCGCAAGTCCGGGTTCACGCTCGGCATGCGCACTTGCAGCGCCGTCCCGTGGCGCCACGCTCGGTGGTAATTGCAAGCCATGCCCCCGAGGCTGATAGAGTGCAGCTGTTGCCGCGAAATGCACTCAGGTGTGAGCAACGTCAATTCAACGGGTACATCGTCAGGATGAGGAAGAAAACGTCCCATGAGCACGGACTCCATGTGTCGGCCATCTGACATCGTTCCCACCAGTATAGTGGTCGAATTGGAACTGACGGATTTCGACGCCGACCAACGGCTGCTGGCGATGGGCGGTATTTCACTGCTGATTTTCACCAGTGTCGGATGCGCCGGTTGCCGTTTTGCCCGTGAGCGATTGCCGCGCTTCGACCTGGAGGTGGATCGGCTGTGCTGGATCGATGCCGGGAACAATGGCGGGCTGGTCGAGCGTTATCAGGTTTTTCATTTGCCGGCGCTGTTTGTCGTGCGCGACGGCGAGTTTTTCGGGGGGCTTGAATCGCGCCTGACGGCTACCGGACTTAATGAGGCGGTGGAGCGGGCGCTGGGTCGAACGGCAGAGGAGTTGCCGTGATGAGTGCAGTTGCCAGGCCGCACGTCTTGTATCGCAGCTTGAGATTTATCGATCGACGTAGCGCTTGAGTCGATCGACCAAAGGGGAAGGGGCATGGCCAAGACTATCGATGACAAACTGGTGCTGGCGATTTCCTCGCGAGCGCTGTTCGACCTGAGCGAAAGCCACAAGGTCTACCTGTCGAGCGGCGTTGAAGCCTATCGCCAGTATCAGATCGAACATGAAGACGAAATCCTCGAGCCCGGCGATGCATTCCCGCTGGTGCAGAAACTCCTCAACCTCAATGCCCATCTGGGGCGCGCCCGGGTCGAGGTGATCCTGGTGTCGCGCAACAGTGCCGACACCGGCCTGCGGGTGTTCAATTCGATCCATCACTATGGCCTGGCGATTTCCCGGGCGGCATTTGTCGGTGGGCGCAGCCCTTATCCTTACCTCAAGGCCTTTGGCTGCGACCTGTTTCTCTCGACCCATGCCGAAGACGTGCGCAGTGCGCTGGAGGCCGGGTTCGCCGCGGCGACCATTTTGTCCGGCGGCGCCAGTCGTGCCGCCAGCGATGAATTGCGGATTGCCTTCGACGGTGACGCGGTGCTGTTTTCCGACGAATCGGAGCGTGTCTATCAGGCCGGTGGCCTGGAAGCCTTTCAGGCCAGCGAACGTGAAGCGGCTCGCGAGCCTCTGCGCGGCGGTCCCTTCAAAGGCTTCCTGGCCGCCCTCAACCTGTTGCAGCGCGAGTTCCCCGACGACGCCTGTCCGATTCGTACGGCCCTGGTGACCGCGCGTTCGGCACCGGCCCATGAACGGGTGATCCGCACCTTGCGCGAATGGGACATTCGCCTGGACGAGTCGTTGTTCCTCGGTGGCCTGACCAAGTCGGCCTTTCTCGAAGCCTTTGCCGCCGACGTGTTTTTCGACGATCAGGCTGGCCACTGCGAACTGGCGAGGGAGGTGGTTGCCACCGGTCATGTGCCCCATGGCATAAGCAACGAGCAAAAGGTTTAAGCCGTTGCTTCAAGGTGTTGCACGGCACGTCGAACTCGCCAAGGCACTGCTAAGCTGAATCAATCTGCGCCATGTTGGCACTCGAGGAGGTCATATGATTCATTCGATGCTATATGCCACTGACCTCGGCCTGTACGCACCTTTGGTGATGCAGCATGCCTTGGCGCTGGCGAAAACATTCAACGCCGACCTCTACGTGGTTCACGCTGTCGAGCCAATGGGGTTGTTCGCCGAGTCGGTGCTTCAGAGTTACCTCGATGAGCAGGCGCTGAACGAGTTTCACAGCCAGGGCATGAATACGGTGATTGCCAATATCGAGCGGCGGGTACTCGACAGCTTTCGTGAAGAACTGGGGGAGGACGGTGAGCAGGACCTGGAACGGATCAAGGCGGTGCGGGTGCTGCAGGGCGATCCGTCGCAGGTGATTCTCGACCAGGCGCAGAAACTCTCCGTGGATTTGTTGATCGTAGGTAGTCATAGCCATGGAGCTGGCGCGGAAACGCCGTTGGGCAGGACCGCGGCGCGGGTCCTGCAATTATCCCGGGTGCCGGTCTATCTGGTGCCGCGGGTAGAGCGTCGGCGCCAGGAACGCTAGAACACGAATAATGGCCATTTGACAAAAAGTTCTAGATTTATTCTTCAAACCATTAATATAGTTATATACCGTCGCTGATGCCCGTGGCGTCTACCTGCTTTGAGGGATTGATATGAAGCTTCAACAACTGCGCTACATCTGGGAAGTGGCGCACCACGACCTCAACGTTTCCGCTACAGCCCAAAGTCTCTACACCTCGCAGCCGGGCATCAGCAAGCAGATCCGTCTATTGGAAGACGAGCTGGGCGTCGAGGTCTTCGCTCGCAGCGGCAAGCACCTGACCCGGGTCACACCGGCCGGCGAGCGCATCATCACAACCGCCGGCGAGATCCTGCGCAAGGTTGAAAGCATCAAGCAGATCGCCCAGGAATTCTCCAACGAGAAGAAGGGCACCCTGTCGATCGCCACCACCCACACCCAGGCACGTTATGCATTGCCGCCGGTGATCAGCAATTTCATCAAGCAATACCCGGACGTTGCCTTGCACATGCATCAGGGTTCGCCGATGCAGATCGCCGAAATGGCCGCTGACGGCACCGTGGATTTTGCCATCGCCACCGAAGCGCTCGAGCTGTTCGGCGACCTGGTGATGATGCC
This sequence comes from Pseudomonas silesiensis, assembly GCF_001661075.1. Classification (NCBI taxonomy): domain Bacteria; kingdom Pseudomonadati; phylum Pseudomonadota; class Gammaproteobacteria; order Pseudomonadales; family Pseudomonadaceae; genus Pseudomonas; species Pseudomonas silesiensis. The sequence goes on from NZ_CP014870.1 coordinate 1,680,969, forward strand.
GTGCTATCGCTGGAACCGTTGCGTGGTCGTGCCCCACGGCCACCCGCTGACCAAGCTGTCGAAGCTGACCCTCGAAGCATTGGCTGAATACCCGATCGTGACGTACGTGTTCGGGTTTACCGGTCGTTCAAAGCTCGACGAAGCCTTCAGCCATCGCGGCCTGACGCCGAAAGTGGTATTCACCGCGGCCGACGCCGACGTGATCAAGACCTACGTGCGCCTGGGCCTGGGCGTGGGCATCGTGGCGAAGATGGCGGTCGATACCAAGCTCGACAGTGACCTGGTGGTGCTCGATGCCAGCGAACTGTTCGAATCGAGCATCACCAAGATCGGTTTCCGACGCGGCACCTTCCTGCGTGGCTTCATGTGCGACTTCATCGAGAAATTCGCCCCGCACCTGACCCGCGAAGTCATGGCCAAGGCCATTCAGTGCCACAACAAGCAGGAACTGGAAGAATTGTTCGACGGGGTCGAACTGCCGGTCCATTGATGCCCTTCAGATCACCTCGGTGACAGCAAATTGTTGCCGGGTGCCCGCCACCAGAATCTCCACCTCGTCCCCGTCGAACTTGCCCAGCAGGCTTTTGCCCAGTGGCGAGCGCGGGGTGATGACGGTGATCAATTGCCCCACCAGATCGATCTTCAAGCCGGCCGCGTCAGGGGCCAGGAACAGCCATTGCTCGCGACCCTTCTCGTCCTCCAGGCCGAGCAGGGCGCCGACTTCGATGCCGCGCTGGTTGTCGTAAGGACGCAGGGTCAGGTTCTGACACAGCGTCAGTGACTGTCTGATTTCTTCTACCCGTTTAGCCTGGCCGGCCGCCAGGTAAGACGCCTCCAGGCCCAGGGTGTCGTACTTGTTTTCGGCGATGTTTTCTTCGTGGGTCGCGGTTTCGTAAGCGGTTTGCGCGGCACGCTCGGCGATGTCGAGATCGATCCGCAGTTTGTCGAGAATCAGTTGGTGAACGGTTTGCTTATTCATGGTCAGTCGCAAAATTGCATGACATTGGCCCGGCTTTTTTCGCTGGGGGCGGTGCGGTCCTGTTGCAGCCAGAACTGGCATTTCGGATTGGCCAGATTGCGCTGGCTGCCGCGGGCCTGATCCAGCCGTTGCTGTTGCTCGTTGCGGCGCAGGTTCTCTTCGTATTGGTCGAACAACGGACTTTGAAGGGGAATATCCGGCACGGGTTGCGCCACCATCGGCGGTTTGGCCAGTTGCTCGACCGCTGCTGCGACGGGCGCCAGTTGCTCGCTGAACAACAGGCGAGAGGCGAGCCAGGCGGTCAGCGCGATAGCAATGAAGCCCAGCCACAGCCCGAAAGCAATGCTGGCACTCAGTTGCACAGCGCTGAGCTGGATCGGCAACGGCCGGCGCGGGTCGGAACGGTAGGACATGGCTGCCTCCTGGCGGGTGATCGCGGGCAAGGGGCGATTGTCGCATGAAGATTAATCGCCGGCGGGTCTTCTGTACGGGGTAATTTATGCGGACAATCGGCGCCTTTGCCAACGGGAGCCTGCAATGCCTGAACTGAACACCCGCTGGGATATTTTTTGCACCGTGGTCGACAACTTCGGCGACATCGGGGTGACCTGGCGCCTGGCCCGCCAACTGGTGGCCGAACATTCGCTGAAGGTACGTTTGTGGATTGACGATCTACACGCCTTCGAACGCTTGTGCCCCGATATCGACATTGAGGCTTCGCAGCAGTGGCAGCAGGGCGTCGAGGTTTGTAAGTGGCCAACAGACTGGCCACCCACCGAAGCCGCCGATGTGGTGATCGCCGCGTTTGCCTGTCAATTGCCGAGTGCCTACATGGACGCCATGGCCGAGCGGGAAAAACCGCCGCTCTGGATGAATCTCGACTACCTGAGTGCCGAGGACTGGATCGTTGGCTGCCATGGCCTGCCGTCGGTGAAGTACAAACACGTGCAGAAATATTTTTTCTTTCCCGGGTTCCAAGAGGGCACCGGTGGCTTGCTGCGTGAAAAAGGATTGCTGGAGCGGCGTTGGCAGTTTCAGCAAAGTCCCCAGGCTCAGCGCGAATTCCTGCAAGGCCTTGGGATTGATCGCGCCGAAGACGCGCTGCTGATCTCGCTGTTTGCCTATGAAAATAGCGGCCTGGCGAGCTGGCTCGAGACGATGGCCAGTGATTCGACACCCACGCATCTGCTGGTGCCCGAAGGGCGGATTCTCGCCGATCTCGAACGCTGGCTGGGGGTGGACGGGCTGGCGGCTGGCGCCGTGCATGTGCGCGACGCCTTGACCGTGCAAATCCTGCCGTTCGTCCGGCAGGACCAGTATGACCTGCTGCTGTGGAGTTGCGATTTCAATGCCGTGCGCGGCGAAGATTCCTTTGTCCGTGCCCAATGGGCGGCGCGGCCGCTGCTCTGGCACATCTATCAGCAGGAAGAAGATGTCCACCTGGACAAGCTCGACGCTTTCCTCGAACGCTACGTGCAAGGCCTTACGCCAGCCGCCAGCGAGGCGATCAGCGGTCTCTGGCGGGCGTGGAACGCGGGTGAGACAATGGGCGATCACTGGCAATCGACCCGCAAACATTGGCCCGAACTGCAAAAACATGCCGATGCGTGGTGTCTGGAACAGGCCTTGCAGGCTGATCTTGCCGCGGCGCTGGTACAGTTTTATGTAAATTGGATATGATACGCGGCCTAGATTTTTGTAAATCCCATCCAAATTCGGATATTCGCAATGAAAACTGGTAAAGAACTGAAACCCGGGACCGTGATCCGTCTCGAAAACGATCCTTGGCTGGTTCAGAAAGCTGAATTCACCAAGTCCGGTCGTAACAGCGCGATCATGAAGACCAAGCTGAAAAACCTGCTGACCGGTTACAAGACCGAGATCGTTTACAGCGCCGACGACAAACTGGACGACGTAATCCTCGACCGCAAAGAAGCGACCCTGTCCTTCATCAGCGGCGACACCTACACGTTCATGGACACCACCGACTACACCATGTACGAGCTGAACGCTGAAGACATCGAAGCCGTTCTGCCTTTCGTTGAAGAAGGCATGACCGACGTCTGCGAAGCGATCTTCTTCGAAGAGCGTCTGGTTTCCGTAGAACTGCCGACCACCATCGTGCGTCAGGTCGACTACACCGAAGGCTCCGCTCGCGGCGACACTTCCGGCAAGGTGATGAAGCCTGCCAAACTGAAGAACGGTACCGAACTGTCGGTAGCTGACTTCATCGAAATCGGCGACATGATCGAGATCGATACCCGCGAAGGCGGTTCCTATAAAGGCCGTGCCAAATAAGCACCGCTTCAGGAACGAAAAAGCCCGACCGTTGAGTCGGGCTTTTTTGTGGCTGCCAGAAACACACGTCCCCCTGTAGAAGCGAGCGGGCGGCGATCCGACTTGCCCGCGAAGGCGCAGTGTCATTCGACATTAATGTCGAGTTTCCCTGTCAGGGCCGACTGCGTAGGATGCACGGACTGACGTGAGGGGAATGGGCAAGTGATCGAGTTTTTGACGTATCTGGTGTTTGGCGCTGCCCTGGGGACCCTCGGTGGATTGTTCGGCATCGGCGGCGGTCTGGTTGCGATCCCGCTGCTGGGCGTGCTGTTCGGTCTCGATCAACAGATAGCCCAGGGCACGGCGCTGGTGATGGTGGTGCCGAATGTCATGCTGGCGCTGTGGCGTTATCACCAGCGCAACCGTATCGAGATGCGCCATGCCTTGCCGCTGGCTTCGATGGGCTTCTGTTTCGCCTGGATCGGTTCGATCTGGGCAGTGGGCATTGATGCGCAAACCATGCGTCTCGCTTTTGTCGCTTTCCTGATTGCCCTGACGGCCTACAACATCGTGCGAATGTTCACCACCCCCACGCCGCCTTCTACGCAGATGAAACATTCGCCACGGTGGCTGGGTGTGCTCGGTGCCGCGTCGGGCAGCATCGGCGGACTGTTTGGCGTGGGCGGGGCGGTGGTGGCGACGCCGGTGCTGACCAGCGTCTTTGGCACCAGCCAGGTGGTTGCGCAGGGGCTGTCACTGGCCCTGGCATTGCCCAGTACCGGCGTCACCCTGGTGACTTACGCGGTGCACCGAGAGGTCGACTGGACGATCGGCGTGCCCTTGGCAGTCGGCGGACTGATGAGCATCAGTTGGGGCGTGAAGGTCGCCCACGCCTTGCCGGAGCGGCTGTTGCGCGGGCTGTTCTGCGGTTTCCTGGTGCTGTGCGCGGTGATGCTCGCCTTTAAAGTTTGAAGCCTTCGACAATGTGCTCGGCCAGGCACTCGGTGATCGGCGACGGGTTGTGCAGGTTGCGCAGCAGCATGATGCTCGCCTCAGGCAGCACCGGTAAGTCCTCGGCGTCCCCCAGGATACGCATGTCGGGTGTAATCAGGCTTTCCAGTTGCGCGGTAATGGCCAGGCCCGCGCTGACCACCGCCATGATCGCCGACAGGCTGGAGCTGTTGTAGGCGACGCGGTAATCGCGGCCCATGGCGTCCAGCGCATTGCAGGCCCACAGCCTGCAGAAACAGTCGCTGTTGAACATCGCCAGCGGCAACGGCGTCTGCTCATGAACGTTGTAGCACTGCGCTTCGGCCCAGACGAAACGCTCCTTGCGCAGCAACTGGCCGATCTCGTTGCCCGGTTCCCGGGTGACGATGGACAAGTCCAGGTCCTGGCGCAGCAGCAGCTGTTTTGATGATTCGCAATGCACCTCGATCTGGATCAGCGGATAGGACTGGGCAAATCGCCGCAGGATCCCCGGCAGAAAACGCATGACGTAATCGTCCGGGGTGCCTATGCGTACCGTGCCGACCATGTGCGGTTCGCGCAAGGTATTGAACACCTCGCTGTGCAGCTTGAGGATGCGCCGGGCGTAACCCAGCAGCACCTGGCCTTCAGCCGTCAGCCGCACCTGCCGTCCATCGCGCTGGAACAGCTGGCGCTGCAGCACGTCCTCTTCCAGTCGCTTCATCTGCATGCTCACGGCGGACTGGGTGCGGTTGACCTGCTCGCCGGCGCGGGTAAAGCCGCCCTGGTCGGCGATGGCGACAAAGGTGCGCAGCACATCAGTGTCGATACTCGGGTAGGCGGACATTCATCAATCTCCGAGATGTATTGCATCAGAAACATTCGTTGGATTGATCTTAGCCCCGGCGCGACACTTGAGCCATCCAAACGGAGGGCAACACGATGAAAGGTCAAAAAGGTTTTATCTCGGTTGAAAAACACTCCATCCACCTGGTGACCGACCTGCTGCACAAGATCAATCGCTGGTACGAACTGCACCGCGAACGTGAAATGTTGGCGGGTATGAGCGATGAAGCGCTGAAGGATATCGGCCTGACCCGCGCGGACGTCGCGCAGGAAGCCGAACGGCACTTCTGGCAAGACCCGCTGAGCAATGGCAAATAAGCTGAACGCTTTGGGGGACATCCCCGGTCACAACCCCATGATGGCGGCGCAAGCCCCTGAAATGGGGTTCGTGGCGACCCGAAACAGATCGTCATAGACATTCGCTGGAGCCTGCCTGACACCTGACCAAGACTGCTGCCTCGACGCTTAGGAGCATCATCATGGAACGATCGATTATTGCAGGGCGCAGCACGTTACAGGCATTCGGCCATGGATTGGGCAGGGTCGGCCTGCCGCTCTCCAGGGCAACGGCACAACTGAGGCGCTGGCGACAATTGAGCAGGGATCGCGCTGAACTGGCGCGCTTGAGTGATGCCTGTCTGCGGGATATCGGCTTGAGTCGGGCTGACGTCATGTTGGAGTCGTCCCGGCCGTTCTGGGACGATCCGCTCAAGCGATGAAGCGGCAGCGCTGGCGTTTTATGCGCAGGTCGCTAAGGTGGAGGGAGACCTCGCCATGAGCTGTTGAATGTCCACTTCCTCGAGCTTTTCCTTGAAACAGGCCAGGCGCCTGGCGCTGACTGCCCAAGGTTTCACCGGGCGTCAGTCGCCAACGCCGGTCAAGTCGGCCCGGATCAATCGATTGATCGAGCGTCTGGGGTCGGTGCAGATCGACTCGGTCAACGCGTTGGTGCGCTCGCACTACCTGCCGCTGTTTTCCCGCCTCGGCCAATACACTCATGATTTGCTCGACAAGGCGGCCTGGGGTGAGGGTCGGCAGCGCACGCTGTTCGAATATTGGGGGCATGAAGCCTCGCTGCTGCCGTTGTCGATGTACCCGCTGATGCGCTGGCGCATGCTGCGCGCGAGCCGTGGCGAGGACATCTATCAGCAACTGGCGCGTTTCGGCCGCGAGCAGCAGGACACGGTACGCCGGGTGCTGGCCTCGGTTCAGGCGCTTGGCGCACTGGGGGCCGGGAGCCTGTCGACGCGTCAGGAGCGGGCAGGGCCCTGGTGGGACTGGAGCGCGGAAAAGCATGCACTGGAATGGTTGTTCGCCACCGGTGAGGTGACCGTGGCCGGCCGGCGGGGGTTCGAGCGGCTGTATGATTTGCCGGAACGGGTGATTCCTTCGGCGATTCTCCAGCAGCCTCTGCTGTCGGAAGCCGAGGCGCAGCGGGGTTTGTTGCTGCACGCCGCCACAGCATTAGGCGTAGGTACGGAAAAAGACCTGCGCGACTATTTTCGCCTGGGGCCGGCAGACAGTCGACCGCGGCTGGCGGAGTTGGTCGAGTCCGGTGACTTGATGGTCTGCGAAGTTCAGGGCTGGCGGCAACCGGCGTTCTGCCTGCCCGCGCCAAAGGTGCCGCGCAAGGTCGAGACCAGCGCGCTGCTGTCACCCTTCGACTCGCTGATCTGGGAGCGTAGCCGCACCGAGCGGCTGTTCGATTTTCGCTACCGGCTGGAGATTTATACGCCGCAACACAAGCGTGTCTATGGCTATTACGTGTTGCCGTTCTTGCACAACGAGCGGATAGCCGCACGGGTGGACCTGCGCGCCGAGCGAGCGCTGGGCAGGCTGGCGGTGCACGCCGTGCATGAGGAAGAGCCGGGGCTGGATGAGGAGGGGATGCTGGCGTTGGCGGTCAACCTGCGGCGCATGGCGGATTGGTTGGGGTTGGAGCGGGTTCAGTTGAATTGTCCGCGGGTGAGTGCGGCGCGGTTGCGGGTGGCATTGGCTCAGTTCGATGGTGATTGAACCGACGCCTTCGCGGGCAAGCCTCGCTCCTACGGGGTTTGTGTCGCCCACATTGCCGATGGACGACACAAATCCCGTAGGAGCGAGGCTTGCCCGCGAAGGCAGCGACGCGATTTAACGCCGAACCTGCTTCAGGGTCTCGGCAATCAAAAACGCCAATTCCAGCGATTGATCGGCATTCATCCGCGGGTCGCAATGGGTGTGATACCGATCCGACAGCCCATCCTCGGTAATCGGCCGTGCCCCGCCGATGCACTCGGTCACATTCTGCCCGGTCATCTCGATGTGAATCCCGCCGGCATAACTGCCCTGCGCTTCGTGTACCTGGAAGAACTGCTTCACTTCGCCAAGAATCTGCGCAAAATCGCGGGTCTTGTAGCCGCTGCTGGCCTTGATAGTGTTGCCGTGCATCGGGTCGCAACTCCAGAGCACCTGCTTGCCTTCGCGCTGCACTGCCTGGATCAGCTGCGGCAAATGATCGCCGACCTTGTTCGCGCCCATCCGCGCAATCAGATTCAGGCGTCCCGGGTCGTTGTCCGGGTTGAGCACGTCGATCAGGCGGATCAGGTCGTCAGGGTGCATGCTTGGGCCGACCTTGACCCCGATCGGATTGTTCACCCCGCGCAGGAACTCGACATGAGCACCATCGAGCTGACGGGTGCGATCGCCGATCCACAGCATGTGCGCCGAGCAATCGTAGTAATCATTGGTCAGGCTGTCGCGACGGACGAAGGCCTCTTCATAGTTCAGCAGCAACGCTTCGTGGGCCGTGAAGAAACTGGTTTCGCGCAATTGCGGCGAACTGTCCATGCCACAGGCGCGCATGAACGCCAGGGTTTCATCGATGCGATCGGCCAGGTGGCTGTACTTTTCCGCCAGCGCCGAATTGGCGATAAAGTCCAGGTTCCACTTGTGCACCTGGTGCAGGTCGGCAAAGCCGCCCTGGGCAAAGGCGCGCAGCAGGTTCAGGGTCGCGGTGGACTGGTGGTAGGACTGCAGCAGGCGCTCCGGGTCCGGCACGCGGCTTTTTTCGTCGAAACCGATGCCGTTGACGATGTCGCCACGGTAGGCGGGCAGGGTCACGCCATCGATGGTTTCATCATTGGCCGACCGCGGTTTGGCGAACTGCCCGGCCATGCGCCCGACCTTGACCACCGGGACACCGGCGGCAAAGGTCATGACGATCGCCATTTGCAGCAGCACCTTGAAGGTGTCGCGGATTTTCGCGGCGGAGAACTCGGCGAAGCTTTCGGCGCAGTCGCCGCCCTGCAACAGAAACGCGCGACCCTGGGTCACTTCGGCAAACTGACGGCGCAACTCCCGGGCTTCACCGGCAAACACCAGCGGCGGATAGCTGGCCAGGGTTTGCTCGACGTGCTGCAAATGTGCGGCGTCGGGGTAACGGGGTTGTTGCTGGATCGGCAGGGCGCGCCAGCTGTCAGGGCTCCAGGATTGGCTCATCACGGTCTCTAGTGTTTTACGCTCGGACTGACATGTTATCAGCAATTAGTGCGTGACCTGTTCCCGTCGCTTCGCGGACAATCGCCCCTTTGCCGCGCCCCGCCGCGGTTTCAATGGGTTGCCTGCCGGGCGACGATCGGAGACGAAATGACTGAGGAGCGCGTCGAGCATCTGCTCGCCGAGGTACAGGATGAATTTGGCGTGATTCGCGTGCTGGAAGTGGCCGATTACCGTTTTCTCGAGTTCGGTGATGCCATCGAGCAAAGCTGTGTGTTCACCGCCGACCCCAGCTGGCTCGAATACGATTACACCCGCGCGATGCTGATTGGCGCGTTGTGCCACGAGCAGCCAGAAAGCGCGCTGTTCCTCGGTCTCGGGGCTGGCACCCTGACCCAGGCCTGCCTCAAGTTCCTGCCGCTGGAAGACGTCGAAGCCATCGAACTGCGCCCCGACGTGCCGCGTCTGGCCATCGAATACCTTGGGCTGGATGACGATCCGCGCCTGTATATCCGTGTCGGCGATGCGCTGGAGTTGCTGGATACGGCGGAGCCGGCGGACCTGATTTTCGTCGATCTCTATACCGATCTCGGGCCGGGTGTCGGGCATCTGGCGTGGAATTTCCTGGAAAACTGTCAAAAACGCCTGAACCCGGGTGGCTGGTTGGTGATCAATCAGTGGGCCACCGACGATGGCAAACCGTTGGGCGCCGCATTGTTTCGCGGGCTCTATCACCGGCATTACTGGGAACTGCCGGTGAAAGAGGGCAATGTGATTCTGCTGGTGCCTTCGGAGCTGGATCAGGCGCTGGACATGGACGGCTTGATCGCCCGCGCCGAAGAGTTGGCGCCGCGGTTGGGGTATTCGTTGCAGTCGTTGATCAAGGCCATCCGTCCCGCAACCTGAGTTGTCTGTAAGGGCCCCATCGCGGGCAAGCCCGCTCCCACAGGTTATGTGTTGAAGCTGCAATCTTTGGTTTCACACAAACCCTGTGGGAGCGGGCTTGCCCGCGATGGGGCCCTCGAAGCCAGCACGAAACTAAACCCCTTTGAAGATGCCGGGCCGCTTTTCGACCATCGACCGCACACCTTCTTTGGCATCCTCACTGGCCAACAACTTCTTCACCAACGCCGGCAACCCCTGGGCCGCCGCCGTTTCCCCTTCATAACGCGCCTGCCGCGCCGACATCAACGTCGCCTGAACCCCAAGCGGCGCCTGCCGGGCGATCCGCTCGGCCAGCTCCAGTGCCCGCGGCAGCAAATCCTCGCTGGCCATGATTTCCTGCACCAACCCCAGATGCAAGGCGTCATGGGCGTCAAATTCATCGCCGGTCAGCAGCCAGCGCATGGCATTGCCCCAGCCCGCGACTTGATGCAGGCGCAAGGTCGCGCCGCCGAACGGGAAAATCCCGCGCTGCACTTCTTTTTGGGCGAATCGGGTGTTGCTCGCACACAGGTTGATATCAGCGGCCAGCATCAGCTCGATACCGATGGTCAGGCAATAGCCTTGCGCGGCGACGATCACCGGTTTGCTCACCCTGGGCCCGGCGAATACCCCCCACGGGTCACAGCCGCCTGGCGGTGCCTGCCAGCCTTCGGCCAGGGCCGCGCTGGCATCGATCAGATCGAGCCCGGCGGTGAAATGCTCGCCATGGCCGAACACCACCGCCACCCGTGCCGCGCTGTCGGCCTCGAATTCGCCGTAGGCCAGGCTCAATTCATTGAGCAGGTCGAGATCGAAGGCATTGCGCTTGGCCACCCGATCCAGACCGAGCAACAGGACATGACCGCGGCGTTCACGGGTGACACGACTGCGGCCGGGCTGATTCATGGGGTATTTCCTCGGGCGGGAAGGGGTTGTCGGACTGCCGGTCTGCGCCGCCGCGGTGAACCGTTTTAGCGCAATCCCCAGCAGGGCCGGGGCCTTTGAAAAATAGACCCTTGCACGATTATCCGCAAAGCCTGTGACACAACGGTGTATACGTCAGATTTCCGACAAATAATGCTCCCTTTTTGGCCGATTTCCGGTATAGTGCGCGCCGGCCTTTAACCGGGCCGCGTTTAGGTAGCGCAATTCCCCGAAGCCAGCTTCGGCTGCATGTCCGCACAGCGGACTCTCCCTTGACGAATCTTTTTCATTCATTCGTTTTCGCAAATCCCCGCCGACAAAGCAGCCAGGGCGACTCTTGAGTCTTACACGGCATGCGCAGCTTTGGAGCATGGGTCTTTGCGGATGCACTTAGAGGCAGACCCATGACCCAGGAAACCGGCGGCTTCGCCGCTTTTAATCTTAATCCGAATATCCTTGCAGCCGTCATCGCGACTGGCTACGAAGAGCCTTCGGCTATTCAGCAGCAATCGATCCCGATCATCATGGCCGGCCAAGACATGATTGGCCAGGCGCAAACCGGTACCGGTAAAACCGCCGCGTTCGCCCTGCCTATCCTGCACTGCATCGATCCTGCCAAGCGCGAGCCGCAAGCCCTGATCCTGGCGCCAACCCGTGAGTTGGCGCTGCAAGTAGCAACCGCTTTCGAAACCTACGCCAAGCAAATGCCGGGCGTTACCGTTGTGGCCGTTTACGGCGGCGCCCCTATGGGTCCACAACTGAAAGCAATCCGTAATGGCGCACAGATCGTTGTCGCCACGCCGGGCCGTCTGTGCGACCACCTGCGTCGCGACGAAAAAGTATTGTCGACCGTGAACCACCTGGTTCTCGACGAAGCTGACGAAATGCTCAAGCTGGGCTTCATGGACGACCTGGAAGTCATCTTCAAGGCCTTGCCAGCAACCCGTCAGACCGTATTGTTCTCGGCCACCCTGCCGCAGTCGATCCGTGCCATTGCCGAACGCCATCTGCGCGATCCGCAACACGTGAAGATCCAGACCAAGACTCAGACCGTTACCGCGATCGAACAGGCTCACCTGTTGGTTCACGCTGACCAGAAGACCTCGGCTGTATTGAGCCTGCTGGAAGTGGAAGATTTCGACGCCCTGATCATGTTCGTGCGCACCAAGCAAGCGACCCTGGACCTGGCCAGCGCCCTGGAAGCCAAAGGCTACAAAGCCGCTGCGCTGAACGGTGACATTGCCCAGAACCAGCGTGAGCGCGTGATCGAATCCCTCAAGGATGGCCGTCTGGACATCGTTGTGGCGACCGACGTTGCCGCTCGTGGCCTGGACGTTCCGCGCATCACTCACGTGTTCAACGTTGACATGCCGTACGATCCAGAGTCCTACGTTCACCGTATCGGCCGTACCGGCCGTGCCGGTCGCGAAGGTCGTGCACTGCTGCTGGTGACGCCACGTGAGCGCCGCATGCTGCAAGTGATCGAGCGTGTAACCGGTCAGAAGGTTGCCGAAGTTCGCCTGCCGGACGCCCAGGCCGTTCTCGATGCCCGCATCAAGAAACTGACCAACAGCCTGTCGCCGCTGGTGGCCGATGCCGAATCGACCCACGGTGATCTGCTGGATCGCCTGACTGCCGACATCGGTTGCACCCCGCGTGCACTGGCCGCTGCTCTGTTGCGCAAGGCAACCAATGCTCAAGCGTTGACCCTGGCCGCAATCGAGAAAGAACGTCCACTGGTGCCGAACAACGCACCCCGTGGCGATCGTCCAGAGCGCACCGGTGATCGTCCGGACCGTGGTGATCGTGAGCGTCGTGCTCCGGTTCCATTGGCCGAAGGTCGTGCCCGTTGCCGTACCGCGCTGGGCGCGCGTGACGGTATCGCGGCCAAGAACCTGCTGGGCGCCATCCTCAACGAAGGCGGCCTGGCCCGCGAAGCGATCGGTCGCATCCAGGTGCGTGACAGCTTCAGCCTCGTCGAGCTGCCGGAAGATGGTCTGGAGCGTCTGCTGACCAAGCTGAAGGACACTCGCGTTGCCGGCAAGCAGTTGAAGCTGCGTCGCTATCGCGAAGATTGATCCGCTCTCGGGCTGATTGATCGAACATAAAAAATCCCCGACTGGTTCGGGGATTTTTTTATGCCCGGGTTTTGACTCAGGGCTTGGCGTTGCCGTAGAGATAGTCCGTGGCCAATGACGCCAGCGTCCGCACGCCCACGACCAGCGCCGCCTCATCCACGAAGAACCCCGGATTATGATTCGGCGCCGCCTTGCTCATGTCCTGGTCCTTGGGCGTGATCCCCAAAAATACGAACAATCCAGGTGCCTCCTTGGCGTAGAAGGAAAAGTCTTCGGCGCCACCCACCAAAGGCCCCTGCACCACGTCGTCCTTGGCCGCCCAGCGCAAGGTCGGCAGCATTTTCTCGGTCAGCGCCGGGTCATTGATCGTCGGGTCATACTTCTCGATGATCGTCACTTCAGCCTTGGCACCGCCGCTTTCGGCGATTTTCTCCACGGTCTGGCGCACGTCGGCGTGCAGCTTCTGGCGGATCCCGTAGTCATAGGAGCGGATGGTGCCGCTCATGTCCACGGACTCGGGGATGATGTTGTAGCGGGTGCCGCCGTTGATCGTGCCGATGCTGACCACCGACGGATACGACGAGATGTCGGTACGGCGGCTGACCACGGTTTGCAGGCCGACGATGGTCTGCGCACCGACAGTGATCGGGTCGATGCCGTCCCACGGGCGTCCGGCGTGGGTCTGCTTGCCGAGAATCTTGATGCGCAGGTCATCGGAGCTGGCCAGGTTCGGGCCTGCGCGATAGGCGATCCGGCCTGCGGGAACGCCGGCCCAGACGTGCAGGCCAAACACCGCGTCCGGTTTCGGCGACTTCATCACGCCTTCTTCGATCATCATTTTTGCGCCCCAGGTGTTTTTACCGTCGGGGATGAAATCGCTCGGGCCTTCTTCTGCCGGCTGGAAATAGAACACCACCGTGCCGGGCAAGGTGTCGCGCATGCCGGTGAGGATTTTCGCCGCGCTCAGCAGGATCGCGGTGTGCGCGTCGTGGCCGCAAGCGTGCATCACGTCGACTTCTTTGCCGAGGTAGGTGCCCTTGGCTTTCGAGGCGAAAGGCAGGTCCGAGACTTCCTTGACCGGCAGCGCATCCATGTCGGCGCGCAACGCGACGGTCGGGCCGGGCAGGGCGCCTTTGAGGATGGCTACCACGCCAGTGCGGGCGACGCCGGTTTTCACCTCCAGGCCCATGGCCCGCAGTTGTTTGGCGACCAATTCCGAGGTGCGCTTTTCGGTGTTGCCCAGTTCCGGGTGGGCGTGGAGGTCGCGGCGGGTTTCCAGCAGCTCGGGCTCCAGGGCCTTGGCCTGCTCGGCAATGTGCGTGCGCGCGCCTTCCAGTGTATCGGCGCCGGCGTGGCCGGCCAGTGCGCCGAACAGGGTCAGCATGCAAGTTTGGGCAATGCGGGTCAGTTGCATGGGTAATCTCCATGATTGTTGTTTTTCTGGCTTCAGTGCCTATGACTCGATAACCGCTCTCAAGTGCTATTCCTGAACCTGGCCGCCACCGGCCGTGATCACTTGCACGCTCATGCGTGGCGTTGCCAGATCGAGCCCGGCCTCATCCAGATGGCGCTTGAGGGACAGGTTGAACGCCCGGGAAACCTCCCACTGCTTGATCGGTGCGGTCTTGAAGCGGGCGCGCAGGATCGCGTTGCCCGACTCGAAGCTCTCGACGCCCTGGATCTCCAGGGGCGACCATATATTGCGCCGTTGCAGCGGATCGTTGCGCATCTTCTGCCCGACGTCGCGCATCAGTTTGATCGCGTTATCGATGTCCATGTTGGACGGCACCGCCACCCGGAAGATCGCGTAGCCGAACTCCCGGGAGTAGTTCTTGATGCTTTTGATTTCGCTGAACGGAATGGTGTGGACGATGCCGTCGATGTCCCGCAGGCGCACGGTGCGGATGGTCAGGCCTTCGACGGTGCCCAGGTGGCCGCCGACGTCCACGTAGTCGTCGATGGCCAGGGAGTCTTCGATGATGATGAACAGCCCGGTGATCAGGTCGGCGACCAGCGACTGGGCACCGAAACCGATGGCCAGGCCGATCACCCCGGCACCGGCCAGCAGCGGTGTGACGTTCATGCCCATGTTGGCCAGGGCGACGATCAGCGCGATGATGAAAATGGCCACGAACAGCACGTTGCGGATCAGCGGCATCATCGTCTGCGCGCGGGCATTGGCCAGGCCTTTGCGCGAGCGGGTGAGGGCGTGGTGCACGGCGGTGTCGCTGAGAATCCAGATCAGCCAGGCAAAAATCAGCGTGCCGCCGAGGCTGAACAGTTTGACGCTGATTTCATGGCCTTCGCCCTCAGTGAAGGCGATGAACGACAGCCCCCAGACCCGCAGGCCGAGCTCGATGAATACCAGCCACACCAGCAGATGGGCGAGGGTGTAGAAGAAGCTTTTCAGGCGATCGGAGTACAGCGCATGACGCTTGGCGCTGCGCTGGGGCTTGAGGGAATGGCGGCGCACCAGCCCGTTGATGACCATGCACAACACCAGCAGCACGGTGCAGATCAGCGACTGACGCAATGCCGTGCTGGTGTCGCCGGCCGAGACGAACGTGGCGAACAGGGAGATGGCGACCAGCACCAGCGCCGGCACGTACCAGAAGGTGCCGAGAATATCGATGGTGTCGCTCAGGGCGCGTCGGGTCAGGCGTCGGGACAGCGGTTGGTTGCGGATCAGATGAGCGATCGGGCGGCGGAACCGCAGGATGAACAAGCCGGTGGACAGCGCCGCCAGCACGTTGGCGATCGTCGCGGCGGTATGCGCCAGGTGAGTGCCGAGGCTGGCGACCAGTCGCGGGTCACTCAGGGCTTCACCGAAGGCGGCGAAGCTGCCGATCAGCCACAGCGGCCGAAAGGCCTGATGGCGCAGGATGTACAAGGCGCGGTGGCGGTGCGGGCCGTCGAGCACGGAAAACGCGATCACGCAGATCGCCGAGAAACAAGTACCGACCACCAGCGCATAGGCCAGCACCATGGCCAGGCTTTTGCCCAGCGACGAGGGCAGCGCGTAGCTCATGTACACCGTGATCACCAAGGCAATCAGCCACGGCCCGAGTTTGCGCAGGGCAAAGCGCAGCATGTCCAGGGCCCTGGGGTGTTGCGGCAGTTCTTCGGTCAGGCCGAAGCGCATCCGCACCCGGTGCCCGAGCCAGATCAGCGCGGCGGCCAGCAGGCTCCAGATCATCAGGATCATGGCGAAGGCAAAGATGATCGGCAGCCATTCATTGGCCGGCAACAGCAGCGCCGCCAGTTCATCCTCGGCCAGTTCGAACTCTTGGGTCCAGCGCGTGAGCGGACTGTCGGCGCCGGAGAACTGTTTTTCGAAGTTGGCCAGGGTGCCGCCGATCAGGCCCAGAACGCCTTCTTCAGTAGCGGGCTGGGCTTTGAGGGTAGCATCGCGCAGCTTTTTCAGGTCGGTCAGCAACTGGGTCCGTTGCTGATCGTTCTCCAGCGACTTGATGACTTCGTCCAGGGACTGGCCCAGGGGTTCTTGCGCCTCGGGCTGGGCTTTCGCCGAGCCGCCGAGCAAGCCCGGCAAGCCGACCGCCTGGGCAGGGACCAGCGGCAGCAGCGTCATCAGGCAGACGAGTAAAAGGGAAGGCAGAGCAAAAAGACGAGCGAACACTAGGCGGTCAACCTCGGATGAGCGGATCGACCGAGTGTACGAGCCCGTCAAAATCAATGCGAGCCGGGTGAGGATTTATTCGTTGAGTTTGGCGAGGATCTTGAACACCACGGTGGCGAGGATCGTCAGCATGCCGATCCACATCGCGAACACGCCGAGGTTCTTGTCGCGGAAATTGAAGCCGATTGCCAGCATGATCATCCCGGCAAGAATCGGGATCAGCATGGCGTGGAACGAAGACATCGTGATCATGGGCGACGGCCTTGTCGGGAAGGATGATTGAAGTCTAGGTGGCTTTTCAACTGTAGGAGCGAGCTTGCTCCTGCAGGTTTACGCAAATCCCTGTAGGAGCGAGCTTGCTCGCGATGGACGTGAACGATAACGCTTGAAACCTGACACCCCGTGGCGCTCTCAGGTTCTTCGTCGGAACACCGCCCGGAGCAAGCTCGCTCCTACAAGGGTCATGGGCGGTTACGGCAACTCGCGGCAGGCGTAGAACGCGCCCAGCACCTTGACCAGGTGCGCCAGGTCATGGCTGCCGCACAGCTCGCGGATCGAGTGCATGGCGAACGTCGGCAAGCCGATGTCGACGGTGCGCACGCCCAGGTGGCTGGCGGTGATCGGGCCGATGGTCGAGCCGCAGCCCATGTCGCTGCGCACCACGAAGCTCTGCACCGGCACTTCTTCGGCCATGCACAAGTGGCGGAAGAACCCGGCGGTTTCGCTGTTGGTGGCGTAGCGCTGGTTGCTGTTGACCTTGATCACCGGGCCGGCATTGAGTTTCGGGCCGTGGTTGGCGTCGTGCTTGTCGGCGTAGTTGGGGTGCACGCCGTGGGCATTGTCGGCCGAGACCAGCAGGGATTTCTGAATGGTCCGTACGAATTCATCACCCTCGGGCAACAGGCGACGCAGGGTTTGCTCGAGCATCGGGCCATCGGCACCGCAAGCGGAGCTGGAGCCCACTTCTTCGTGATCATTGCACACCAGCACGCAGGTTTCGTCGGTCTCGGTCGTCAGCAAGGCTTGCAGGCCGGCGTAGCATGACAGCAGGTTGTCCAGGCGCGCACCGGCGATGAAGTCGCCATGCAGGCCAATGATCGCGGCGCTCTGGGTGTCGTAGAAGCTCAGCTCGTAATCCAGCACCACGTCGGCGTTCAGCCCGTGTTCCCGGGCAAGCTGGTCGGTGAGCACGGCGCGGAAGTCGACCCGTTCGTCACCGGCAAATTGCGCGAGGATCGGTGGCAGCTCGGTCTGGGCGTTGATGGCCCAACCCATATTGGCTTCGCGATTGAGGTGAATGGCCAGGTTCGGGATCGTGGCGATCGGAGCCTTGAAGTCGACCAGCTGACTCTCGACCTTGCCGTCGCGGCGAAAGGTCACGCGACCGGCCAGCGACAGATCGCGATCGAACCACGGCGCCAGCAGTGCGCCGCCATACACTTCCACGCCCAGTTGCCAGAAGCCCTGGCGTTGCAGTTCCGGCTGGGGCTTGACCCGCAGGCATGGGCTGTCGGTGTGGGCGCCGACCAGGCGAATCCCGCCGTGCAGCGGCGAGTGACGGCCCATCTTGATCGCAACGATCGAAGAGTCGTTACGGGTGACGTAGTAACGCCCATGGGCTTCGGTGGTCCAGGGCTCGCGCTCGTCCAGGCGTTGGAAGCCGGCCGCTTCCAGGCGTTGAACAAGGCTGGCGGTGGCATGAAAGGGGGTAGGGGAGGCCTTGAGGAAGTCGATCAGGCCTTGGTTCAACTCTTCGCGCATAAATAGCTCCAGACAGCAGTGGAGCCAGTTTAACGTATTGGTCGGGGGCTTTGGGCATGACGTGAACCGCTCACGTCAGCTCGCCGCCTCGAGCCGATTTATCAGGTACTTCATGATGATCCGCTCATCCTCGGGCTTTTCCGGCCGGGGCAGTTGCGCAGGCCAGCCCTGCTTCGTCTCCAGCAGCTTTTTCTGACGGCTGCGGTCCCAACGAAGAACCTCCCGCGAGGCACTTTCCCACCACTCGTGGCGGCAAGCCGTGTAGTACGGGTGATCGGGTGCCGCGCTGCCGTACAGCAGATCGCGCCCGACCTTTCTCAGCGGGCCGCGCTGGTGGCGCAACTTCCATTTTATTTTCAGCCGCTGCCAGGCCGAAGGAAAGGGTTTCGCCCGCGGTACACCACGGCACAGTTCGACCAGGTTCTGACTGAATGCCTCGCCATGCCGAGTGAAGAAAAGCGCCTGCATCGCGTGGAAAAAGCGTTTATCGGCAAAGTAGTGATAGATGTGCTTTTTGGTTTCACGTACAGGTTTGCCGTGCAGGGCGAACGACAGGGCGATCTGCTCGATGGTGTGAATGTCGAAGCCGTCGCGGGTCCATTCGTCGATGGACTGGATGGACGCTTCAAACATCGCCGTGTCGTGATCAGTCACGCCGCACACGCCGCTGTTGAATAGCTTGAAACCGTTATCCGCGGTGACGCCCCGGGCGCGCAGGCAACCGCCGAGCTTCCTGTAGTCGGGGCGTTCGTGGACGTTTTTCCAGTGGTATTCGAACCGGTCCATCAGGTAGTGCCCCGGTTCAATCCGATCAAGGATCTGCATCGGGTCGCGCAGGAACAAGGTGTCGGTGTCGATGAACAAGGTCTTTTGCGCCAGCGTCAGCCCATAGGCAATCGCGCAGGCCTTGCGGCGATGGTGGTAGCCGTTTGCGCCTTGCCACAGGGTCAGGGTTTCCTGGGTCAGGGTGACGGTTTCCACTGGCCAGCCGGCATAGTCCTGCGGACGATCCGTGAGGATTCTGATGCTCGGCAACTTGCCGTTCCTGGCGTGGGACAGCGCGGTCAAAATGCTGAACTTGGCTTCCCGCCGATACACCTCATGGTCGCCGTAGATCAGGTAAAGCAACTGGTGTCGGGTTTTTTCGACGGGTATCGCCAGGAAATCGGTACAACTCATCCGGATAACTATCCTTTCTCTGAAGCGGTGTGCTTAAAACGGTGCCGGGCATTCGAAGCGCAAGCGTTCGCCGGTTTGCGGATGGGTGAAGCTGAGCATGCTGGCGTGCAGGCACAGGCGCGGCCAGGCGGCCAGGGCCTGTTCATGCGCATAGAGCCCGTCACCCAACAGCGGATGACCGATGGACAGCATGTGCACGCGCAGTTGATGGGAGCGGCCGGTGATCGGTGTCAGTTCGACGCGGCACCAGTCGCCGCAACGTTCCAGCACGCGCCAGAAGGTCAGGGCATGCTTGCCGAACTCATGGTCCACCACGTGGCGTGGTTTGGTCGGCGGGTCGTAACGCAGGGGCAGATCGATGCTGCCGCTGTCGAGTGCCGGTTGGCCCCAGCACAATGCGGTGTAGGCTTTTTCGGTTTCGCGGTCGTGAAATTGCCGAGACAGCTCGCGATGAGTGTCCGGATCACGGGCCAGCAGAATAATGCCGGACGTTTCCCAATCCAGTCGATGGACGATTCGCGCTTCCGGGTAGCCGTTTTCTTGCAGGCGGGTAATCAGGCAGTCCTTGTTGTCGTCGGCCCGGCCAGGGACGGAAAGCAGCAGGGTCGGTTTATCCACCACCAATACGGCGGCGTCCTGATGGATGATGCGGATGTTGGACAGCGGCATTAAAACAGCCTCGTAACAAACGCCAACGGCGGCTCAGACCCCTTGGCACCCCGTAGGAGCGAAGCTTGCTCGCGAAAGCATCACCTCGGTCTATCAGGTAGACCGGGTTGCCGGCTTCGCGAGCAAGCTTCGCTCCTACGGAATGCGGGAAAGTCTGAGCCGCCGTGGCTCCTTTCGGATCGACTCAGCGATCCGGCAGGGTGATATTGAGTTCCAGGATCGAGCAGCTGCCCTGGTTTTCCAGAGCGACGTGCACGTCATCGGACCCGATATTGACGTACTTGCGGATCACTTCCACCAGTTCCTTCTGCAAGGCTGGCAAGTAATCCGGCGTACTGCGCTGGCCGCGTTCATGCGCCACGATGATCTGTAGACGCTCTTTCGCTACCGAGGCGGTACTTGGCTTCTTGTTGGCACGAAAGAAGTCAAAAATGTTCATTTACCTACCTCCAAACAAGCGCTCGAAGAATCCCTTCTTCGTGACATCGAGGAAGCGATGTTCCACGGTTTTACCCAGCAGGCGATCGACCGCATCGCTGTACGCCTGGCCGGCGTCGCTCTGATCGTCGAGAATCACCGGCACGCCGGAGTTGGAAGCCTTGAGTACCGCCTGGGATTCCGGAATGACACCCAGCAGGGCGACCGCCAGGATTTCCTTGACGTCTTCGACGCCGAGCATTTCGCCGTCACTGACCCGTTGTGGGTTGTAACGGGTCAACAACAAGTGTTCCTTGATCGGCTCTTCGCCGTTTTCAGCGCGTCGCGACTTGCTGGCCAGCAGGCCAAGCATGCGGTCCGAGTCACGTACCGAGGACACTTCCGGGTTGGTCACGATGATCGCTTCATCGGCGAAATACATCGCCAGGTGAGCACCTTTCTCGATGCCGGCCGGGGAATCGCAGACGACGAATTCGAAGTCTGCCTTGAGCGCCATCAGGACTTTTTCCACGCCTTCGACAGTCAGCGCGTCTTTGTCGCGGGTCTGACTGGCGGCCAGGACGTAGAGGTTCTCAAGGCGCTTGTCCTTGATCAGGGCTTGCTGCAGGTTGGCTTCGCCGTTCACCACGTTGACGAAGTCATACACCACGCGACGCTCGCAACCCATGATCAGGTCGAGGTTACGCAGGCCGACGTCGAAGTCGACGATGACTGTTTTGTGACCACGCAGAGCGAGGCCGGTACCGATAGCGGCGCTGGTGGTGGTCTTACCCACACCACCCTTGCCGGATGTAACCACGAGAATCTTGGCCAAGGTGTTTCACCCCTAAGGAAAAAGGACATTTAGCCCCTGAAAAACATCTCTTGAAAAACTACTGCAGTCGGACAGCCTTGGCTGGAATCCGGTTCAGAGCGGCACTTACTTGCGGTAAACACTACTTGTAGCCTTTTTCCTACTTCGTTTGAGCCGTTTTCGCTGCGTTTTAGAGATGCTTGGAAAATGCGGCAGTATCCGTTAAAGCCGAATGATGTTCAACACATCGCCCGACAGGCTGACCTGCACGCCCGATCCCCACAAAGGGTCGCGACGCAGATCCTCCGAAACTTTGTAGTGACCTGCAATGGAGACTAGTTCAGCGCTCATCTGCTGGCAGAAAATCCTGGCTTTGGTGTCGCCTTTGACCCCGGCCAATACACGACCACGCATCGGGCCGTATACATGGATGTTCCCATCGGCGAGAAGTTCCGCCCCGGGACTGACCGACGAGACCACTACCAGATCGCAACCCTGGGCATAAATCTGCTGGCCACCGCGTACGGGCGACGTGATGATCTTGGTCGGCTTGATCGTTGGCTCCGGCGGTTTTTCCGGTTTTTTCTTTACCTCGCCTTCGTGCGGGTCCAGCGCACGTTCCCGGGCACCGGACGGTGGCAGCACCGGGAGGTCGACCGCGATGGCGGCGGCGATGTCCTCGATTCGGCTGGCGCGGATCGCCAGGGTGCGCAGGCCGTGCTGGCGGCAAATGCGCATCAGGCCTGGCAGATCGACGGCGCCTTCGTGGGGCGGCAGTTTGTCCAGGGCCAGCACCAACGGCGCGTTACTGAAGAAGTTGGGCGCCTGGGCCACCTTGGCGGCCAGTTGCCGATCGAGGTTCTCGAGGTCGTTACGGGCCAGTTCCAGCACCGTGATGGCAAGCATGCTGCCCTTCAACTGGAACACGGGATCTTGGTCTAGCGGATCGATTTTGCTCATGTCGGCATACAACGGCTTGTCACTAAAAGTGCCGAGACTTATAACGAGAACGCCCGCGGGCCGCAAGCCGGGTCGAACGATGTAGAATGCGCGGCCACTGTCTTGACGGAAGCTTTAATGGATCGTCCGCGTTTTCGAACAGCATTTATTTCTCCGCGTTTCTGGCCGCTGTGGTGCGGGCTGGGGCTGTTGTGGCTGATTGTCCAGTTGCCGTACCCGGCATTGCTGGCAATCGGTCGCGCCCTGGGTGCATTGATGTATCGAGTGGCCGGCGACAGACGGCGCATTGCCAAGCGCAATCTGGAGCTGTGTTTCCCAGAAAAAACCGCCGCCGAGCGCAAGCGCCTGCTCAAGGATAACTTCGCCTCCACCGGCATCGCCTTCTTCGAGATGGCCATGAGCTGGTGGTGGTCGCGGGAACGCCTGGCGAAACTGGCCCATGTCGAAGGGCTGGAGCACTTGCAAAAGGCCCAGCGCGAAGGCAAGGGCGTGATCCTGATGGCCGTGCATTTCACCACGCTGGAAATCGGCGCGGCGTTGCTCGGCCAGCAACACACCATCGACGGCATGTACCGCGAGCACAAGAATCCGTTGTTCGACTATATCCAGCGTCGTGGTCGCGAGCGGCACAACCTCGACTCGCTGGCGGTGGAGCGCGACGACGTGCGGGGCATGCTCAAACTGCTGCGGGCCGGCCGGGCCATCTGGTACGCACCGGACCAGGACTACGGCGCCAAACAAAGTATCTTCGTGCCGCTGTTCGGCATTCAGGCCGCGACCGTCACCGCCACCAGCAAGTTTGCCCGGCTGGGCAAGTCGCTGGTGGTGCCGTTCACCCAGGAGCGCCTGGCGGACGGCAGCGGTTATCGACTGGTGATCCATGCGCCGCTCGAGGGTTTCCCCGGCGAGAGCGAAGAAGCCGATTGCATTCGCATCAATCAGTGGGTCGAAGGCGTGTTGCGCGAATGTCCGCAGCAATACCTGTGGGCCCATCGCCGCTTCAAGAGCCGACCGCCGGGCGAGCCCAAGCTGTACGCGAAACGCGGTTGATCGACCCCTGTAGGAGCAGCCGGTCGACGCTCGATTGCTCGCGAAAAACTTGAGAGCACCGCGGGGTGTCAGGCTGCGAACGTCATCGTTGACGACCTTCGCGAGCAAGCTCGCTCCTACAGGTATTGTATTAGGCAGGATTGGAGCAATGACATCCGATCCAGCACGATGGAGATTGCCATGAGTCCTGCTGAACCGGTCACAGGCTTGATTCTTTCCGGTGGCGGGGCCCGGGCGGCCTATCAGGTCGGTGTGCTGGCGGCGATTGCCGAACTGCTGCCGGTGGGTGCCAGCAATCCGTTTCCGGTAATCGTCGGCACGTCGGCCGGGGCGATCAACGCGGTCAGCCTGGCCAGTGGGGCGATGGATTTTCGCGGCGCCATCGAAGCGCTTACCGCGTTCTGGCAGGGCTTTCGCAGTCACCTGGTATTGCGCAGTGACTGGCCCGGTGTGATCCATCAGGCCAGCCGTTTTGTCAGTCACAACCTGATGGGCATCGGCGCCCAGGTTCCGGTGGCCCTGCTCAACAGTTCTCCGCTGCGCGGGTTGCTTAACGACAAATTGAACATGACCGGGATTGACCAAGCCATTGCGCAGAAGCAGCTGCAGGCAGTGGCGGTGACCGCGTTCGGTTACGAGTCCGGTCAGGCCGTCACGTTTTATCAGGGCGGCGGCACCATCGACGCCTGGTTGCGCCATCGACGAATCGGCGTGCCGACCCAATTGACGGTCGAACATCTGCTGGCGAGTTCCGCCATTCCCTTGCTCTTCGCTCCGGTAAAAATCGGCGAAGAGTATTTCGGCGATGGCGCGGTACGCCAGTCGGCACCGATCAGCCCGGCCCTGCACCTGGGTGCCAGCCGGGTGCTGGTGGTGGGCGTCAGCGGCAACCCCCGCGGTGTCGACCCGCAGCAGCCGCTGCAACGCGCCTACACCGGTCAGCAGCCGACCCTGGCGCAGATTGGCGGGCACATGCTCAACAGCACGTTCATCGACAGTCTGGAAAGCGACATCGAGTTGCTGCAGCGTCTGAATCAGTTCGGTCATCTGTTGCCCGACGGCACACCGACCCGTGCGCTCGGCGTGGCGCCGGTGGAGGTGCTGGTGATTTCACCGAGCCAGCCGATCGATGAAATTGCCGCGCGCCATCGCCAGGAATTGCCGGCGGCACTGCGCCTGTTTCTGCGCGGGCCGGGGGCGACCAAGACCAGCGGGGCGGGGGTGTTGAGTTATCTGCTGTTCGAGGCGGGGTATTGCAGCGAGTTGATTGAACTGGGGCGGCGGGATGCGTTGGCCAAGCGGGGTGAGTTGTCCCGGTTTCTCGGGTTGGCGGAATCTGTGGTTCCCGCTTGAAATCGGCAGTGCGGCCATCGTCGGAACGCCGCCCGGAGCAAGCCCGCTCCCACAGGTGTTGTGTCGTTCGCCAATCAGGTGAACGACTCAAAACCCTGTGGGAGCGGGCTTGCCCGCGATGGCGTCCTCACTAACGCCACTGAATCAGAAGTGGAGCTTCACCAAAAAGCTCGTGGTGCTCTGATCGGTCTTGAACACCTGGCTATCCTTGATCCCATACTTATCCGACCAATAGTCATACTCCACACCCACATACAACTGCTTCTCACCAAAATTCAGCGCCTTGCCCAAGTCATATTTAACCTGCGGGTTGAAGTGCAGGTTGGCGTGGTAGTCGCCTTTGGAATTCGAGTCGTTATCCACCACCCAGTCCATGAAACCATCGATCAGGATGTTCGAATCGCCGACCGGAATGGTGTAGGACCACACCGGCGTGATCTGCCAGACGTTGTCGCCCGCACGGCTGCCTTCGGTGTGGCGCTGATAGAAGTTCAGCTGGAAGTAATCGAAGCCCGGGATGGCCAGGTCGAAACCCGGACCGATCAGGTACGACTCGGTATCGCCTTCACCGAACTCGTAGGTCATGGCCAGCAGGACGTCTTTGATCGGGCCGAATTCGATTTTCTGGTCGAGGACCTTGCCCAGGGAAATGCGCGGCTGGAACTCACCGTAATAGGTGTTCGGGCCGGCGTTGAAGTCTTTTTCACCGTTGTAGAAGATCTTGTCGACGAAGAAAAAGTTATCCCCATAGGTCCAGGCGTCGGCATGTTCGAAGGTGACGGTCTGCTGGATGCGCGGGTTGACCTGGAAGTCCTTGCCATACAGATAGGTCAGGCTGTTGTTCTGCCATTGCAGCAGGTCGGCGGCCATGGCCTGGCCACCGGCCAGCAAGGATCCCGCGAGCATCAGGCTAGTGCACGTACGTTTCATTCGGTTGCTCCCAAAAAGTTGGTGTTCCACGTTATTTTTCTAAGGTCGGCGCTCTGGTTTGGCGCCTTTTTCTTTAACTGTAAAAATTCATCCAATCGGTCAGCTTCGGTGCTGTTGCACAGCGCTGGGCCAAGGCGTTCGACAAGCAAAAAAACTCCCGCTCGGCTGTTCGAGAACAGTCGATTGAGAGGGGGGGTGGAATGCCTTGATACCGTCCAGAGCCGGGATAAGTTGGCTTTCTGGTCAGGAATTAAATCCGGGCTTTTTTTTAAAGCGGATTCGGGCGGCGGCGGAGAATACTGACTCCTTGGCCAGGTCTCAAGTGCCCCGCAACAGCGCACCGATGACAGGACGGGGGCACGGTTGCGGGTCATCTTAAAAGTGCACCTTCACCAGCAGGCTGGTGGTGTTCTCATTGGTGTCGAAGTTGCCGTTGTTTTCGATGCCGTATTTGTCTTTCCAATAGCTGTATTCGACGCCGACGTACACCTGTTTCTCCCGCCAGCCCATGGCCTTGCCCAGGTCGTACTTGATCTGCGGGTTGAAGTGCAGGTTGGCGTGATAAGTGCCATGTGAGTTCTGGTCGTTATCCACGACCCAGTCGATGTAGCCGTCGATCAACAGGTTCGAGTTGCCCAATGGCAGGGAGTAGGACCAGGCCGGCGTGATCTGCCAGACATCGTCGCCGGGACGCGAGCCTTCGGTCTGGCGATAGTAGAAGTTCAAGGTGAAAAAGTTGAAGCCCGGTACCGCGAGGTCGAAACCGGGGCCGATCAGATAGGCCTCGGTGTCGTCTTCGCCATTCTCGTAGGTCATGGCCAGCAACACGTCCTTGATCGGGCCGAATTCGACGCGGCGGTCAAGGATTTTGCCGAAGGAGAGGCGCGGACTGAACTCGCCGTAATAGGCGTGAACGCCTTTGTTTCGATCCTTCTCGCCGTTGTAATACGTGCTGTCGACGAACAGGAAATTGTCGCCGTACTTCCAGCGGTCGGCATGCTCGAACGTCACCGTTTGCTGGATCGACGGATTGACCGCGAAGTCCTTGCCATACAGGTAGCTCAGGCTGTTGGTTTGCCACAGCAGTAAATCGCCGGCCATGGCCTGACTGGCGACCAGAAGACCGCCGCACAACACCATGTTTGTCTGTGTCCGAATCATCTGTTGCTCCCTCTTGTTTTTATTGTTTGAGGCGCAGGCAGCCACTGACCTCTGTAGGAGCTGGCGTGCCAGCGAAGAGGCCGCAACTTTCACCATCTATGTTGTCTGACACACCGCCTTCGCCGGCAAGCCGGCTCCCACAGGGGGGGGCGGCGTTACCGGGTCAATGCGGGTGCGCGTGGCAATCGTTGATGGCCGCGCGTTCGGCGCCGCCGAGGATGTTGAACAGCAGGTTCAGCGCCAGCGCACTCAAGGTCGCCATCGCGATGCCGCTGTGGGTAATCGGGCTCATCCACAACGGCAGGTGCGCGAAGAATTCCGGGCGCACCACCGGGATCAACCCCATGCCGATGCTGACCGCCACCAGCAACTGGTTGCGACGGTCACCGATGTCGGCTTCCTGAAGAATCTTGATGCCGGTGGCGGCGACCATGCCGAACATCGCGATGGCTGCACCGCCCAATACCGCCGGTGGAATCGACGCCACCAGGAAGGCCGCTTTCGGCAGCAGGCTCAGCACCACCAGCAAACCGCCGGCAACGATCGTCACCGAGCGGCAACGCACGCCCGTCATCTGCACCAGGCCGATATTCTGGGCGAAGGAGGAGTGGGTGAAGGTGTTGAAGAACCCGGCGAAGAACGAGGCGCCGGCATCGCAGAGCAAACCGCGACGCAGCATACGCGGGCAGACTTCCTGGCCGGTGATCTTGCCCAGCGCAAGGAACATCCCGGTGGACTCGACGAAGATGATCACCACCACCAGGCACATGGAAAGAATCGGCGCGAGCTCGAACTTCGGCATGCCGAAATGCAGGGGGGTGACGATTTGCAGCCACGGCGCCTGGGCCATGCCGCTGAGGTCGACCATGCCGATCAAGCCGCAGATCACGTAGCCCAGGCACATGCCGATCAGCACGGAAATGTTGACCCAGAAACCGCGCATGAAGCGATGAACCAGCAGAATGGTGGCCAGCACCAGGGCGGCGATGGCGAGGTAAATCGGCGAGCCGAATTGTGCGGCGCCAGCGCCGCCACCGGCCCAGTTCACCGCCACGGGGAACAGCGACAAACCGATCGAGGTAATGACCGTGCCGGTCACCAGCGGCGGGAAGAAGCGGACGACCTTGGACATGAACGGCGCGATGAGCATGCCGAAGAACCCGGCGGCGATGGTCGCGCCGAAGATCCCCTGCATGCCGATGCCCGGCATGCCGGCCATCGCCACCATGCTGCCGACAGCCGCGAAACTGGCGCCCATCATCACCGGCATGCGGATGCCCATTGGGCCGATGCCCAGCGATTGGACGATGGTGGCGATCCCGGCGACCAGCAGGTCGGCGTTGATCAGGAAGGCGATTTCTTCACGACTCAGGCCAGCGGCCTGTCCGATGATCAGCGGCACGGCGATGGCTCCGCCGTACATCAGCAAGACGTGTTGCAGGCCGACCAGGATCAGTTGCAAAAGGGGCAAACGCTGAATGGCGGGTGCGTCGGGGATGCGGGCTTCGGATAGCTCGGACATGCAACACCTCGGATCTTTTTTATTCTTGTGATTATTTGCAACAGGTAGACCGCGTTGCGGCCGTTCGCGGGCAAGCCTCGCTCCTACAGGGACACTGCATATCCGTAGGAGCGAGGCTTGCCCGCGAAGCTTTCAGCGATTATTGAGTCGGAGCACCCTGCACAATCCACGCACCAATCAGGTCACGTTCCTGCTGGGTCATCTGGGTGATGTTGCCCAGCGGCATGATCTGACTGGTGACGGCTTGCGCCTGGATCCGCGCAGCGTTCTGACGGATCTGCTCGGGGGTATCGAACATCACGCCCGCCGGTGCCGCACTGAACAGCGGGCTGGTCGGTTTGGCCGAATGACAGACCGTGCAGCGTTCCTGAATCACGTTGTGCACCTTGTCAAAGCCAGGACCTGCGTTGGACGCTTGCGCCGGTGCGGTGGCAGGCGCTTCTGCGGGTTTTGCTTCTGCCGGTTTCAAACCACCGCCCACTGCTGTTTCCGGCAGAGGCTGGTATTGGATCTTCGCTGGGGCGTTGGCCACTTCAGGCGCGCTGGACATCGGCTTCGGACCGGACACATAAGCCAGGCAAATCATGCCCACCGCTGCCACGGGCAGGGTCCAGGCATATTTGTGGCTGTCGTGACGGGTGTTGAAGTAGTGACGCACCAACACCGCCAGCACCGCGATCCCGGCCAGGATCAGCCAGTTGTACTGGCTGCCATAGGTGCTCGGGAAGTGGTTGCTGATCATGATGAACAGCACCGGCAAGGTGAAGTAGTTGTTGTGACGCGAACGCAGCAGGCCTTTGGCCGGCAGCGCCGGATCGGGCGTGCGGTTCTCGGCGATCGCCGCCACCAGTGCCCGTTGCGCCGGCATGATGATGCGGAACACGTTGCCGACCATGATGGTGCCGATGATCGCGCCGACGTGCAGGTAGGCACCACGACCGCTGAACACCTTGCTGAAGCCGTAGGCGGCGCCAATGATCAGCACGAACAGGATGAAACCGAGCAGGGCAGGGCGTTTACCCAGGGCCGAGTCGCAGAGGAAGGAGTAGACGAACCAGCCGACGAACAACGAACCGATGCCCAGCAGAACACCTTCAGGGCCGGTCAGGCTGCTGCCCGGAGCGAGCAGGTACAGGGTCGGGTTGGAGTAGAACACCACGCACAGCAGCGCGATCCCCGACAGCCAGGTGAAGTAGGCTTCCCATTTGAACCAGTGCAGGTTGTCCGGCATGGTGGGTGGGGCCAGCTTGTATTTTTCCAGGTGATAGATACCGCCGCCATGGATCGCCCACAAATCGCCGGCCAGGCCGCTTTTCGGGTTGACCCGGTTGAGGTTGTTCTCCAGCCAGACGAAATAGAACGACGCACCGATCCAGGCCACGCCAGTAATCATGTGAACCCAGCGCACGCTCAGGTTCAGCCATTCCAACAGATGTGCTTCCACAGTCTTTACCTCTCGCCTGTCACTCTGTTGTCGAGTGATCAGACCTTCTCTTATTGGTGGGGGGCAAGGATCAAACGCTCATCCTCTTTGAAAAAATGCTCATCGCAGTTATTGCCTGTGCCACTGCGATCAACCACCAGGAAGTCATCCCGCTTTTCGATCGTCAGCACCGGGTGGTGCCAGACGCCGCGATGGTAATTAATGCCCTGCCTGCCGTTGGTGACGAAGGCGCGGACCAAGCCTGATACAGGTTCATCGCCAAGTGGCGCGACCACGATCAGAAAAGGGTTGCCGAGCAGCGGAATGAAAGCCTGGCTGCCCAGCGGGTGACGCTCCAGCATGCAGACGGTCAGCGGCATGTCCTGCACGTCGGCGCGGAAGATGCTGATGATCGCGTTGTCCTCTGGCGTGGCGGTTTCCACCGTCGCCAGTTTGTGAAAGCGCATCGTCGAACCGTTGTTGATCATGAAGTGATCGCTGCCGTCGGTTTCGATCACGTCACCGAAAGGGGCGAAGGCTTCTTTGGTCAGCGGTTCAATCGTCAATGTGCGCATGCTGGTCTTCTTTTCCGAATTCAATGTTGTTTGTTCTGGCGTCTTCGCGGGCAAGCCTCGCTCCTACGGTCGGTGATACCTGTAGGAGCGAGGCTTGCCCGCGAGCGGCGCGCTTATTTAGCGACCTTACCCAATACGCGCAGGCGGCTCACACCACCATCCGGGAATACATTCAGGCGGATGTGGGTGATCGGCCCCAGTGCCTTGATCTGCTCGGCGAAGGTGTGTTCGGCGTGCATTTCCAGTTTCTGCGCCGGCAGCAGTTCGCGCCAGAACAGCGATTGGGTTTCGATCTGGCTGTCGGTGCCGCCCTTGACGAACGCGCCTTGGATCGAGCAGGTGTCCGGGTAGTTGCCCTTGAAGTGCAGGGTGTCGACGATGACTTTCTCGATCTCGCCGGCATGCCCCAGCGCGACGATCACCCAGTCATTGCCAGGGGTACGGCGACGTGCGGTTTCCCAGCCGTCGCCCATGTTGATGCCGCGGCCCGGGTTGAGGATGTTGCTCATGCGGCCGAAGTGTTCGTCGGAGCAGGCGAGGGCGCGGCCACCGTTGAGGGCTGCAGCCAGGTCGACTTGCTCGTTGTCGCCGACAGCGGACCAGTCGCGGAACGGAATGCCGTACACACGCAGACGGGCCACGCCGCCATCCGGGTAGATGTTGAAACGCAGGTGGCTGAAGGCCTGGTCGTTGCTGATTTCGTGGTAGTGGTGGCTGTTGCCCTGCAACTCGACCGCGGGCAGCACTTCAGTCCACTGGGTGTTGTCGTCCGGCTCGCCCGAAGCGAGGAAGCAGGCTTCCAGTGAGGCCGATGGCGGGAAGTTGCCGGTGAAGAATGAAGTGTCGATGTCCACGCCTTTGATCGAGCCCGGTACGCCCAGGCGGATCACTGCGCTGTCGTAACCTTCGAAGCGCTTGCGGCGCGACTCCCAGCCGTCCATCCACTTGCCGTTGTCATCGAACACGCCCTCCTTCCACACGGCCGGGGTCGGCTGGAACAGACGGTTTGCATCAGCGAACCAGTCATCGGTGACCGAGATGATCTTGGTGCCCAGGCGGGCGTCGGCCAGGTTGACGAACTTCTCGAAAGGTACGGCGTAAGCTTTCATTCTTCTTGTCTGCCTTTAATAAGTTGGCTTGGGATGCTTGCAGGGCCCGGGGCGTCATTTGCGTTCATCAACGTCGGGCCAGGCTTGCTATAGGGTCAGTAATCGGAACAGGGCGATCTTGTTGATCTCCGCCAGCGCGCATTTGAACTCGGTGTCGACCGGGTTGTGGATGCGCGTTTCGAACGCTGCGAGGATCTGATGCCGGTTGCTGCCTTTTACCGCCATGATGAAGGGAAACTTGAACTTGGCTTTGTAGGCTTCGTTCAGCTCGGTGAAGCGAGAAAACTCTTCGGCCGTGCATTGGTGAATACCCGCGCCAGACTGTTCTTCAGTGCTGGCCGCGGTCAGCTGGCCCTGGACGGCCGCACGGCCTGCCAGGTCCGGGTGAGCGTTGATCAGTGCCAGCTGACTGGCGTGATCGGCGCTCAACAGGATGTCGCTCATGCGCTGGTGCAGGGTTTCGATCTCATCGATCGAAGCGTCCTGGCCCAGGTCGAAGGCCTTCTCGGCCACCCATGGCGAATGTTCGTAGATGTCGGCGAAAGCAGCGACAAAGGCGTCGCGGCTCAGGGTCGAGGGCTTCAGGGTTTGGAACTGGCTCATTTCGCGGCCCCTTGATACGGGTGGGTTTCATGCCAGTGGCGAGCGATGTCGACGCGCCGGCTGAACCACACCTGTTCATGACTTTTAGCGTATTCGATAAAACGCTTGAGCGCGGCCAGGCGCGCCGGACGGCCGATCAGACGGCAGTGCAGGCCGATCGACAGCATTTTCGGTGCTTCGGCGCCTTCGGCGTACAGCACGTCGAACGCATCTTTCAGGTACTCGAAGAAATCGTCGCCCTTGTTGAAACCCTGGACCTGGGTGAAGCGCATGTCATTGGTGTCCAGGGTGTACGGGATCACCAGGTGCGGTTTGCCGGTCGGGTTGTTCGGTTCCCAGTAGGGCAGGTCGTCGTCGTAGGTGTCGCAGTCGTAGAGGAAACCGCCTTCTTCCATCACCAGTCGACGGGTATTGGGCCCGGTGCGGCCGGTGTACCAGCCCAGTGGCCGCTCGCCAGTGATTTCGGTGAGCACGCGGATCGCCTCGAGCATGTGCTCGCGTTCCTGGGCTTCGTCCATGTACTGGTAGTCGATCCAGCGATAGCCGTGGCTGCAGATCTCGTGGCCGGCATCGACCATGGCACGGATCACATCCGGGTGGCGCTGCGCGGCCATGGCCACGGCGAAGATGGTCAGCGGGATGTCGAATTCCTTGAACAGTTTCAAAATCCGCCAGACGCCGGCACGGCTGCCATACTCGTACAGGGATTCCATGCTCATGTTGCGAGCGCCTTGCAGGGGCTGCGCCGAGACCATTTCCGACAGGAAGGCTTCGGATTCCTTGTCGCCGTGCAGGATATTGCGCTCGCCACCTTCCTCGTAATTGAGCACGAAGGACAGGGCGATACGGGCGTTGCCCGGCCAGTGTGGGTGAGGAGGGTTACTGCCGTAACCGATCAGGTCGCGTGGATAGTCAGCGCTCACTGCAGTCTTCCTTCTTGTTCGTGTTGACAGGTTGTGTGACAGCCCTGGTGTTGGGGTGACAGGCTGGTGTCACAGCGATGGACTGATTGTATACAACTTTATGTCCATATTGTAAGCCTGTTTTTTCGCATTTTTCGCTAACGGTCATCCTGGCTCCTTCCAGCAAGAAACTAGCAAGAAACCTGCCTGATCGGTCAGCTAATGGATAGGAGGTCCTTTTGATTCATGGTGCGCGGACTAATTCGTCGGGAATCCCCGGATGGCGGGGGTGGCGGGAAAAATGTCGTTTTTATTGTGTACAATTTTTTTGAAAAGTGTCTTAATCAATCCCTCGCCGCAGCGTTTCGTGCTCCGAACCGGTGCGGTCTCCTTTTCAACTGACTTCGGGAGGCGCGAGGCCTGACTGCCCTGGGCGGCCAGGCGCGCAGAATCAATGGGACGTTTGACTACACACGTTTTGGACGCTGCACACGGTTGCCCGGGCAGCTCGATCAAGGTCGAGCTGTACCGCGTTGAAGGCTCGCAGCTGGAACTGGTCGCCAGCGCGATTACCAACAGCGATGGCCGTGTCGATGCACCGCTGCTGCAAGGCGATGACTACCGCTCCGGGGTCTATCAGGTTCAGTTTCATGCGGGCGATTACTACCGCGCCCGTGGCGTGCAGCTTCCGGAGCCGGCGTTTCTGGATGTAGTGGTGCTGCGGTTTGGCATCTCTGCCGAGCAGGATCACTACCATGTGCCGCTGCTGATCTCGCCCTACAGCTATTCCACGTACCGCGGCAGCTGATCCCCAAGCAGCTGCCTCAACCTGGAAGCGACTGCGCATATAGCTTCTTTGGTCTTTCGCCCGCTCACACTGCGGGCTTTTTTTTGCCACGCAAGGCGCAGGGGGTGTCGTTCTCACGGGGATCCATGAGAACGTCAAGCGGGCCTGCCAGCCTTCACAGGCAAGGGGCGCCGGGGACGCGGCGTCAACTTTCCCTGACAATGAAGAGGGTGGTTTGATCTGGGCCCCTTGGTTGAGTGCCGCCCAGCAAGTAGATGACTTTGTCCAGGTCAAGATGCCTGGCCAGTTCCTGCCACTGCGTTTCGCCAATTCTGGCCCTGTACGCCGGATCGCTCAGTTCGGAGCCGGGCACAACGGGGCGTTTCATGTTTCCCAGGAGTGAAGTGGCGGGGAACCTCAACACGAATACAGCATCAAGACCTTCCCGGTGAAACAGCAACGCGTCCTCGCTGAGCAGGCGTGTCGTACGATTCACGCTATAGCCGTTATCTTCCAAAACAGTGCTGAACAGGCTTCGAAGACTGGTGCCGGGCGCATTCGCCAAATAATCACCCCATGCTTGAGGGATACGTGCTGGATCAAAGTCGAGTCGCTGCAATGCAGCCGATGGCGTGGGCAGTGAAATGATGGCGTCGGTGCCGCTGAGGGTCGTGGGCAGCACTGGGAGCATCATCAACGGGTCGGCCAACTCTCGACGGGGCGCATCGACGCTGGTTCTATCTACCCAGTGGTGAAATGTCCGACCCATCAGCGCGAGCCCATGCGCGTCGATGGCTGCGAACTGACTGGATTGATCGAACACTGCTCTTGCGACCGTGCTTGCTGAATGATCCGACAAATACCTGAAGGTGCTGCCGACGTATTGCGACAGGGACATTTCAAACGGAAGGCGTTTTTCCACAACCTTCCACTGGTCATCCTTTTTAATGACCCATTTTGGTTGAAGCGATGGATTGTCCAACAGCATCCGTTCGAAAGCGTCATATCGCGCCGGCGAGAATCCCGGATGTTCCAGATAGACCAGACGAGTCTCTGGCTGCATGACTTGAGGCACAATGGGATAGTGAAGCCCGTCTATTTCTATGGATTGACCTGATTGAGGCTGAGTGCTTTTCCCCCAGTTTCTCCACTGGCCGTAGGAAAGATCCAGCGCGATCGATTCATTCGAAAGAAGGTCGTCGGCAATGATGTCTGTATCGGCGGAGCGGCTGCTTTCTTCATCCGGGTGCGGACGTTTGCTCGGGCCGGGAGCAGCCTCACCAGGCTCGGCGACAGTCTTTATTACAGGTCGCCAAAGTTTCGTTCCGGGAATCCGTTCGAGCAGTGCACCGGACGGGATCAACTCACTGAGAGAACTCACCTGATAGTGGCCGTCTCCGTTCTTGCGAACCAGGACGGTGCCTTCTTGCATATCGACATAGGATCTTTTGTGCTTGTCGTAACGGATTCCATCCTCGGAGCTTTCCGCTTTTGTCAGCAGGCTGGCAAGGTGTGGAGGAACGAATGTGGGCGGTGATGGCCTCCCGGCTACAGCACCCGCCTGAGCTTGGGTATTTGCACCAAGTCCTACCGAGAGCCAGTAAGGAAGTTCGATGCGCCAAAGCGTTTGACCTTCGACTTTCGTCAGAAACGGGCCTGGCACACCTGATGCGTCGGGCAAGGGAACCTGGTACCTGGGCACGACCAGCACATGGCCTTCTTCTCCAAGGTTGGCGTAGGTCTTGCCGTCCGAACTTGCGAAAAGCCCGGTATCGTTTCCGATGGGACGCAACAGATGAGTCTGATCCGCAGGCCAGGTAATCGATCTGAGGTAGGCTCCCACCGAACTGGGCCCTGTGCCCGGTATATCGCTCACCAGGACGGATGGCTGATGAGTGCCTGCGCCTGGCGAAACAGCTGATAAATGCGTGCCCGTTGCCATATCGGCGCCTTGCACATGCGTGCCAGGGATACCGATATTGAACAGGTCTGCGAGGGTCGAGTTATCCGCCGTCGCCGGTCTTGCAGGGGTAGAGGGCAGACCGGTGGAATTGGAACCAGGAACTATTTTGGGGGGCTTGGCCATTGATTTCACTCTGAAGAAGTACTGATTTAACGCTTTGACCCTGGCAAACAGGCCAAAGAGCGACGTGGTCAGCATTGCAAGTCGTGTAATCGCACGATGCTTGCTTCTGAAAGTGAATGTTGATGAAGTAAGTTCACTGGCGTGCGGTATATATGTCTAGCTGCGATTAAATTGATATGAGGCCCTCCTGAGTGATTCGGATCAGGAGGGCTGCAGGGCAGGGGGAACTGGAGTTACGGATACAATAAGTGTCAGTGGCTACTGAGCAAGGAAGCGGCCCCCGCACCGCCGAACAACCCGGCACTGATCCGGTTGAACCAGCTTTGCCCCTTGCCGCTGCGCAGATACCGCGCCGCGCCCTGTGCCCCCAGTCCATAAGCCAGCTTGCACAGCAGATCCAGTACGGTCCAGGTTGCAATCATCACCAGCAACTGCGGCAGGAACGGCTGCTCGGCACTCAAGAACTGCGGCAGGAACGCGGCGAAGAAGAGGATGTCTTTCGGATTGCTGGCACCTAACATAAACGCGCGCCCGAACAGCGCACGGAAACGCGGCACGGGTGCAGCCTGGGGAACTTCCGCGCCCACCGAGGGCAGGCGCGATTGCTGCCAGCTCTGCCAGGCAAGGTAGAACAGGTACAGCGCGCCGACGATCTTCAGGGCGCTGAACAGCTGTTCCGAGGCGAGCAACAACGCACCCAGGCCCAGCGCCGAAGCACTGAGCAAGCAGATCGACGCCAGCACGCCCCCCAGGAACGCCGGGTACGAACGGCGCAAACCGTAATTCAGACTGTTGCTGATCATCAGCAAAGACAGTGGCCCCGGGATCAGGATTACCACCAGCGCAGCGCCGCTGAACAGCAGCCAGGTTTCCAGACTCATCACTTTCCTCCATTTGCACAAAAGCCTCACCCGACGGGGTGAGGCTGGTTCAATGCGTTTGCCCTTTACAAGAAAACGAACTTGGCGATGAAGATCGCGCAGAGCACCCACAGACTGATGGAAATTTCCTTGTGCTTACCGGTACAGGCTTTCAGTACCACATAGGTGATAAAACCCAGCGCGATGCCGTCGGCGACCGAGAAGGTCAAAGGCATCATGATGGCGGTCACGATCGCCGGAATGCTGTCGGTCGCCTCGTCCCATTCGATGTGCGCCATGCCGCCCATCATCAACATGGCCACATAGATCAGGGCACCGGCGGTGGCATAAGCGGGGATCATGCCCGCCAACGGGGCGAAAAACATGGCTGCAATAAATAACACACCTACGGTCACGGCGGTAAGACCAGTCCGACCACCTGCCGCTACACCCGCGGCACTTTCCACGTAGCTGGTAACGGGTGGAACACCCACCACCGCACCGAATACGCTGGAAGCACTGTCGGCTTTCAGGGCGCGGGAGAGGTTTTCGATCTTGCCGTCGGCGTTCACCAGGCCGGCGCGCTGGGCCACGCCCATCAAGGTGCCGGCGGTATCGAACATGTGCACGAACAGGAACGCCAGCACCACGCTGATCATGCTGATGTTAAACACGCCGGCGACGTCCATGGCCATCCAGGTCGGTGCCAGGCTCGGCGGGGCCGACATGATGCCCTCGTAGTGCACCAGCCCAAGGCCCCAACCGGCCAGGGTCACGGTGATGATGCTGATGAGGATCGCGCCGAACACCTTGTGGTAGCTGAGCACGGCAATCATCAGGAAGCAGATGGCAGCCAGCAACGGACCGGGTTCGCGCAGGGAGCCGAGCTTGATCAGGGTGGCCGGGCTGTCAACGACAATGCCGGCGGTTTTCAGACCGATCAGCCCCAAAAACAAGCCCACACCGGCGCCCATGGCATAGCGCAAGCTCACCGGGATGCTGTTGAGCAGCCATTCGCGAATCCGCGAAAAGGTCAGGAACATGAACAGCACGCCGGAAACGAACACCGCGCCAAGGGCGGTTTCCCAGTTGTAGCCCATGGTGCCGACCACGGTGTAAGTGAAGAATGCGTTCAGGCCCATCCCCGGCGCCAGGCCGACCGGCCAGTTGGCGTACAGGCCCATCAACAGGCAGCCCAGCGCCGCGGCGATACAGGTGGCGACGAACGCCGCCCCGTGATCGATCCCGGCATCGGCCATGATGTTGGGGTTGACGAAGATTATGTAGGCCATGGTAATGAAGGTCGTCAGACCGGCGATCAGCTCGGTCTTCACCGTGGTGCCATGCAAGCTGAGTTTGAAGATGCGCTCCAGCCAGCCATTGCGTATCGGCGGCGAGAGTTCCAGGGTCGGGGCTTCGGATTTGCGGCTTTCCACAGCGAGTACTCCTCAAGAGTTTTATTGTTATTTCCAGGGCAGGACCCATGAGGGTGGCAGCGGCCCTTTGAGGTGCTTGCAAAATTGTTGACCGTCTGGTCAAGATCTCGCACGAAGTGGATTATGCTTTTGTATACAAATAATGCAAATAATGTTTTTGATTTTGTAGACGAAAAGTTTGGTGATTGGGATATATGGCCGTTCGGCAGGGTTCGCCGGCAAGCCGGTGTCGCTCCTACAGGATGTTCGTGGGGGGAAGGAGATTTTGGGCGGCGGGGCGTCAGGTTCAGGCGGCGAGCGCGGCCTGAGGGGAGGGCAGAAGCGAATAAACCGGCGCATGGGCCGGTTTATTTTTGTTTGGAATGTGTGGTGGCTACTCGGGCCTCATCGCGGGCAAGCCCGCTCCCACAGGTTTTGTGAGCGCCGCAAATTACTGTGGGAGCGAGCTTGCTCGCGATGAGGCCAGTCAACTCACCGCAAAACCATCAGGCAGCAGCGAAACGCTTATCCAGATAATCAATAATCACCTTGGACTCATACATCCAGGTGGTCTGCCCATTCTCTTCAATACGCAGGCACGGCACCTTGATCTTGCCGCCTTGCTCCAGCAGCGCCCGGCGATCCTGTTCGTTGTTCTTCGCGTCGCGCAACGCCACCGGCACATTCAGGCGGCGCAAGGTGCGGCGGGTTTTCACGCAGAACGGGCAGGCATGGAACTGATACAGGGTCAGGCCCTTGGCGGCCGAGTTGACCTTGGCCTGAACCTCCGCCGGGCGTTGTTTCTTGCCGGGACGGGTGATGAAGTCGATGAAAATGATCAGTTGGCCAAGGCCGACACGAAGCGCTTTTACGAACACGGGATAAGCCTCACAGGGCGAACGGAAGGCGCGCAGCTTACCTGATTTTTCGCAGGCGAAAAAAAACCAGCGATGAACGCCGGTTTTCTTCGTGTCGCAAATTACTTGATCAGGCTGAGAAACTCGCTGCGGGTCGCCGCGTTTTCACGGAACTCACCGAGCATCACCGAGGTGATCATCGTCGAATTCTGCTTCTCCACACCGCGCATCATCATGCACATGTGCTTGGCCTCGATCACCACGGCAACGCCGATGGCGCCGGTGACTTCCTGGACCGCATCGGCGATCTGGCGGCTGAGGTTTTCCTGGATCTGCAGGCGGCGAGCGTACATATCGACGATCCGCGCGACTTTCGACAGCCCCAGCACCTTGCCGCTCGGGATGTAGGCGACGTGGGCCTTGCCGATGAACGGCAGCAGGTGGTGTTCGCACAACGAGTAGAGCTCGATGTCCTTGACCAGCACCATTTCGCTGTTGTCGGAGCTGAACAAGGCACCGTTGGTGACCTCTTCCAGTGTCTGTTCATAACCGCGGCAGAGGTACTGCATGGCTTTGGCGGCACGTTTTGGCGTGTCGAGCAGGCCCTCGCGGGAGGCGTCCTCGCCCAATTGGCCGAGAATCTCGGTGTAATTCTGTTCCAGGGACATGAAACTACCTGTGGGATTTTTACGCAAAGACCAAGGGTACGGTGGCGGACACGGCGCTGCAAGCACGAAGCGACAGCCTCACTCGTCGCGACCTTCCATCATGGTCCGTTTGAGCATCACATAAACCGCTCCGGCACCGCCATGTCTGGGCTGGCACGAGGTGAAGCCGAGTACCTGGGAATGCTGGCGCAGCCAGGTGTTGACGTGGCTTTTGATCATCGGGCGCTTGCCGTCCAGGCGCACGGCCTTGCCGTGGGTGACGCGCACGCAGCGGATTTCGAATTTGGTCGCTTCGGCGAGGAAGGCCCAGAGGGTTTCCCGGGCCTTTTCGACATTCATGCCGTGCAGGTCGAGGCTGCCTTCGAACGGAATCTGGCCGACCTTGAGCTTGCGCATCTGGCTTTCCTGCACCCCATCGCGCGCCCACATCAGCTCGTCTTCCGGGCCAACGTCGATCACGAACTGATCGGACAGCCCGTCGACCGTGGTGGCATCGGTGCGCACAGTCGCGGCCTGACGCAGCTTGGCGATCTGCGCGCGGTCAGCTTTGGGTTTGCCGGTTTCGGCGCGATCGTGCTTGATCGGCTTGACGCCTTGGATCGCGCTTTTGAACAGGGAAAAATCGTCGTCTTGCATGTCAGCCTCCGCGAAGGGCGGCCAGTTTACCCAACTCGGGACGAATGGGGCGCGACAAAACGCCTGCGGGTTCGGCTCAGTCGTGTTTTTTCATCAGGTGCGGAGCGATGTTCAGCTCCCGCGACTGGCGCGCACGTCGACGGCAACGGCGCCACAGCCACACGCCGAGGTACAGCACGAACAGGCCGACCGCCAGAATGATGGCCGAGCCCAGCGGGCTGGCATTCAATTCGCCGAGTGCCGGTGGGCGGCCCAGCAGGCTGGCCGCACCGGCCATCGCCAACAGCACGCCACAGGTCGCCAGCAAGGCAGCAAAAGCTGCGCCGAAGCGAAAACGCCAGTTGCTCCGGCCTTTGGGCCGCAAGCGGCGAGCGTCAAAACCATCGGATAACTTCATTCCGACCTTCCTCAATGGGTATCGGCCCTTCGACCGGGAGTTGACCGGGATGTTCCTGAGGCTAAGACAATTACAGCACACCAGAGGCATTTGCGGATGAGCGGCGGCATGCACCGCTCATCGAGCGTCGATCAAATCAGCTCGCGGGTCACGGCGAGGGTGGCGAAGTTGTCCGCCATGATCGCCATTTCGGTTTGCTGCACGTGCTCGGCACTCAGGACGCCACCTTTGTACGGCAGGTCGCGAGTGGCACAGGCATCTTCCACCAGGGTACAGCGAAAGCCCAGGTTCTTGGCGGCGCGCACGGTGGTGCTGACGCTGGAATGGCTCATGAAACCGCAGACGATCAAATCCAGCGAGCCGAGATTTTGCAGGTGTTCCAGCAGTTTGGTGCCGTGAAACGCACTCGGCAGCAATTTGCCGATGATGGTTTCGTCACGCAGCGGTTCGAGCCCCGGAATGAACTCGCCGCGCTCGCCTTGTGGATCGAACAGCCCACCGACGGTGCCAAGGTGATGCACATGCACGATCGGCCGACCGGCTGCGCGGGCAGCGGCCACCAGTTGCTTGATGTTCGCGACGGCAGCATCCATGCCGATCAGGGCCAGCGGACCACTGAGGTATTCTTTCTGGGCATCGATGATGACAACGGTCGCATTGCTCAGATTGGCTGCAGCGTAACCGCGGCCGCTGAGTTGAAACATCGTTTTTGGAACGGACATTCTGGGGCTCCTTCGGATGGGGCTTTTGCGACATTGTCCTCTGGCTGAGCGCTTCTGTGAATCGCTACTATCGCAGGTGCCGTCGTTGCTGGCTCGCAGCCTTGTCAAGATGTCTGTTTTGTTCAATAGCCGAGCTAAAAAACAGAATAGTCCTACAAGTGCTCCGGTGCTTTTCCTGCGTCGTCGTGGCGCGGTTTGGCTGTTAGAATCGCCAGTCGTTTTTTCTGGAGTCTGCCGCCGTGATCACTTCCCGCCTTCGTACCCTGCGCGACCATATCCGTTGGGCCGTCAGTCGCTTCCATGGGGAGGATCTGTTTTTTGGCCATGGGACCGATAATGCCTGGGACGAAGCCCGGCAACTGGTGCTGGGTGCCTTGCACCTGCCATGGGAAATGGCCGACAGCTACCTTGACTGCAGTCTGGAAGACGATGAACTGGTCAGGGTGCAGCGCTTGCTCAAGCGGCGCATCGAAGAACGCATTCCGACCGCGTACCTGTTGGGTGAAGCCTGGTTCTGTGGCATGTCATTCATCGTCGATGAGCGCGTGCTGATCCCGCGTTCGCCGATTGGCGAGCTGATCGAAAAACGCTTCGAACCCTGGCTGGGCAGCGAGCCTGCGCGGATCCTCGACCTGTGCACCGGTTCCGGCTGCATCGGTATTGCCTGTGCCTATGAATTTCAGAAGGCCGAAGTGGTGTTGGCCGATCTCTCGTTCGAAGCACTGGAGGTGGCTAACCAGAATATCGAGCGCCACGGTGTCGACGAACGGGTGTACACGGTGCAGGGCGATGGTTTCGATGGTTTGCCGGGTCAGCGTTTCGACCTGATCGTGTCGAACCCGCCTTATGTCGATGCCGAAGACTTTGCCGACATGCCGGACGAATACCAGCACGAACCGGAACTGGGCCTGGCCTGTGGTGACGATGGTTTGAACCTGGTACGGCGCATGCTCGCCGAAGCGGCGGATCACCTGACCGAGAAAGGCTTGCTGATCGTCGAAGTGGGCAACAGCCAGGTTCACGTCGAGGCGCTGTACCCGGAAGTCGACTTCGCCTGGCTCGATTTCGAGCGCGGCGGGCATGGGGTGTTCATGTTGACGGCGGAGCAGTGCCGGGATCATCAGGCACTGTTCGCGTCCCGCGTCTGACCCTGTAGGAGCGAGCTTGCTCGCGATGGATTCAAAAGCGCCGCGTTTAATCAGTAAACACGCGTAATCGTTGACGTCCATTGCGGGCAAGCCTCGCTCCTACAGGTTTTGCGTGTGCTGCATCATTTGGTTACGACACAAAACCTGTAGGAGCGAGGCGTGCCCGCGAAGGCCGCGCCTCGGTCTCAAGCCCTCACCGCTGCGTAGCAATCCAGATCAACAACCCCGCCTGAAACACCGCAAACGCCACCAGGCAAGTAATGGTAAACCGCAGCCCGGCGTCTTCGCGCCTGTACTGGCTGACCCGTTCCTCGTGCTGCTTGAGCTTCACTTCCTGCTCGGCCAGCTTCTGCTCGGCCTGTTGCAGCATCTGCGCCGCTTCGATGATGTCCACCCGTTGCACTTTCTCGGCGTTCCAGTCCCCCAGCAGATCGCCGACCCGCACCTCTTTGACGCTGCCCTTCAAATGCTGGGCGTCGGCGTAGACCACATCGAAACCCTGCATCCGCAGAAAATGATCGCGGCGCAGACGGGTGTCTTCATTCAACGCATCTTTGTTATTCAGGTCGGTGCCGTCGACGGTGTAGCCGGGCCAGCGCTGCTTCGCCCAGTTGATGCCTTGAGCCGCCAAGAAGCGGCCGAGACCGCGGTTCATCGGCTCGATCTGCAAGCCACTGTCCGGGCCGAAATGCACACGTTGGGTGCCGTGATCGACCCACACGTCCAGATGATTCTGTTCCTTGTGCACGCGCTGGCCGGGCAGGGTGATGCTCATGCGCATCAGGCTGTGTTCCTTGCCAAGGCGATGCGCGTAACCGAATTCGACAAAGCGCAGCGGACGGGCACCGGTCGTGCGGTCGGTTTGCAGCGGCGCCAGGCGCAGCAACCGGCGATGCTCGACGTGGACGTCCGCCCACGGCAGCTCGACCACTGGCGCAGCCTCTGTTTCAGCGGTGGTGTCGGGTGAAGCCGGGGTATCGGTCATAACGGCGAGATCCTGTCCAAGCCCTGCCTGGCGCCAGCGATAGCGCTGGCGCCAAGGGTTTATCGGCCGTTTTGGTCAGGACTGGAGGGCAAACATTGCTTAGCGGGTGCGAAGCCCGTCAATAAATCCGATGATCCGCGCGCCCAGCTCGGCCGCCAGCGGCAATTGCGGATCCCTATAGGACGCCAATTGCCGTTTCACGTCGTTGGGCACGATGCGCATGACATGGTTCATGCCCTCGATCAGTGCCAGTTCCGCGTCCGGCTTGGCAGCCTTGAGCAGCCGCGCGTCATTGACGCCGACCTGGATATCGTTGCTGCCCTGGATGATCAGCGCCGGCATCTTCAGTTTGCCGAAGGCCGCCGCCGGATCCTGGCGGAACAGCGAAATCAGGTACGGCTGCACGCTCGGACGGAAAATCACCTGCAGTTGCGGCGGCACGTTGTCGTCGGTGCGGCCGGCCTTGAGGCTGTCGAGCAGCTCATTGCTGCGCAGCATCAGGGGCGGCGGCAAGCGATTGCTCAGTTGCTGGCGCAACACCTGGTCGACCGGCCGCGCGCTGCCGGACAGGGAAATCACCGCGGCGGCATCCAGGCTCGGTGCCGCGAGGGTGGCGATCAGGGCGCCCTCGCTATGGCCGAGCAGGATCAGCGGGCCAAAGCGCGAGTCGGCTTTCAACTTCCGGCCCCAGGCCTCGGCGTCGGCCACATAGGCTTCCACCGACAGGTTGCGTTCGTCCGGGGTCGCCGCCAGGCTCGCCGCCACGCCGCGCTTGTCGTAACGCACGCTGGCGATGTTGTGTTTGGCCAGGACCCAGGCCAGACGCTTGAGGCTGTCATTGCGTCCGCCCTCGGGATTGTTGCCGTCGCGATCCGTCGGGCCGGAGCCGGAAATGATCAGCACGACCGGCACGGGTTGCTCGGATTTTGGCAGCAGCAACGAGCCGAAAAGCTCGCCGGTACCGGTATCCAGAGTGATCGGTCGTTGCAGGACAGTGGCCTGTACAAAGCCGGTAAACAGGGTAAGGCTCAAGGCTAGAACTCGCAGCATCATCACGCCATCATGAACAAGGTGCCGGTTGGACTCGCGAGCACCCGTAAGGTTCGAGGATGAACTACTTGGGTAGCCTGCGTATACTGGCGCGCATTACGTATTCAGGTTCGATTTCACGGAGCGTCCCGCATGTCCGGCAATACCTACGGCAAGCTGTTCACTGTCACCACCGCTGGCGAAAGCCATGGGCCGGCGTTGGTCGCCATTGTCGACGGCTGCCCGCCGGGGCTGGAGATCTCCCTCGACGATTTGCAGCGCGACCTCGATCGCCGCAAACCCGGCACCAGCCGCCATACCACTCAG
This sequence comes from Pseudomonas silesiensis, assembly GCF_001661075.1. Taxonomy (NCBI): domain Bacteria; kingdom Pseudomonadati; phylum Pseudomonadota; class Gammaproteobacteria; order Pseudomonadales; family Pseudomonadaceae; genus Pseudomonas; species Pseudomonas silesiensis. The sequence goes on from NZ_CP014870.1 coordinate 1,725,422, forward strand.
CGCCAGGAAGCCGACGAAGTCGAGATCCTGTCCGGCGTGTTCGAAGGTCGCACCACCGGTTGCGCCATCGGCCTGTTGATCCGCAATACCGACCAGAAGTCCAAGGACTACTCGGCGATCAAGGACCTGTTCCGCCCGGCCCATGCCGACTACACCTATCACCACAAATACGGCGAGCGCGATTACCGCGGCGGCGGTCGCAGCTCGGCGCGGGAAACCGCAATGCGCGTGGCGGCCGGCGCTATCGCCAAGAAATACCTGGCCACCCAGGGCATCGTCATTCGCGGCTACATGAGTCAGCTGGGCCCGATCGAGATCCCGTTCAAGACCTGGGATTCGGTGGAAGAGAACGCCTTCTTCAGCCCCGACCCGGACAAAGTGCCGGAGCTGGAAGCCTATATGGACCAGTTGCGCCGCGACCAGGATTCGGTGGGTGCGAAGATCACCGTGGTCGCCGAGGGCGTGATGCCAGGGCTGGGCGAGCCGATTTTCGACCGTCTCGATGCCGAACTGGCCCATGCGCTGATGAGCATCAATGCGGTCAAGGGCGTGGAAATCGGCGCCGGTTTCGCCAGCGTTGCCCAACGCGGCACCGAACACCGCGATGAAATGACCCCGCAAGGTTTCCTCAGCAACAATGCCGGCGGCATTCTGGGCGGGATTTCCTCCGGTCAGCCGATCGTCGCGCACCTGGCACTGAAGCCGACCTCGAGCATCACCACGCCGGGCCGTTCCATCGACATCCACGGCAACCCGGTGGACGTCATCACCAAGGGCCGTCACGACCCCTGCGTCGGCATCCGCGCCACGCCGATTGCCGAAGCGATGATGGCCATCGTGCTGATGGATCACCTGCTGCGTCATCGCGGGCAGAACGCCAATGTGCGGGTGAGCACCCCGGTGCTGGGTCAGCTTTAATGGCTGATCTCAAAGCCGCTGCAGTCTGACGACGGTGGCGGCGCTCCCGTACTGGCGGCTCTCCAGTTTCTATCTGTTCTATTTCGCCTTGCTCGGTTCGACGGCGCCGTTCCTGGCGCTGTACTTCGATCACCTGGGTTTTTCCAGCGCACGCATCGGCGAGCTGGTGGCGATCCCGATGTTGATGCGCTGCGTGGCACCGAACATCTGGGGCTGGCTCGGTGACTACACCGGCCAGCGCCTGGCCATCGTGCGCTTCGGCGCGGTCTGCACCTTGCTGACGTTTTCCTTGATCTTCGTCAGCAAGTCCTACGCCTGGCTGGCGATGGTCATGGCTTTGCACGCCTTCTTCTGGCACGCGGTGCTGCCGCAGTTCGAAGTCATCACCCTGGCGCATTTGAAGGGACAGACGTCCCGCTACAGCCAGATCCGGTTGTGGGGTTCCATCGGCTTCATCATCACCGTGGTTGCGCTGGGCCGGCTGTTCGAATGGCTCAGCCTCGACATCTATCCGGTGGCGCTGCTGCTGATCCTGGCCGGGATCGTGGTCAGCAGCCTGTGGGTGCCGAACGCACAACCGCTTCAAGGGGAGCGATTGGCGGGGGACGGTTTTCTCCAGCAATTACGCAGCCCCGGGGTGTTGGCGTTTTACGCGTGCGTGGCACTGATGCAACTGAGCCACGGGCCGTATTACACCTTCCTGACCTTGCACCTCGAGCGACTCGGTTACAGCCGTGGCTTGATCGGCATGCTCTGGGCTGTCGGCGTGGTGGCTGAAGTCCTGATGTTCCTGGCCATGAGCAAGATCCTCGCGCGCTTCTCGGTGCGACGGGTGCTGCTGGCGAGTTTCCTGCTGGCGGCGCTGCGTTGGTTGCTGCTTGGTTCCTTCGCCGAGTACCTGTGGGTATTGCTGTTCGCCCAGGTCTTGCACGCGGCCACCTTCGGCAGCTTCCACGCGGCAGCCATCCAGTTCGTGCAACGCAGTTTCGGCGCACGCCAGCAAGGGCAGGGGCAGGCGTTGTACGCGGCGCTGGCCGGCACCGGCGGCGCACTGGGGGCTTTGTACGCAGGCTATAGCTGGAACGCCCTCGGGGCCACATTGACCTTTAGTATTGCCAGTCTCGCCGCGTTCGCGGCAGCCGTTATGATTGCCACATGCATGCAAGAGGACAGGCCATGAGCCTGTCCTGTGAACAACCGAGGAAGTCACCATGAGCAGCCTGTCCGTTTACCCTGTCAGCAGTCCGGAACTGCCGAACAAGGTGCTGACCCACTTCGACGATATCGCGTCGACCCTGGCCGAGCAGGGGGTGCGCTTTGACCGCTGGCAAGCTGCGACGAAACTCCAGCCCGGCGCCAGCCCGGAAGACATCATCGGCGCGTACCAGGCGCCGATCGACGCGCTGATGACCGAACAGGGGTATATCAACGTTGATGTGGTCAGCCAGACCAGCGATCACCCGCAAACGGCCGAGCTTCTCAAGGAGTACCGCGGTGATGAAGACGTCGTGCGGTTTTTCGTTGCCGGTCGTGGCTTGTTCAGCCTGCATATCGGCGATTACGTCTACGCGGTGCTTTGCGAGAAAAACGACCTGATCTCGATCCCGGCCGGCACCCCCCACTGGTTCGATATGGGTGAACATCCGCATTTCGTCGCGATTTGTCTGTTCAATCAAGCGGAAGGCGGGAAGACCGATTTCACCGGCGAGAACATTGCCAGCCGTTTTGCACGGCTTGAGGATTGAGCACCGCCTTTGCGCGGCTTGAAGATTGGAGCACCGCCCTGATTGAACACCGCCTTTGCGCTGCTTGAGGATTGGAGCACCGCCCTTATTGAACACCGCCTTTGCGCTGCTTGAGGATTGGAGCACCGCCCTGTAGGAGCGAGGCTTGCCCGCGAAGGCGGCCTCAAGCCCTGCACCGCCCTGTAGGAGCGAGGCTTGCCCGCGAAGGCGGCCTCAAGCCTTGCACCGCCCATGAAGACGCCTTCGCCGGCAAGCCTGGCTCCTACGACGGCCTGTGTGTTTACAGCCCGCAGACGGTTTACGCCGAATGATAAGTCGGCAGAGCAAACCGTTGCTGGCTTTGCAACATGGAGATCTGCGGCAGTTCGCTGGCCTGTTCCGCGAGGTCGCGGCGGATCGCGCTGATCACCCACGACAGCTGATCGCCAGCATGCAATTGCTGGTAGGAAATCGAGCGTTTGAACACTTTACCTTCGGTGCTGCGCAAGGTCAGCAGGATGCCACCGTCAGGACGAGGCTGGGTGGTCACTTCGAAGTTGGAGAACAGGGACGAAAATTTTTCTTGAATCAGGCTCATGTCTATCGGCTCCGTTAGCACTTGATTGGCAAGCATGGAGAGGTAGCTGCAGCCTTTGTGCCAGTCTTTGTGTTTTTAAAAATCATTATAAATCAATGGCTTAGTTACATTGCATTTTTAGCCTTTCGTGCAATCTGCATGAACGGCCGTCGTGCATCCTGCATTTTGCGTGGTCGTCGCCGTTTCAATGGAACCAATTGCCTGGCGCAGGCTCGTCCTTTCTCGTGCAGCGGATCGTGGATACAAAACATTTCAAAAACCGCGTGTACAGCCCGGGAAGCGCTGACGTATTTTCGGCCTTGATCAAACGCCGCCCGACAATAAAAAACATCGAACGGGAGCCTGCATGAGCACGCCGCACGACACGATTACCTGGGGCATGATGCTCCGCAAGCTGCCTTCCATTGCCAAAGCCATCCCCAGGGTGGTGAAAGGCATGAAAGCTGCCAACGTCAAGGACCCGACCCAAGCCTGTGGCCTGGGCTGGAGTTTCGAGCAGGCGACCTTGCGCAATCCGGATGGCCCGGCATTGCTGCAGGGCGAAGTGGCGCTGACTTATGCACAGGTCAACCAATGGGCGAATCGCATCGCCCATCACCTGATCGCCCAAGGCATCCGCAAGGGCGATGGGGTGGCGGTGTTTATCGAGAACCGCCCGGAACTGCTGGTGACGATCCTGGCGGTGGCCAAGGTCGGCGCGATCAGCGCCTTGCTCAATACGTCGCAAACCCGCGACACCCTGGTCCACAGCCTGAACCTGGTGGCGCCCGCGGCAATCATTGTCGGCGAGGAACTGGTTCCGGCGTTTTCGGCGGTGCGCGAACGGGTGTCGATCACGCCGGCGCGCACCTGGTTTGTCGCCGATCAAGGCACCTATACCCATCCGGGCATTGCGCCCGACGGCTTCATCAACCTGATGGCGGCCAGCGTCGATGCGTGCAGTGACAACCCCGCCAGCAGCCAGCAGGTTTTTTTCGACGACCCCTGTTTCTACATCTACACCTCGGGCACCACCGGATTGCCCAAGGCCGGGGTCTTCAAGCACGGTCGCTGGATGCGCAGTTCCGCCAGCTTCGGCATGATCGCGCTGGATATGCGCCCCGAGGACGTCGTCTATTGCACCTTGCCGCTCTATCACGCCACCGGACTTTGCGTGTGCTGGGGTTCGGCGATCAGTGGCGCCTCGGGCTTTGCGATCCGCCGCAAGTTCAGCGCCAGCCAGTTCTGGAACGACGTGCGCCAGTACCGCGCGACCACCCTCGGCTACGTCGGGGAATTGTGCCGCTACCTGGTGGACCAACCGCCCGCTGTCGACGACAACCAGCACAGCGTGACGAAGATGATCGGCAACGGCCTGCGCCCCGGTGCGTGGCGCGAATTCAAGACGCGATTCGGGGTAAGGCATATTTGCGAGCTGTACGCCGCCAGTGACGGCAACATCGGCTTCACCAACGTGCTGAACTTCGACAACACCGTGGGTTTCTCCCTGATGTCATGGGAACTGGCGGCATACGACCACGACACCGGGTTGCCGACTCGCAACGCCAAAGGCTTCATGCGCAAGGTGGCCAAAGGCGAGCAGGGCCTGTTGCTGGCGAAGATCGACGACAAGGCACCGCTGGATGGCTACACCGATCCGCAGAAGACTGCAAAGGTCGTGCTCCAGGATGTATTCGAGAAAGGCGACCGTTACTTCAACACCGGCGACCTGATGCGCAACATCGGCTTCGGCCACGCCCAATTCGTCGATCGCCTGGGTGACACCTATCGCTGGAAGGGTGAAAACGTCTCGACCACCGAGGTCGAGAACATCCTCCTGCAGCATCCGAACATCTGCGAAGCCGTGGCTTATGGCGTGGAAATCCGCAACACCAACGGCCGCGCCGGGATGGCTGCGATCACCCCCGCCGAATCCCTGGCGACCCTGGATTTCAGCGAGCTGCTGGCCTTCGCCCGGGAGCAGATGCCGGCCTATGCCGTGCCCTTGTTCCTGCGGGTCAAAGTGAAAATGGAGACCACCGGGACCTTCAAATACCAGAAGACCCGGCTCAAGGATGAAGCCTTCGACCCCGGCAGAACCGGTGACGATCCGATTTACGCCTGGCTGCCGGGGACAGGGACCTACGTGCAGGTCACCGAGCAGTTGCTTGGGGAGATCCATGACGGCAAGTACCGTTATTGAATGTGGCTATGGCCGTCCATGAGAAAAAACAAGTGACAGCTTCGGGGCTCATCGGGAAACTGTCGGCTTTGCGAATAACCGAAAGTGGAGTCCCCGATGTCAGACCAAAGCCGCCAGATGACCCCCGAAGAAGCCGCTGAATTTGCCGAACAGGTATTCAACAAGGCGCGCGAGGGCGATGCGGCCATGATGGCTGCGCTGCTGACCAAGGGCCTGCCGCCGAACCTGCGTAACCACAAGGGCGATACCTTGTTGATGCTGGCCGCTTACCACGGACATGTGGAGACGGTAAAAGTCCTGCTCGAGCACAAGGCCGACCCGGAAATCCGCAACGACAACGGCCAGAGCCCGATTGCCGGCGCGGCGTTCAAGGGGGACCTGGCGACGGTCACGGCGTTGGTCGAAGGCGGCGCGCAGGTTGAAGGTTCGTCCTTTGACGGGCGTACGGCGCTGATGATGGCGGCGATGTTCAATCGCGTCGAAATCGTCGACTACCTGATCGGCAAGGGCGCCGATCCGAAGGCCAAGGACGCCAATGGCGTCACCGCGCTGGATGCGGCCAAGACCATGGGCGCGGTGGATACCACGGCGCAGCTGGAGAAATTGCTGGGCTGATACCCGTGTGGGTAACGACCTGACTTTGCTTCCCTGAAAAGTCAGGTCTTCAATACACCCACACCTCAACCCGCCGATTCCTGATCCGCCCCTCGTCCGCGCTATTGGCCGCCACCGGCATCTCGGCGCCAAAGCCGCGAACCTCGCGCAGCACCACACCGCTTTTCACCAGCTCCCGGCGCACCGCCATGGCGCGCAGTTTCGACAGCAGATCGGCCCGCGCCGGATCACTCTTGGCGTCGCCAAACCCCACCAGCGTCACCTGCCGGTGGGTCTTGTCCTGCTGCCTTATATAGTCGAGCACCCTTGAGAGATCCTGTCGGGCCTTGTTGTCCAGGGTCGCACTGCCTTCTTCAAATCGAAAATTGACCGACAGCCGCTGGGCATGGCGGCTGAGCGCCTGATAACCCTCGGGCATCAGCGCATTGGGCGTGACGGCCATGGCCTGGACGGTCTGGGCGACAAACCCGTTGGCGGCGACAATGGCCTGGCCCTGGCGGCCTTGGGCGAAGGCGACCAACGCGTGGGCCCAGGGATTGTTGCCGGTGGGGGGCAGGTAAAAGAACAGTCGACGGGACAGTGGATAGTCTTCCGTGGCGATCAGGCGGTCGAGCGGCAGCATGGCCTGGGATTGGCCGTCGGCGATGGCCACGGCTTTGGCCTGGCGCACGTAGGGCAGGCCGATGACGCCGATGCCCTGGGGATCCAGGCTCACCGCGTCGGATAATTGCTCGCTGGATTCGAAACGCTTCGCAGTGCGGCTCAGTGTTTTCCCACGACCGGCGAGGACCAGTTCGTTGAACGTGTCATGCGTGCCCGAGTGGTCATCCCGCGCATACAGATGAATCGGCCCACCGCGACCGCCGACTGCTTCCCAGGTGCTGGCCTCGCCGCTGAAAATCTGCGCCAGTTGTTCGGTATCGAGTTGATTCAACGGGTTTTGCGGATGAAGAATGATCGCCAGGCCATCGATGGCGATCACCTGCTCGGCGCCGGGTTGTTTCAGATCGCCCAGGGATTGCAGGACTCGCCGTTCGCTGTCCTTGATCGGGCGCGAGGACGCGGCGAGATCGGTGGTGGCGGTTCTCAGGGCGGTGAAGCCGGTGCTGGACCCGTGGGCCGCGATGTCCACCACCACTCGACGCCCTTGCACGGTTTCGCCGACCACCCGCAGTTCGTTGGCGGTGTCCCGGGCTTCGCGGTGAACCTTGAGCAGACCCTGCTCGCGCATCAAGCCTTCGACCAGTGCCGGGCCCAGTGCGGCGCCAATCGTATTGGAACCCTGGATGCGCAGCACCGGACCCTGTTCGGGTGTCGGTAGATCACCGGCCGACACCGCCAGCGGCAGGCTCGCGCAGAGCACCCACAGGAACAACACGCGCAGCGTCATGCCGGCACCTTATAAGATCAGGAAAGTACCGGGAGAATAAGACAGGCAGGTGACCGAAAGATGACAGATCAATAGCTCGTCTAACGCGTAGAATTGCGCTCTGAAGCAAATCTGAGGTTGCAGTGGTGGATTTACAGCGGGGCTTCGTCCTGACCCGGCATTGGCGCGACACACCGGCCGGTACGGAAGTTGAATTCTGGTTGGCGACCGATACCGGTCCACAGCGCATCCGCCTGCCTTGGCAGCCCTCGGTGGCGTTCATCCCGCAAGCTCAACGCGAGCAGGCCGAGGCGCTGTTGCAGGGTGAAAAAAACCTCGAACTGCGACCGCTGGCCCTGCAGGATTTCGAGCATCGTCCGGTGCTCGGCCTGTATTGCCAGCAGCATGGGCAACTGATGCGCCTGGAAACCGCGCTGCGCAAGGCCGGTGTCGATATGTTCGAAGCTGACGTACGTCCGCCGGAGCGCTACATGATGGAGCGCTTCATCACGGCGCCGGTGGTCTTTGGCGGCACGCCCGGTGCCGAAGGCCTGCTGCTGGACGCGCAGATGAAACCCGACCCGGACTACCGACCCACGCTCCGGCTGGTGTCCCTGGACATCGAAACCACCGCCCGGGGCGAGTTGTATTCCATCGCCCTGGAAGGCTGCGGCGAGCGTCAGGTCTATATGCTGGGCCCGCCCAACGGTGACCCCGGCGAGGTGGATTTCCAGCTTGAATACTGTGACTCGCGCACCCTGCTGCTGAAAAAACTCAATGAATGGTTCGCCCGCCATGATCCCGACGCGATCATCGGCTGGAACGTCGTGCAGTTCGACCTGCGCGTACTGCACGAGCACGCCCGGCGCCTGGCGGTGCCATTGAAACTGGGGCGTGGCGGCGAGGAAATGCAGTGGCGCGAACACGGCAGCCGCAACCATTACTTCGCCTCGGCCGCCGGACGATTGATCATCGACGGCATCGAGTCCCTGCGCTCGGCGACCTGGAGCTTCCCCTCGTTCAGCCTGGAAAACGTCGCGCAAACCCTGCTCGGCGAGGGCAAGGCGATCGACAACCCTTACCAGCGCATGGACGAAATCAACCGCATGTTCGCCGAGGACAAACCCGCCCTGGCCCGGTACAACCTCAAGGACTGCGAACTAGTGACGCGGATATTCGCCAAGACCGAGTTGCTGACCTTCCTCCTGGAACGGGCCAGCGTCACCGGTTTGCCGGCGGACCGCAGCGGTGGTTCGGTGGCGGCTTTCACCCACCTGTACATGCCGCTGATGCACCGCCAGGGGTTCGTCGCGCCCAATCTCGGCAGCAAGCCCGCGCAAGCCAGCCCCGGCGGATTTGTCATGGACTCGCAACCGGGGCTGTATGAATCGGTGCTGGTGCTGGACTACAAAAGCCTCTACCCGTCGATCATCCGCACCTTCCTCATCGACCCGGTGGGGCTGATCGAGGGCCTCAAGCATCCCGCAGACAGCGAATCGGTGCCGGGCTTTCGCGGCGCGCGTTTTTCCAGGAACCGGCATTGCCTGCCGGCGATCGTCGCCCGCGTCGCCGAAGGCCGGGAAACCGCCAAGCGCGAGCACAACGCGCCGCTGTCCCAGGCCTTGAAGATCATCATGAACGCCTTCTACGGCGTGCTCGGCTCCAGTGGCTGCCGCTTCTTCGATACGCGCCTGGCGTCGTCCATCACCCTGCGCGGTCACGAAATCATGCTGCGCACCCGCCAGTTGATCGAAGCCCAGGGCCACACGGTGATCTACGGCGACACCGACTCGACCTTCGTCTGGCTGCGTCGCGCCCACGGCCAGCAGGAAGCGGCGCAGATCGGCCACGCCCTGGTGGACCACGTCAACCAGTGGTGGCGCGAACATGTGCGGCAGGAATATGGCCTGGAAAGTGCCCTGGAGCTGCAGTTCGAAACCCACTACAAGCGCTTCCTGATGCCGACCATCCGCGGCGCGGAGGAGGGCAGCAAGAAACGCTATGCCGGGCTGGTGACCCGCGCCGACGGCAGCGATGAAATGGTCTACAAGGGCCTGGAAACCGTGCGCACCGACTGGTCGCCGCTGGCCCGGCAATTCCAGCAGGAGCTGTACCTGCGCATCTTCAATCGCCGGCCTTATCAGGATTACGTGCGCGACTACGTGCGCAAGACCCTGGCCGGCGAGTTCGATGACCGGCTGATCTACCGCAAGCGCCTGCGCCGCACCCTCGACGACTACCAACGCAACGTGCCGCCCCATGTCCGCGCGGCGCGGATCGCCGACGACTACAACGACCGTCAGGGCCGGCCGCGGCAGTACCAGAACGGGGGCTGGATCAGCTACGTGATCACTGTCGCCGGGCCCGAGCCGCTGGAGATCCGCAGCGCACCCATCGATTACGACCACTACGTCAGCCGGCAATTGCAACCGGTGGCGGATGCGATCCTGCCCTTCGTCGACGATGACTTCTCAACCTTGATCGGTGGTCAATTAGGCCTGTTTTGAGTCCATCAACGTCAACGTCCAGGCGTCAGGAATGCCGTGAAAATACTGATCCAGTGCCTGGCTGAAGAGAGAGTCTTCGGCATCGACCTGGGCGAACAGTGTCATTGAGGAGTGAAACTTGAGCTCGTCGGGATGGCCGAAAATCGCCGCAATCGGGCGCTGCTTGATGTCCAGGACCAGTTGAGTGCAGGTACGCAGTCGAGTGCTCAGCACGGGGTGCTCGAGGAAAGCCACGGCTTCTGCTGTGGATCGAATCGCGAAGTGACGGGACTTCTCACTGTCGCCAAGTCCGGTGAATTGCGGAAAGATGAACCACATCCAGTGGCTGCGCTTGTGGCCATCACTGAGCTCATCCTGAACCTGGTCGAACACCGGGTCCTGCGCCTGAATGAAGCGTTTGAGGTCGAACCTGTCGAGTGGATCGGTGCTTCTCATGCGCAAACCCTCTGACAAAACCGCGATGGCTCAGACCATGGCCAACCGTTGCTTTCGTTGTGGCGCGTGAAACGCATGGTCCAGCGCCTCCAGATCCCCGGCTTCAAGCTGCAATCGCGCGGCTTGCGCATTCAATTGCACGTGTTCGGGGCTGACCGCCTTGGGGATGGCGATCACACCGTCCTGCCGCAGAATCCATGCCAGCGCGACCTGGGCCGGCGTCGCGTCGTGACGGGCGGCAACGTGCATGAGCGCCGGGTGGGCCAGCATCTCCCCACCCTGGCCGATTGGACAGTAGGCCATGACTGGCAGGCGATGCTGCTGGCACCAGGGCAGCAGATCGAATTCTATGCCGCGTTCTTCCAGATTGTAGAGCACCTGGTTAGTGGCGCAGGCCGGCGCGGACAATTCGTGCAGGTCATCCAGGTCGAAATTGGACACGCCCCAGCGGCCGATCTTGCCGGCTTCGCGCAGGCGCTCGAACGCTGCGACGGTTTCCTCCAGGGGATACTGGCCACGCCAGTGCAACAGGTACACATCAATGTAGTCGGTACCCAGCCGTTGCAGACTGCGCTCGCACGCCTGGGGGATGCCGTCGCGGCTGGCGTTGTGCGGGTACACCTTGCTGACCAGAAACACCTGGTCGCGCCTGCCCGCGATGGCTTCACCCACCACTTGCTCGGCACCGCCTTCGCCGTACATTTCAGCGGTGTCGATCAGGGTCATGCCCAACTCGATACCCTGGCGCAACGCCGCCACCTCCTGGCTGCGCCGTGAAGGATCCTCCCCCATGCGCCAGGTGCCCTGGCCGATGACCGGTACGTTGATGCCTGCCAGATCAAGGGTGCGCATGCACATCTCCTTTTTTCGATCGATGGGTACTCTTCGGTTGGCAGCACAATACCCCAGTGGTTCCATCCAAAACCCAAATATCCGGTCACACCGCCGCCCCCTGTAGGAGCTAGCTTGCTAGCGAAAAACGTAAACGATAACGCGCCCTGTCAGAAAAAACGCCTTCAACATGGGCGCCACCCAACCCTGCAATCTCTTGCTCCACCCAGCACTTACAGACCACCGGTACTGCACTTTTCCCCGTTTCCCGGTTCTATCCCATGGCCAGCCTGCGGCGATCCCCACCGCAAGCCCATGTCCAAGTTCAAACACCCATGGTTCGAGTGTTACCCCTCATCACGATGCACACCCGCCGTTACAGCCTGCTGCTGGCCTGTTTGTCGACGCTCTGCTTCACCGGATGCACCCAGCAACAGGGCGGCGACATCATCGACCAGTTCCGCCAAGGCAAACCCCAGGAATTCCTCCAGACCAGTGTCGACCGCATGGCCACCCTGGCGATGCGCGACAACCTCGACAGTCTCTACTTGCTCATGAGCAAGCTCTACCTGCGCAACCCCGAGGAGTTGAAAAAGTCCGGCTTCCTCGACGCCCGCACCGCCGGGCAGCAAGTGCGCATGGCCATCGAAATGCAACAGCCGCTGCCGACCCTGGGCGGCAAAAAAGACCTGGCGGCCCTGAGCTTCGCCATGAGCCCGGAATTCCTCGGCGACCGGGTCGGCGCCTTCATCTACGCCATCGGCAGCATGCTGGTCACCGCCCACGGCAATCGTCTCGAGTTCTACATGACCGATGCGATCAACCCGACCTTCGTCAACAACGCCGCGCGCAACATCGAGAAAGCCACCTGGATCCTCAGCCAGCGGCAGACCAAGCAGGGCGAGCCCTTGCTGTTTTCCAACGAGATCTCGGAGGAGGGCAGCAACCTGAGTTTTGCCGTGGAATTCGGCAAGATCGTCGCGCGCCTTGACCTGCTGACGCAGATGCTCGATGAGCGCTACCGGCGGATCGGCCTGAATTACGCCCAGAGCCTGCTGTTCCTCAATTTCCTGCCCGTGCAATAAATCTGGCGACCTGCACCCGATCCCACAAACGCCTCATCCCCCTGTAGGAGCGAGCTTGCTCCGGGCGGCGTTCCGACGATGGACGTCAACGATAACGCGTCCTTTCAGGGTGCACGCGCTGTCCTTGCGTTTTTCGCGAGCGAGCTCGCTCCTACATACGATGGACGTCAACGGTAACGCGCTACTCCTGAATGAACGCATATCCCTTCAGACCTACCCCGCGGTGTGCGGCGATCCGGAGAAGGGGATAAGCGTACTAAGGCATAACGATAGACCGCATCGATATAACTGGTTATAAGAAAAATCGCTATGCTGCGGACCAGTTTTCTAATGCGATTTTTGTGGGCGTGTTAATGGAATTCGTTAACTTCGGGTTGGTGGTCGCGGGTTTGGTGGTGGGTTTCATCGTCGGCATGACCGGCGTGGGCGGCGGCTCATTGATGACGCCGATCCTGCTGTGGTTCGGCGTCAATCCGGCGACGGCGGTGGGCACGGATCTCCTGTACGCCGCCATCACCAAATCCAGCGGCGTTCTGGTTCATAAAAAGAACAACAACATCGACTGGTCAATCACCGGCTGGCTGACCCTCGGCAGTGTGCCGGCGGTGCTGATGACGTTGTGGTTCCTGAGCACCCTGCAGACATCCCCCGATGCCATGAACGCCGTGATCAAACAGGCCTTGGGCTTTGTCCTGTTTGCCACCGCGCTGGCGATTTTCTTCAAGAAACGCTTGCTCGATTTCGCCCACAAACGCGCGGGCGGCAACTACAACCCCAGTGGCCCACGCCTGAACGGGCTGACCGTGCTGACTGGCCTGGTGCTCGGCACCATGGTCGCCCTGACCTCCATCGGTGCTGGCGCCCTGGGAACCGTGGCCCTGTTCATTCTTTATCCAATGCTGCCAACCCGCCGCCTGGTGGGCACGGAAATCGCCCACGCCGTACCCCTGACCCTGGTCGCCGGCCTCGGTCACGCGAGCATGGGCAACATGGATTGGCACGTACTGGGCTACTTGCTGGTCGGTTCGCTGCCGGGCATTTACCTGGGCAGTCACCTGACTGGCCGCATCTCCGACGAAATGTTGCGTCCTTGCCTGGCCACGATGCTGGCGCTGATCGGCTACAAACTGGCGTTCTGATCTGCGCCGCAGGGCTCAATCACTCACGGGTGAAAATCTCCAGCAGGTGCCCGTCCGGGTCATCGAAGTAGACCCGCCGGCCACCACCGTAGTCATTGATTTCGTCCAGTCGCTGCTTGCCGGGATCAGCCCACCAGGGTTGCTTTCGCGCTTGCAGACGGGCGAAGGCCGCATCGAACTCATCGTCCCCAAGCAAAAACGCATAGTGCTGAGAGGCGATCGGCGGGTCGTTGTTATAGAAATCCAGCGACACGCCGTTGTCGAGCTTGACGACCAGCATCGGCCCGAAGGGCTCGGGGCCGGGCAGACCGAGGATGTCTGTGAGGTAATTGGCCGAGGTCTGCTTGTCACGGCACCAGACGATGGTGTGGTTCAGCTGAGCGCTCATGGCAGGGGGCCTCCTTCAATCTCTACCATGAGTTAAGCACTGTTGCTTTAAACCTTCGACGTATCGCGTGCCATCACTGTGACCTCGAGCCCGTCGTCGTCCAGTTGCTCCACGATCTCCCAGCCCAGTCTGGCGTAAAGCGACTGGGCCGAGTCGGTGTATAGAAAGAGCCTGGGGATTGAGAGTGCCGCCGCCTCCTCGACGATACGCGACACCAGCCCGGAGGCGATGCCCCGACCACGATGCTCGGCCTTGACGTAAACGCCTGCCAGCCAGGGAGTCAGTTCGGGCCGTGATTCCAGATCGCTCTCGATCAGCAGGGCTCCGCCGAGCAGTTGCGTACCATCAAGGGCGACCAGGACGGTGGGCACAGCACCTTTGCCGCATGCAGCACGCATACGTTCGGTTCTTGCCTGGAGGGTATCGCCGGGTTTGAATTGACCCCATTCCTTGAAATTCAGCTCGGCCAACTCCGGGATCAGAGCGGGGTGGTTGCAGAGGTAATCGATTTCCATGTTGAATTGAAGCTCCTTTGCCTTGCGCGGACGATTCAGTCGTCGCGATGGTGAACCACAATAAAGCGCCCAGAACAGCGGATCAAATCCACGTTCGATCCTCATTGGTCTGTTGCGCAATGACTGCCCTGACCTAAGCTTGGGGCAGGGCGAAACATAATTGCGAAGCGTCCCCGGAACGAACGCCGCGATGCGCAATCATTAGAGCGTGGATATCAAAAGGAGATGCGCATGCTCATCAGGTCATTGACCCTGGCTACCCTGCTGGCTTTCGCCGGCACCTTGTTCGCCGCCGATGGCGACTCACCGCTGGACATGGACAAGGGCAGGGCCCGGCCGCTGATCGTCATCGCTCCGAGTACGGTCGATCCCACATGGGTCAGCTTGAAAAAGGCACTGGATGACCCGGCCAACCGCAAGGGTTTCGACGATCGCAACATGGTCCTGTACAGCGTGCTCAATCTGATGGGCCAGCGCGAAGGCAAAGACCTGGGGCCACAAGACACGGCGGCATTGATCCGGTCGCTCAAATTGGGCGCCGGTCCGAAGACCAAGGTGATTCTGGTCGGCAAGGATGGCGAGAAGAAACTGGAGCAGTCGGATGCGGTCGACCTGCAGGCGATTTTCAAAACCATCGACGAATTGCCGGCGACAGAGAAAGAAGCCACGGCACCGACGCCACCGCCGGTGACCGAACCCGTCCCGGCCAAGGGTGCCAAGGCGACAAAACCGGCCAAACCAACCAAGCCCGCCAAGCCGCCAGAAATGCCGGACGATTGATTTCGCGCAGAATCTTTATGGCAAATGAATTCCCTGTGGGAGCGAGCCTGCCCGCGAAAGCGGCGTATCAGTCAGCATCGATGTTGAAGGTTCAATTGCCTTCGCGGGCAAATCGAATCGTCGCAACGCCGCTCCTACGGTTGGGCCAGAAAATTGCTGATTACGTTGACCAGGACAGGTGAAAAAGGCTGCAGACATTGCGCTGCATCCGGTGTTTTCAGATCCTCCAGGAGCAAACCCAGGAGCAGTTCATCTTCAAACTGCAAATCTTCGGGATGCACGCTATGGCTATAAATCAGCGCATCGACCAACTGTTTGCGTGCACCGACAAGGCCTCGATTGCTTTCTTCGGTATGACCCAGATTCAATGCCTCGATTGAAACCCTAGCCCGTTCAGTACAACCGGTTACCAGACCGGACAAGTAGAACTTGAGTTCGGTTTCGCATTCAGCCATCAACGGCGTCAGTGGCAACAGCCGTGTACCTCGACCATGACCGCATTGATTGGGGCGCTGGCAACTGGCGACGATGTTGAAGAAATCCA
Source organism: Pseudomonas silesiensis (assembly GCF_001661075.1). Lineage (NCBI taxonomy): Bacteria > Pseudomonadati > Pseudomonadota > Gammaproteobacteria > Pseudomonadales > Pseudomonadaceae > Pseudomonas > Pseudomonas silesiensis. The sequence goes on from NZ_CP014870.1 coordinate 1,741,052, forward strand.
AAGTCCGATTCGGTGCACGATCCTGAGATTCAAGATGTTCGTTATGGGCTTCATCAATCGTGATGGACTGACAGCAATACGCACATAAACCGTATTGTTCCGAGATACACGATGAACGAATGGACCGGCTCTCTTCCCGAGGTAGGTCCCGGTAACGTAGCGCGTTGTTGGAGCGTTTCCAGCGAGTCAGCGATTGCGGCTCCATGCCTTTATCGATCTTACGCACGGCGCAACTCCAGCTTGCGGATCAACAATGCAGCCTTCGCCAGCTCCAGGTGACCTTCTGGAAGCTCAAGTGAAAGCTCGGAAAAAAGCTTCTTCGCGGCGTCCAGATCACCGTCCTGCAATCGCTCCAGCAATCGATTCAATCGTTGCTGCACGTCGCTGTTGCGAATATCGGTGTCCATGACTTCCAATAGAACCTGATTGGCATCCAGCCCATAAAGGCCATTGCGTTCCTGTAGTTCCCCGTCATCCAGCACGTACACCAACACATCTTTTGCGTCGCTGATGACCAGCGGCGAATGGGTTGTCAGCACAAATTGGCAATTGGGAAAGGTCTCGGTCAACTGCCGAATCAAGCTGCGCTGCCATTTGGGGTGCAGGTGCAAATCGACTTCGTCAATCAGCACGATGCCGTCACCCATTAGTGGATTGTCCAAAGGCTGGTTCATCATCGCTAATCGGCGAGCGATGTCGCCGACTAACGCCATCATCGACTTTTCACCCTGCGAGAGCTGGGAGACATTGAGGGTCACGCCGTCCTTGTCGATGGCCATGTGCAGGCGCGGTTTACGCTGTACCCGCAGGTTGCTGAAACCCGGCATGAACGCTGCGATAGCAGAGCGAACCGCCGTCAGCTGACGATCACGGGATGAGGCCTTCAACTGGAAAAGGGTTTTCCAGATGTCGCTGTCGTTGCCAAATTTTTCAGAAATCTCGGCCAGCGCGGTATCGGATACGCCGGTTTCATTTTCGCTGTCTTCGCGTTCGCGAAACCATTCAAAGAAACGGCGGAAATCCACGCCACGATTCAATGAGTTGTCGTAGCCGTCCAGTTGGTCGAATGTATGTTTGGTTCTGATTTTTAGGGGGATTTCCAGAACCGAGCGTTCAACCGGATAGTAGGCGATCAATGGGAGCGAAGCTTTATCATCTGCGGTTAGTTCGTTGCGATAGTGATCCGCAAGGAGACTGACATCGCCTAAGGAACTATGAATATGAGCCTTTCGCCCTTGTCTGCCGCGAGCAATGCCCCACGTAAACAGAGCATCCTCAGGATTTGCATCGGAACGACTTGAGCGTGCATGTGACTCGTCTACTACGCCAATCAAAATTAATGCAGACGAAGCGCCGTTCCGAATGTCCTCTTCCGCAAGATAATTGCCATTGCCTTTCTCGGTACGAATCCTGGCAACCAACCAGCTCAACGAGGTGGCCAGTGACTTCAAAAGGGTGGTTTTACCGGCGCCGTTATTCCCCACCAGCACCGTCACGTTTGAGGGGTGTTTGGCCGTGGGGGCCAATTGAATGTCCAATTCGGTGAATCGACCGACATCCGTGACCTTGAATCTGTTGATTTCCATTACAACGCCCTTTGGCGGTCAGTCAGGTTGCAGGTTTTAGCGCGCATTATGTCATTCCCGGCCACGGATTGATCCGCTGCCGTTTCGGAGCCGAGGACGACCATTAGATACAGCGGTTTCGGCTGTATCACAACGATCATAAGTAAAAAGATATTTGTAACGTACGCCGCAAAATGAGCGTAGGCAAAAGCCTTCACCTGCTTCGGAGATTTCCTGCAAAACGTGGCGGTGTTGGTGAACTGGTGCTCTGGGAACCGTGCCGATAACCTTGTTCCGCCGCTGCAAAATCAGTGGTCGGATGTGGAAGTCCGGTGATTACCGAGATCGCATGTGCGCCTGTAAACACATGTTGGCGTTTTTTATGCCAACATTGTTGCTTATGGCGGCTGTGCGCAGGAGCACTCTTGAGTGCACTGGGTTTCTTCTCGGTTCCCCGGACTTCCACACCTGCGTACAGCTGCCACCCTCCCGTGGAAGTGAGTTCGGCAGTTTCCATAAATTACCGAGGCTTTTCACTTATGAAGAAAGTTAGTCCCAATCCTCCCGAAACCTCATCCGATTCCGATCCCCTCGACCCCGTTCCACTTTCCAGCATCACCGAACCCGCCATCAGCGCTCGTCTGCGTAACCCCAACCATGCCGACCCGGTCAGCCACATCTTCACCATCGTCCCCGGTGTCGACACGGCAACCCTGCTATGCCACGCCTGCGAAACCCTCGCGTCGCTGAACGTCCTCGTCACGGACCTGGCCTGCAAACTGGAAAGCTCCAACCGCAACGTGGCGCTGTCGATTCAGCAGTTGGCCGTCGTGGGCGAGCTACTGGTGAACCGGGCACTGGACAATATCGATCCACCCGAAGGCGCGCCGGCTGTTTAGTCAGCAGGCGCACCAATGAAAATGGGCGACCTCAAGGGGCGCCCATTTCTATTGACCACAGGACCCAGGCCACCCATGCATGCTCAGCGCCGAATGAACTGCCCACTGCGCGCCTCAGTGCTTTGGCCCTGAATATAAGACAACACCCCGTTGACCCAAACCGCTTCAATGCCTTGCGGTGGCAGCGTCGGTTGGTCGAACGTGGCGCGATCGCGGATATCCCCGGCGTCGAATAGCACGAGGTCGGCGCATGCCCCCACCTCGAGCCGCCCGCGATCACGCAGGCCGAACCGTTCAGCCGGCAGCCCGGTCATTTTGCGCACGGCTTCCTCCAGCGGGAACAGACCCTGATCACGGCTGTAATGGCCGAGCACGCGAGGAAAAGTACCCCACAGTCTGGGATGTGGACGCGGGTCGTTGGGCAAGCCGTCCGAGCCTATCATGGTGTGCGGGTAAGCCAGGATGCGCGACACATCGGCTTCATCCATTTCGTGATAAATCGCACCCCCCGGTTCCAGCCGGCGCGCGGCGTCGACTTGTGACAGGTTCCAGAGCGCGGCAATGTCCTTGAGGTTTTTTCCGGCCATTTCCGGATGCGGCGTAGACCAGGTGATCTGGATCCTGAAGCCTTCGTCGACGATGCGCGGATCGATGGTGGTCGAACTGGCGGCATAGGGATAGCAATCACAACCCACCGGATGCTGCTGCCGGGCATTGTCGATCCGGCCGATGATCGCCTCGCTGCGCCCCCAGTTCCCGCGCCCGGCGCATTTGAGGTGCGAGATGATCACGGGCACGCCTGCATGACGACCAATGTCGATGGCCTCGTCTATGGCTTCGATGATTTCGTCGTCTTCGGAGCGAATATGACTCACGTAGATCCCGCCGACGTCTTGCAAAATGGCCGCCAGGAAATCGACTTCCGTGGTGGGGGCTTGCAATGCGTTGCGGTAGGCCAGTCCTGTGCTCAATCCCAAGGCGCCTTGTTCCAGCGCCGCCTTGAGATCTTCACGCATGGCCTCAAGCTCATGGGTCGTTGCCGGACGATCGAACTGCTGCATGTGGTTGGCGCGCAATGCGGTATGACCCACCAGCGCCGCAACATTCACCGCCGGTCGAACCGCTTCGATGGCCGCTACATAGGCCGAGAAACTCGGGTATTTGAAATCGGCGGCCTCGCCGAGGAGGTTCATCGGGTCCGGTGGCTCACCGCGAAGGCGTACGCCGGCCGCGCTGATGCCGCAGTTGCCGACGATCACCGTGGTCACGCCCTGGCTGATTTTCGGCAGCATGGCCGGCTGCTTGAGTAGCGCCAGGTCATCATGGGTGTGGACGTCGATGAAACCCGGGCTGAGGATTTTGCCGCGCGCATCGATCACGTTGCGCGCGTCCTGCTCAGGGAAGCTGCCAATCCCGTGGATCCTGCCATCCACCACCGCGACATCCCCGACAAAGGGCGGTGCGCCGGTGCCATCGATCAGTGTGGCGTTGCGGATCAGGGTGTCGATGACTGTCATGCAAGTTGCTCCAGCTGGCCGGGGCTCAATCGCCATAGATGTTGTAATCGAAATATTTCTTCTCGACCTGCTGGTAGGTCCCGTCGGCGCGCAGGGCCTTGATCGCGGTATTGAACCGTTGTGCGAGTTCAGTGTTGCCCTTGCTTACCGCGATGCCGGTGCCTTCACCAAAGTACTCCTTGTTGCGCAGCTCCGGCCCGACGAAGGCGAAACCCTGGCCCTGCGGCGTCTTCAGGAAGCCCTCTTGCAGCGGAGCGGCATTGGCGATGGTGCCGTCGAGTCGGTCGGACTGCATGTCCAGGTAGATTTCCGATTGGGAACCGTAGCGAACAATCTCGGTACCCAGCGGTTGCAGCTTGTCGGTGGCGTAGCGATCCTGGGAGGTGCCGCGCTGCACACCGATGCGTTTGCCCTTGAGCTGGTTGAAATCGTCATCGACTGACGTACCGGCCTTCATCACCAGTCTTGCCGGGCTCGCATAGTATTTGTCGGTGAACATGACCGAACGCTTGCGCTCCTCGGTGATTAGCATCGAGGAAATCACCGCATCGATTTTGCGCACCTTCAACGAAGGGATCAGGCCATCGAACTCCTGTTCGACCCAGACGCATTTCGTCTGCATTTGCGCGCACAAAGCATTGCCGATGTCGTAGTCGAACCCGCCGATACTGCCGTCGGAGGTCTTGAAGGCGAACGGTGGATAGGCGGCTTCGATGCCGATGCGCAGCGGTTTGTCTTCCGCCAGAGCACTGGTGACACACACTGCCAATGCGAGGCCCAGGCACAGTGTTTTTTTCATTGTTGAACTCCTGATTCACAAAGGGGTAGGTCGTCAGTGAAGCGATTGGATGTATTTGTCTATAGTGGACATATTTGTCTATTATCGTCAATAACGTCGCACCAATGAAAATGGGCGACCTCAAGGGGTCGCCCATTTTGATGCCTGCCACAGATCGGGGGGGGGGGTTACTGGCTAAGTGCGCTCAAAACTGTATGCGCCACTTTCACCCGCTCAGCATTCGGATAGTTTTTGTTGGCCAGGATCACGATGCCGATATCTTTCGAGGGCACATACGCGACATAGGCACCGAAGCCGCCCGTTGAGCCGGTTTTATTGACCAGCACAACGTCCGGTAGAGGTTGCAGCGGGTTCAGCAACTGGACTTCGTGAGCGTCCATCGTCATCTGCGTCGAGTTGCCGTCGAGCAACTGATCAAGCGTGACCGGATAGCCGTAGAGTTCCCAGCCCAATCCCTGGGTCATGTCACCGACTTTGTAATAACCCGTGTGCGTGGTGGCGATGGCCCGTTGCAGCGGTGCTTCAAGCCCTGCCGGGTTCATGTTTACCTGAACATAGCGAAGCAGGTCCGCCGCGCTGGTTTTCACCCCATACGCCTCCGAATCCAGCGCCCCGGGCCCGACCCGCACCGGCTTGTTTCCCTTGTCGTACCCCTGGGCATAAAGCCCCATCTGGTCCTGCGGTACCTTGAGGAAGGTGTGCTTCAACCCGAGTTTCGGCAGCAGGGTTTTTTCCATCACCTCATCGAACGGCGCGCCCATGCTTTCGGCCGCCAGATAGCCAAACAGCCCCAGGCTTGGGTTCGAATATTGCCGATGGCTGCCAGCGGTGTAGGTCGGTTTCCACTGTTTGAAATAGCCGAGCATCTTGTCCGGCGAATCGGCCTCATCGGGGAATTGCAGTGGCAGTCCACCGGCTGAGTAGGTGCCCAGTTGCAATACGCTGATGTCATCGAACGCACTGCCGCGCAGCGCTGGCAGGACGTTGCTGGCCTTGTCTGACAGGGACAGTTTGCCTGTCGCCTGGGCATAGGCGGCGAGGGTGGCAGTGAAGGTCTTGCTCACCGAACCGATCTCGAACAGGGTGTTTTCGGTGACGGCGTTGCCGTTTTCCTTCGAGGCCACGCCGTAGTTAAAGTAATGCGCCTGGCCGTTGACGGTGATCGCGACCGCGACGCCGGGGATCTGATGTTGCTGCATGACCGGTTCGATGGCGGTGTTGACGATGGATTCGATATTGTCGTCAGCTGCGCAGTGACCGGCGCCGAGGAAAAGTACGAAAGCACTGTAGGACGCGAATTTTTTCAGGTTGTATTCAGGCATGACGGAGCCACTTTCCATGAGTTTCCAAAGATATTAACCGCTTCTCTCCCAGCGGTTTTTGAATCCGGGCCGCAGGCGCCCGATGATCGCCATCAAGCGATCGATCTCTCGCGGCGATAGGTTGCAGGTCGGTTCATCGAACGCGGGCTCGCATAGACTGAAAATGCGGAGTATCAGGTGACCCGAACATTCAGCGCATGTCTCGACACTCCATGACAACCACAGGCCAATCGATGACCGTGCAGTACCACGGGGATGCCATTCATGCGCCGACGCGGATGCCCCTCGACGAAGGCGAATTCGCCCAAGTGCAATGGGCAGGTCGCCTTGTCGCCCAACACTGCAGGGATTTTTCCGTTAATACGGTGCGTACCCGACAGTTGGCAGGACACGACCGTGCCACCGCTGCTGGTGGAATCGCCCAGACAGATGGGATGGGTCATGGTTATCGCGCCGGCATGCGAAATCGGAAGGGGTCGATGCCGTGGGTCTGCTGGTTTTTCGCTTTGCGGGCTTCATCGGGCGGGCGGATCATTTGTACCGTGGTGCTGCCATCCTTGCCGGAGTACACCACTGCGCTGACACCGCCCTCCAGGTAGCTGGCAATCGTGGCGAGGTTGATTTCGACCAGGGCGCCACTGACGCCGGTATTGCCCAGGCGCCGACCGATGTCGTAGCCCTCGTCGACATTGCCCAACTCGATGCCGGTGCCGTCGGTGTTGAGGCTGTGCAGCGCGTTCGTCAGGGCGATTTCGCCATTGATGTTATCAGTGCTGTCGTAGAATACGCGCACTGGTTTGTCGCCTTCGGGCAGGGTTTCCAAGGCTTGTTGCCAGCCTGCTTGAAGGGCTTTTGCCTGTAACGCGGGGTTAAGCAGCTTGCCGCTTTCGTCATGCATCGGGACTTTGATAGGGCGGTGCAGATAGCCCAGAATGGGCGCCCTGTCGAATTCCTGGACTTGATGATTGGCCCAGCGTACCGGGAGCCATGGGGACGGTTCGAAGTGGCCGGGGCCTCGGTTGCTCAGGGTTTGCCAGAGGGTTGGGAGTTGGGATTGCCAGTAGGTGGAGGACATGGTGGTGATGGGACGAACATAACCGTTCTTACCTTTGGCACGCTCACCCTCTTTATACCAATTTAGAAATGCATCGTCACGACTCCAGTATAACGCCCATAATTTGCCCATATCGGTGTTTGTGTTTTGGTTGTCTTCCGAGATATTGGTGGCGAACGGACGGATATAGCTGTCAACGCGATCGGAACGGGTAACCAGCAGCCCCGTCATACTTTCGAATATCGTTGGTACGGCGTGGACATTCTGAAGACCTGGAGTGCCGGCCCTGCGATAGCCGTTTCGAGTGACGTCACCATCGCGACTTACGATCAATGCCTGCGGCACTTTTGGATTGTCATCAAAAAACTGAAACAGGCGCTCAATCATGTTCTGCGCGTGAGTGGTGTTGTCTGCGTATTGCCAAAGGAACAGGGTGACACCCAGAGTCGCGGCATTGCGACCACTGAGAATAGTATTTGGCGCACCCGCATCTTCAGGTTGCTTGGGAGGCGCAATCGCAAACACCGGTATTGGCCAGTAGGCCACTGAATCGCTGGCCGAATGCTTGAATGCAACGCGTATATTGATACTCCGGGTGATCTCTCGGTAGCTCAATGAAGCGTCGTAGTCCTTAGGGTTCTGCGAATAGATCGAGGTGAAATTGCTATTTTTATTATTTATTTCTCGCCAAATTGAAGATTGATGCCAATCATCAATGGCAAGCCCTACACCTCGTATTTCCAGCGCATAGGTACGCTCACGGGTGGTAATTTGCTCGTTTACGTCAGCGATGACTTTCGTTTTGTACTCCGCAAGTTCTGCCTTTTCATACGCTACCGCCTTGGCAAACCAGTGGCCGCTGTAGGTCAGCACCAACGCCCCAAAAATACTCGCGATTCCCCAGCGCATAACAGTACCCATTTCCTTTGGTTTCAAATCTTCAGCGGGTGTTATGTAAATGACCAACATCTGCAGCGCATAAGGCGGGTGCGGTTGTTCGGCGTTGATGTTGCGCTCCAGGCCTTTCTGGATCGGTGCTCGCGAGGCCACCGCCGCGGCTGATTAACCACCGGGGCAACGCGGTCCCCTTTGAAAGCCAAAAACAGCCCGCATCAACCTACCCGCACATTCGGCGCATGACTCGACACTCCATGACAACCACAAGCTAATCGATGACCGTGCAGGACCACGGGTATGCCATTCATGCGCCGACGCGGATGCCCCTCGACGAAGGCGAATTCGCCCAAGTGCAATGGGCAGGTCGCCTTGTCGCCCAACACTGCAGGGATTTTTCCGTTAATACGGTGCGTACCCGAAAGTTGGCAGGACACGACCGTGCCGCCGCTGCTGGTGGAATCGCCCAGGCAGATGGGATGGGTCATGGTTATCGCCCCGGCATGCGAAATCGGAAGGGATCGATGCCATGGGTCTGCTGGTTTTTCGCTTTGCGGGCTTCGTCAGGCGGGCGGATCATTTGTACCGTGGTGCTGCCATCCTTGCCGGAGTACACCACTGCGCTGACACCACCCTCCAGGTAGCTGGCAATCGTGGCGAGGTTGATTTCGACCAGTGCGCCACTGACGCCGGTATTGCCCAGGCGCCGACCGATGTCGTAGCCCTCGTCGACATTGCCCAATTCGATGCCGGTGCCGTCGGTGTTGAGGCCGTGCAGCGCGTGGGTGAGGGCGATTTCGCCATTGATGTTGTCAGTGCTGTCGTAGAACACGCGCACTGGTTTGTCACCGTCAGGCAAGGTTTCCAAAGCTTGTTGCCAGCCCGCTTGCAAGGCCTTGGCCTGGAGTGCAGGCTTGAGCAATTTGCGGTTTTCGTCGTGCATCGGGACTTTGATCGGGCGGTGCAAGTAACCCAGGATCGGTGCCCTGTCGAACTCCTGGACTTGATGGTTGGCCCAGCGAACCGGGAGCCATGGGGAGGGTTCGAAGTGGCCCGGGCCTCGGTTGCTCAGGGTTTGCCAGAGGGTGGGGAGTTGGGATTGCCAGTAGGTGGAGGACATGGTGCCGGGACCAGTCGGATTCTTGATTCCTTCGGCACGTTTGGCGTCTTCATATACATGTCTGAACAGCGGTGAATGCTTCCAATAAAAAGCCCACAACTTACCCATGTCGGTATTCTTGTTTTGGTTGTCTTCGGATTCCTTGGTGGCAAACGGACGGATATAACGGTCTACACGATCTGAACGCGTGACCAGCAGGCCAGTCACGCTGGTGTACACCGTCGGTACGACCTGAACGGACTGCAACCCTGGTGTGCCCGCTACTCGATAGCCATTTCGAGTGATGTCACCGTCCTCGCTCACGATCAATGCCTGCGGCACCATGGGATTGTCATCGAAGAATTGGAATAATCGTTCAACCATGCTTTGGGCATGGGTGGTGTTGTCCGCGTCTTGCCACAGGAACAGTGTGACTCCCAAGGTGGCGGCGTTGCGTCCGTCCAGAATGTTTGCGGCGGCCCCCGTATCTTCAGGCTGTTTTGGCGGTGCAATCGCGAACACCGGGATCGGCCAATAGGCGACCGAGTCGCTGGCCGAATTTGTGAATGCAACTCGAACATTAATATCGTAGGTAATGCCTCGCGAGGTCACTGAGGCGTCGTAATCCTTGGGATCTTGCGAATATATAGATGTAAAATTGTTGTTTGTTTTTTTGATTTCTCGCCATATCGAAGATTGATGCCAATCATCCACTGCCAGCCCTACTCCCCGTATTTCCACCGAATAGGTGCGCTCACGCGTGGCAGTTTGCTCGGCTGAGTCAGCGGTGACTATAGTTCTGTAGGCTGAGAGTTGTTCCTTTTCATAGACTACCTGCTTGGCAAACCAATGCCCGCTGTAGGCCAATACCAAGCCACTCAAAACACTCACGACTCCCCAGCGCATAAAAGTACCCATTTCCTTTGGTTTCAGATCTTCAGCTGGCGTTATGTAAATGACGAACAGCAAAAAACCCAACAAAACGGCTATCAGTATCGTTATTCCCCAGAGGTAGCCTTTCAGGTTAGGTCGCTGTGACTTGTTCTGTTGACGATCCCTCATTGGCCTGTTCCTATTTCCAGGTTGCCGGAGATCAGGTTCGGCGGCGTCAACGACACCAGATCGGTGGAAGGGAATGTGCCTTCTTGGTAATACAAATAGCAGGCCTTCACCAACGTCCGTGTCTGCGCAGTCAGGCGCGACCATCCCTTCATCTTTTCAACCTCATAGAAGTATCTTTTTTTGTCCATTTTCCAATCCGCAATCGCCACCAACACCTCACGCATCACCGGATCATCCAGACACTTCGCCTGCCCAATCGCAATATCCATCGCCGTCACCCAACGATGGTTTTCCGGACTGCGCAATACCGCGGAGTGATAGCTGTTTTCACTCAACTCATCAGGGTCGACGTCCATGCGGGCACGGATTTCGTTGGGCGTTTCCTCGCGTTCGTAGCGGTAGTGATCTTTGGTTTCGAGCAACGCAATACCGGACACTGCTGTGCGGCGGAAAGCGTGGGTCTGGTCGTCCGGTTCTTTGCCCTGGTTCCAGCGGGCGCGTACGACTTCCACGTCGATTCGATCGGAAAGGTTCTGCACAAATACCCATTTGAAGGTCGCGCTGGGGTTGCCCAAAGCGGCGTTTTGCGAGACCGCGTCGGCGCGGTCCTTTCCTGATTTGTGAGTTGAACCGGTCACGGCTTCGCCGCCGAACATCTGTGGCGCATGAGGCGGGTGCAGTTGTTCGGCATTGATGTTGCGTGCCTCGCCTTGGCGGATCGGTGCTTGCGAAGCCATCGCTGCCGCTGACCAGCCACCGGGATAGCGGGGTTCCCCCTTGACTCGGGTGAAGTCCGGTTGCGGAACCTTGCCAACGAGCACGGGCTCGCCGTCGCGCTGGCGCTTGGTCCACAGGCGTTGATAGAAACGCATGGATTGCAACGCGGTCATGGCCGGCTCGCCATTGCGCAGCACATCCGGTACACCGTATGTCCCGATGCCTTGCACATCATCCAGCGCTACGGTGGTGTCGTCCGGGCAGAAGTACAGATAAACCTTGCCGCGATTGTCGCGCTCGGGAAATACCACGGTTTTCCCCTCAGGCCCCAAACGTTGCCCCTGTTCAGGTGACCATCGCGGGCCGGTACGACCGCCATATCCCGGTACGCCACAACGCGCGGCGCTCAGGGGCGGTTGCGCATGGGGTGATTGGGTGATCTGCTGCACAAGGTTAATTAGCACTTGCAGCGTCTTGGAATCTTTCGGCGTCGTACCTGGCAGCACCGAATAGGGCGAGGCCACCATGATTACGCAGTCGGCGCAGCGCTCGCCCCGATCCACCAGCATAGCTTGAGCGAGCAAGGTGATCAGCGTGCCCTGGCTGTGCCCCATGATGGTGATGGTTTCATCAGGTGAGACGCGGCGGATCTCACTGACCAGCATCGCCAACCGGGTCGCGGCCAGCACGAAATAACGCCGGTTCGGTCCCTTACCCATGTACAGGGGGTTAGGCATCGTGGGTTGGACCAGATGGCGCACCCATTTGGCAAAGCCCTCTTCGTACATCTCCAGCAGGTTGTTGGTGGCGTTGGCAAAAAAACCGCCGCCTTTGGCGAAATGACGATCAAGGCGATTGCCAAATTTGTCTTGAAATTGATCTCGCAGCCTGGCTGGATCGCCATTTTCATCGCGCATTATCTCGCCGGGTTCGGCCCTGTAACCCCAGTAAAAAGGGATGAACAGACTGCGGACTTCAGAGGAATCCGAATCGCGTTGATAAAGGTAGGTATCGGGATCGTCGAGTAGTTGCCTTTCCTGATCTTTCCACGCTTCCCTAGGCGTACTGTTAGCCTGATTGTACTTGGCCCCATACCGCCCAGCCCTAAGATCCGGCCGATCCAACCGCTCATTCACCCCCTGACACAACCCCGTCTCCACCGACTCATACGCCGCCCCCGGATCATTAACGCCATGCAGGAAAATCACCACTCCAGGCAGGTCGCCTGGGACTTCCAGCTTGCGCTCGGTGGTGCAGTTCGGAATCAAGCGGAAGATGCTCTGTGCCACGGTGTGAAAGCTCGACTCGCTCATTGATTCTCTCCCTCCGGGCCGTTTTTTCGCTCGGCATTAACCCGGCCCTGATGCATCACCTCTCGCTCCACCCTCTGCGTCAAACCTGTTGCATCCGTAAGCCCCTGCACCACGCTGCCATCTCCCAGCTCGATCTGATACGCGTGGTCTGCTGCCATTCGGGGGCTATCATCGGCGTGTCCCGGATAGTGAAAGGCCAGGCGTTGCGCCGCTGGATCACGGCTGAAGGAAGGGATGGAAACGCTGTCGGTTTTCGGCCCGACCCAGTCATGGTCGCTGGCATGCACCATGACCTTGTCCTGGGTGCCAATCTCGATGCCGCCACCAATCTTGATGTAGCTGCCGTCGTCGGCCACCAAACGAATGGTGGGGGCGGTGACGACGACTTCACCTTCGGTGGCCGACAGGTGCAGGTTCTTTTGCGCATTGAGCGCAATGTCATTCTCCTGGGCTTGCACGAGCACCTTGCCCCGATTGGCGATGGCGCTGATGCCTTCATCTTGCGCAAACGCCGAAATCCCCTGGCCCGCGTTCAATCGCATGGCCGCACCGCTGGTCAATTGCAGGTGGTCCTGAGCCGTTGTGTCGTGGTTCTCACCGGCGTAGTGCACTTGTGATCGCGGTGTTGCGCTGGCGATGCCAGCCTCGGCCGTCATGGCGAGCAGCGGGTCGCCCGAACTGTTGCTCTCGGGTGCAGGCCATTGAGTCAACGACTGGCGCAGCGTGTCGATGCCTTGGCTGTCGACCCGTTGGCTACCACGGGCGGCGGCGGTCTGGCCGAGCGACTGGAACAGTTCGCCGCACTCGCTCAGCAGCTTGAGCAATTCTTCGCGGTCCAACTGCGAACCCTGCGCGCCATGACGGGCATAGGTGGTCAATAACATGCCTTGGGCCGCTCGAAGCGCGATGGCCGCGTCGGTGCGCAGTTCGGCGCCATTGCCACGGGGCCGGGCTTGTCCATCGGTTCTGGGCGTGGTGAGTTTGCCCAGATTGAGCGCGGTGGCGTGATGGGTCGTGCCCAGGCGGGCGCGCAATGCGCCGGGAGTATCGTCGAAGAGTAACTCGTTGAAGCCGTTACCCTTGTGTTCCCGGGTCTGGATGCCCGAGAGCGTTCGATTGCCCGGTAAACCCGTGGCGTTACTGAAGCGCGGCGGTAAATGGTCAGCGTTATAGAGCACCGAAGTGACCAGGGGACGGTCGATATCGCCGCCGAGGAAAGTCACCAGGACTTCCTGGCCGATGCGCGGCAAAAACTGATGACCGAAACCGGCGCCCGCACTGGGCATGGCAACCCTTAGCCAGGTGGTGCCGGGTGCAGGATCTTGCCCGCGCTGCCAGTGAAAGCGTACTTGTACCCGCGCCAGCGCATCAGTGAAAACTTCCTCTCCTTCAGGACCCACCACGATGGCGGTGAGCGGCCCCGAAATCGTCGGGCGAGGAGTGCTGATCGCAGGGCGATACGGAATTTTATGGCGCACGCACACGAAGCTATTATTGTAGCCCGCCGGCTGATTCGACAGGTAGTTGTTACTGCCTAGGTGTTCGACGCTCAGCAACAGGAAATGGCGATCTGCAATAGGGTCACGGTCATGATCGAAGTGCTGGGTCAACTCGAAGGTGTAACCCGGCAGCATGGCGCGACAGTTGCTGCTGCCCCGAAACGTCTTGCCCTGTACTTCCATGGCCTCCAGTCGATGACGCACCAGCGTCTCGCCATCCGCGGGAACCGCGTGGCTGTAATGGCCGGGAAAGTCGTAGATTTCGTAAGGCGGGACCTCGCCCTGGACGTTGATGCTGGGCATGCTGACCGGCAGTGGATTTCGCGGTTGCCTGTAGTCGAATGTCTGGATGGCCATACGCCCGGACTGCAAGACCCGGTTGCTGCTCCATTGCGTGATGGCATCGGCTGTCTCGGTGACCGAAGCGCTGTGGTAGCGGATCTTCGGTTGCTGCGGTAACGGCTCGAGGTTGCGGGAATGGTCGGTGATGATCAGTTGATGACCTTCCTTCGAGTGATCGAAGTAGAAGAACAGTCCTTCACCTTCCAGCAGGCGCAAGACGAAATCCAGATCGCTTTCGCGGTACTGCGTGATGTAGCTGTGGGTCTTGAGCGCCTGGTCCAGACGGAACTCGAAACTGGGCAGCGCCTCAGAGTGGGCAAACACCGTGCGAATGATGTCTTCGATGGTTTGCTCTTGGAATATCCGTGAGTCATAGCGTCGCGACAACATCCACAGCCAGGGACTTAATGTCGCGCTATAACGCGCCAGCCCACCGTCACTGCCTTGCAGGCTGAAACGGCTGATGTAGCCATGAATATAGCGGGCCCCACCGGTCGCCAGTTCAATGGCCAGCAACGCGGGTTGTCCTATCAGCGACTTGAGTTCCAGCTGCGCATCCTGACTGATCAGCGACAACTCGAAACTGAACAGGGTCGACAATCCTTCAGTCCCGGAAAATCGCTCCAGTAGCAGTTCATGCTCACCCCTGGCTGGGGTAGTCAGTGTGATCAAGCGCCGGTTCTGTGGCGCAAATAGTGTTGTTAGTTCCATTAACAAGTGTCCTACGGCATAAGCAACCGGTGTCGATCCATGAGTGGTGCACGTTGAGCTCACGGCGAAATACAAACACGGGAATTAAGACGCTTATGAAATAGCTTGTATGTAGGACGCTTCCTTTTTTAACAAACTGAGCAGCGAGGGCGATTGATACATCGCTGCCGCGAGCCGTCGCACACAGGGGATAGGCAGCAAACACAGCGTTCCGGGTGACGCAAGTCAACGGTGGGAGCCTGCTCGCGAAAGTAGCCGCGACCGGCTTCCGGCGGATCGCGGATCACCGTCCGTCTACCCGATAGCACCTCGTTCACGGCGTTGTTTCCAACCAGTACGGCCCAGATTTGCTGGACCTCACCTGTGAGGTGCGTCATGGCTAACGAATCAACGTTCCAGGGTGGAACACCCAATACCGACCCCACCAGGCCCATGCCCGGTACCGATGAGACAAACATGGATCAGGATGCACCGCCCGGCATGGACCCGACCCGGGACCCAACCGGCGCGGACGCTGATCGACCGGAAGACTGGATGGACCCGACAGCGGATGAGGACGTGCCACCGGCGGATGAGCCTACTCCGCTTTCCGATGACAGGCGATAAACAGAACCCGGCCAGTGTGCCGGGTTTTTTGTTTCCGGCAGTTTCACCGCGTCATCGTTCATCGCTGGCAAGCCATCACAAGTTTCGGGTTGATCCAAATGGTGTGCTCGACACAAATCCTGTGGGAGCTGGCTTGCCAGCGAAGGCGCCAGACGCATCACCGCCAATAAACGATCAGATACGCGCCCCCTGAATCACCACCACCCGCCGCTCCAGATTCAACGCCAGCACACTGATCAGCACAATCGCCGACCCCATGAACACCATCAACGTGGGCTGCTCTGCCAACGCAAAAGAAGCAATCCCCATGGCAGTGGGTGGAATCAGGTACAGCGTCATCGTCGCCCGGCTCAAATCCACATGCGCCAGCACATACGCCCAGGCCAGGTACGCCAGGGCGCTCGGAAACACGCCCAGTCCGATCACCGCCATTTGCACATCGACCGGCGCTGCGGCCACCTTGCTTGCCAGACCCGGTAGATAAACCAACAGCAACAGCGTCCCGAACCAAACCGTGTAACACACCAGGGTCAACCCGTCGTAGCGCCGGGCATGCTGTTTCTGCAGCGCAAAGTAAAAGCTCCAGGACAGCGCCGCCAGCAGAATCAGCCCGCCGTGGCCGTTTATGCCGCCCAGTCCGTGATCGCCAGCCACCACTATCACCACGCCAAGTAAACCCAGGACAACACAGCCCCAGCGCCAGGCCGTCACCCGGTCCTTGAACACGAAGCGCGCCAGCAGCGTGCTGAACAGGGGCGTTGATTGCGCCAGCACACTGGACGCTCCGGCGCTGACACCCTGCTGGCCGAAATTCAACGCCACGTGGTGCAGGCTGACCGCAAAGAAACCCAGGGCCAGCAGCAGCGGCAGATCGCCAAGGCTCGGCAGGCGGATACCGCGGATCAGGGCGACGACGCCCATGAATACCGAGGCCAGCAGAAACCGCAGCAACGCCAGATGGCCCGGATCATAGGCTTGCAAACCGATATGAATCCCGGTCGGGGAATAGCCCCAGCAAGCGACGACGAACGCCATCGCCAGCACGATCTTGATGGGGGAGGGGGAGACGGCGGTGAACGCTTGCATGGTCGGATACCTGTGGGCCTGTGCACCGAGTATCGGAATTCGAACCGTTCACCACAACTGACTTATACTGCGTTAATTGTTCACTTTGGGTGATGTATGGAGCTGGCGCAGATTCGTATGTTCAAGACCGTCGCCGACGTCGGCAGCATTGCCCGCGCCGCCGAGTTGTTGCATTGCGTGCCGTCGAATATCACGGCACGGATCAAGGCGCTGGAGGCGGAGCTGGGGGTTGCGCTGTTCCTGCGCGAGGGCAGGGGGTTGCGAATCAGCCCGGCGGGGCAGACCTTTCTCGCCTACGCCGCGAAGATGCTTGCCCTCGCGGCTGAGGCCAAGCGGGCGCTCGATCCCGCCGCGGAGCCGTCCGGTCCCTTGCGCATCGGCGCCATCGAGTCCTCGGCCACGGGGCGCTTGCCGCGCTTGCTGGCCAAGTTCCACAAGCGGTTCCCCAAGGTGGCGCTGGAACTGACCACGGGCCCCTGGAGCCAGCTGCTCGATGACACTTTCAACCACCGGCTCGACGGCGCCATAGTCGCGGTGGATGTCGAACGCTCGCAACTCAAGCGCACGCCGATGTACCGCGAGGAGCTGCTGCTGATTGCCTCGACGTCCCTGGGGCCGGTGCGTGATATCGCCGATTTGCAAGACAAGACCGTGTTCATGTGGCCACAGGGCTGCCCCTATCGGGCGGCGCTGGAGCATTGGTTGTTGCGCCAGGGGCAGGCGTTGCCGATTGTCAGCCTGGCCAGTTACGGCGCGATCGTCGGCTGCGTCAGCGCCGGGGCCGGTGTGGCGCTGGTGCCGAAAGGGGTTTTCGACCAATTCGCCAAGGGGGCCGGCTGCGCGGGCTATGAATTCCCCGACCTGACCGCCATCGACAACCTGTTCTACTGGCATGAAAACGCCGGGGTTCACCCGGCGCGAGAGGCGTTTGTGGCGATGTTGCGCGAGGAGTTCGCTTGACCTCCCACAGGGATGTGTGCGTTTTGATGATTACATCGTACTCACATCCCGCATCAATAACCCGAACCGCAACTCCACCGCATCCGGAATCGGCACATACACCGTATGCCCATCCCCCGGCGCCACGTCGATCGGTTCGCCCCTGATGTTCTGCAGCTGATGCAGATCGAAGTGGAAGTTGCCCTTGGGCGTCATCAGTTCCATGTGATCACCCAGGCCGAACCGGTTCTTCACCTTGACTTCGGCCAGCCGGTCGCGCCGCTCGCCGGTCAATTCGCCGACAAACTGTTGCCGTTCCGACACCGAACTGCCGTGCTGGTAGTTCTGATATTCGTCATGCACATGCCGTCGCAAAAAACCTTCGGTGTAGCCGCGTTGCGCGAGGGATTCCAGATCCGTCATCAGGCTGCGGTCGAATGCGCGACCGGCCACCGCATCGTCGATGGCCCGGCGATACACCTGGGTGGTCCGCGCGCAATAGAAATGGGATTTGGTCCGGCCTTCGATTTTCAGCGAATGCACGCCCATCCGGGTCAGGCGCTCGACATGCTGCACGGCGCGCAAGTCCTTGGCGTTCATGATGTAGGTGCCGTGCTCGTCCTCGAAGGCCGGCATCAGTTCGTCCGGTCGATTGGCTTCCTGCAGCAGGAACACCTGATCGGTCGGGGCGCCGATGCCCAGGGTCGGTTCAGGCTGGAAGCTCTGGACGATCTCGCCAAGTTGATTTTCCGTGGCCGGCTGTGCCGAATATTTCCAGCGACAGGCATTGGTGCAACTGCCCTGATTGGCGTCGCGCCTGTTCATGTAGCCGGACAGCAGGCAACGGCCGGAGTAGGCCATGCACAGCGCGCCATGGACAAACACCTCCAGCTCCATGGCCGGGACCTGCTCGCGGATTTCGGCGATTTCTTCCAAGGATAGTTCCCGGGACAGGATGATCCGGCTCAAGCCTTGTTGCTGCCAGAACTCGACACTCGCCCAGTTCACCGTATTGGCCTGCACCGACAGATGGATCGGCATCTGCGGGAAATGTCGGCGTACCAGCATGATCAGACCCGGATCGGACATGATCAGCGCGTCCGGCGCCATGGCGATCACCGGTTGCAGATCCGTGAGAAAGGTTTTCAGCTTGGCGTTGTGCGGGGCGATGTTCACCACCACATAAAAGCGCTTGCCCTGGGCCTGGGCCTCGCGAATGCCGAGGGCCAGGTTGGCGTGATCGAATTCGTTGTTGCGCACCCGCAGGCTGTAGCGCGGCTGGCCGGCGTACACCGCGTCGGCGCCGTAGGCGAAGGCATACCGCATGTTTTTCAGGGTGCCGGCGGGGGCGAGCAGTTCAGGGGGTACAAGGTTCATTGAGGTGTCGATCGCAAAAGTCGACGAGGGTAATCGGCTTGCCCGCGGGTTTCATTGATCTGGATCTATGCTTGATGAACAAACGGATGGCACTCGCGCGAACCGTGGCGGACTAAGCATCAGGATGGCTCTTGAGTGTAAGAGCAGGCACCCTTGCGGACTGACATGGATCGGACATGAACGAAGAGAAACTGCAAAACAAGTCACTGGTGATCCTGTTGGGACTGGTCACCGCCGCGTTCATCTGGATTTTGCTGCCGTTCTACGGTGCGGTGTTCTGGGCTGTGATCCTCGGCATCCTCTTCGCCCCCCTGCAGCGCCGCCTGCAAGCGAAGTTCGGCTGGCAACGCAACCTGACGTCGCTGCTCACCTTGGGCATCTGCCTGGTGATCGCGATTCTGCCGGTGATCATCCTTGGCTTTCTGCTGGTCCAGGAAGGGGCCTCGGTTTACCAGAGAATAGAAAGTGGCGAACTGGATATCGCCGGGTATGTGACACATTTCAAACACAGCCTGCCGCCGTACTTCCAGCACTTGCTCGATCGGTTCGGGGTCGGTGAATTGGACGGTCTGCGAGAGAAAATCATCAAGAGTGCGGTGACAGGCAATGAGTTTATCGCCACCCAGGCCTTCAGTTTCGGTCAGGGCACGTTCGATTTTCTGGTGAGCTTTTTCATCATGCTCTACCTGCTGTTCTTTTTTTTGCGCGACGGCGCCGAACTGGCACGTAAAGTTCGTTCTGCCGTACCGCTGCAGGAGCACCAGAAACGGCGTTTGCAACTCAAGTTCAACCGCGTGGTGCGGGCGACAGTCAAAGGCAACCTGCTGGTGGCAATTACGCAGGGTGCACTGGGTGGTTTGATTTTCTGGTTCCTGGGTATTCCGAGCGCATTGCTGTGGGCGGTGCTGATGGCGTTTCTATCGCTGTTGCCGGCGGTGGGGGCGGGGATCGTCTGGGCGCCGGTGGCGGCGTTTTTCCTGTTTGCCGGAGCGATCTGGAAGGGTGTGGTGCTGGTGTTGTTCGGGATTTTTGTGATCGGCCTGGTGGATAACGTGCTGCGCCCCATTCTGGTGGGCAAGGACACGAAGATGCCGGATTACCTGATTCTGATCTCGACCCTTGGCGGCCTGGCGATCTTCGGCTTGAATGGCTTTGTCATCGGGCCGCTGATCGCCGCGCTGTTCATGTCGAGCTGGGGCATCTTCATCGAAACCAAGCCGCGGGTGCAGTTGCCTTAAGCGCTGAGTTGCCCCTGGCCGATGCGTTGCGACAGTGCCAGGGCGTCCGGCAACGAGGTCAGTGGGCCACTGATCGCTTCGCCGTCCTGCACCAGGTACCAGCAGGCGAGCAAGCCAAGCGCTCTGAGCGGTGCGGGAACGGCGCTGCCGATAACGGACATGATCTGAACCTGTGACATAAGTACCTCCATCAATCTGTGGAGTTACCTTACGGACCCGATGGCGGAACGGACAATCAACGCTTTCGATAGTGGTCATTGACGCCAATGAGTCTTGGCTTCAGTCGACCACCAGATCCAGCATATGGACCACTTCCTGCTCGTTGAGCAGGCCTTTGCGCACCAGGTTTTCCGCCAGCAGCGAGAGGAACTTGGCGCTGCGATGGCCTTCCAGGTGCTTGAGTTCGGTCAGTGCGTTGTACACCTTGCTGGAAGTGCACAAGCCGACGATGCGGTGCGGGTTTTGCGTGGGCATGAGGTCGTCCTTGTTATTATCAACCTGTTGTTTTTGGACAGATTCAGCGTGTGAACCTGACATGAATATGACCGTTTTCCCCAAGCGGGGGGAAGGGTGGCGAGTCAATCTTGCCAACTTGCACCGCAAACACTGTCCCGACAGCGACCTTGAGGCGATTTATCCAGACCTGTACCGACAAACGGCCACGAAAAAGGCCTGTAGGAGCAAGCTCGTTCCTGCATTACCAGCGGCCATAACCATGGGGAGGGCCGTAGTAGCCGCGCGGTGGGTAGTAACCACGGGGCGGGCCGTAGTAAACCGGTGGCGGGGCATAGTAGACCGGTTGCTGAATGTAGACCGGTGCCGGCTGGTAATAAACCGGAGGCGGTTGTTGCACGTACACCGGTTGCGGCTGCACGTAAACCGGCTGCTGCACATAAACCGGCCGGTTGCTGTTGATGATGGCCGAACCGACGATGGCCGAGCCGACGATCGCACCGAATACCGCCGGACCCTGCCAACCGTGGCCGTGGCCGCCGCCTGCCTCTGCCTGCCCTGTGATAGCAAAAGCACCGATCAGCAAGGCCACTATGGGGATTTTACGGATCATGATAATTCCTCGGCTCTTCGACCCGGCGCCTGGCTCTGCGATAGACCCAGGGATTGTCGCGGGGATACTTCTAAGACAGCGTTTTTTTGTAAATCAGCACAGCTTTTGGGTAAATTTTGTGTAAGGTCTGTACGGCTTTTTACCGTCGTGCGCTGTCACCGGCAGGTACGCGAATATGATCGATCAGACCGGGTGGAATGGCTAATCCCGTCCATCCGATAGTGCCATCGAAGGAGATTCACATGCAGATGAACCCCAACAAAGACACCCAGCTGTGCATGTCCCTCTCAGGGCGCCCTGGAAACTTTGGCTTGCGATTTCACAATCATCTGTACGAACAACTGGGCCTGAATTTTTATTACAAGGCCTTTAGCAGTCAGGACCTGCCCGGTGCCATCGCGGGCATTCGCGCCCTGGGGATTCGTGGCTGCGGCGTGTCGATGCCGTTCAAGGAGGCCTGCATCGAGCTGGTCGATGAGCTGGACGCATCGGCCGCGGCCATTCAATCGATCAACACCATCGTCAACAGCAATGGTCATCTCAAGGCCTACAACACCGACTACATCGCCATCGCCCAGTTGCTGGAAACCCACCAGGTGCCCACGGCGTCGACCTTCGCCCTGCGCGGCAGCGGTGGCATGGCCAAGGCCGTGGCCAGCGCCTTGCGTGATGGCGGCTACACGAAGGGTCTGATCGTCGCCCGTAACGAACGCGCCGGACGTACCCTGGCCGAGTCGCTGGGCTTTGAATGGCAGGCTGAACTCGGCGCGCAGCGTCCGCAAATGCTGATCAATGTCACGCCGATCGGCATGACCGGCGGGCCGGAAGCCGATCAACTGGCGTTCGACGCTGACGCCATTGCCGCCGCCGAGACGGTCTTCGATGTGGTGGCGATTCCTTCGGAAACACCGCTGATCGTGCGCGCTCGCGCTGAAGGCAAGCGGGTGATCACCGGGCTGGAGGTGATTGCGATCCAGGCGCTGGAGCAGTTTGTGCTTTACACCGGTGTGCGGCCGACGGTTGAGCAGTTTCAGAAAGCGGTGGAGTTTGCCCGCAGCTGAGCCTTCAATTCATCTCGTTGGCTGTGCCGGCCTCATCGCGAGCAAGCCCGCTCCCACAGGGATCAGCGTCGTCCATACCTTCAGTCATCGACGCATAACCCTGTGGGAGCGGGCTTGCCCGCGAAGAGGGCGGCACATTCAACGTCGATGTGACTGACAGACCGCTTTGCCGAGCCGGCTTCGCACCCACAATTTGATCTTCGTTCTCAGGCTACTCGAGGCGTGCCAGACGCTCTTCGAGTGCGGCGATCCGTGCCTCCAGCTCTTCGATTCGCTCGACAGACACACCGCCGGCAGCACCACGCTCCACCGGATTGCTCCGCGCCGCCAGAATCACCTCGATATCCGCCGGATCCCCCAGCGCATGCATGTAGCGATCTTCACGCTGCCCCGCCTGGCGCGGAATCAACAGCGCCAGACCGCGGGCGATCAACCGTTCCAGCTGATGCACCACCTGCTCGGTGTCTTCGAATTCATGCATGCGGCCGCTGCGGGTCAGCAGTTCATTGACCGTTTGCGGGCCGCGCAAAAACAGCAAGCCGCTCAGGATGACCTGGGCCGGCACCAGTTCCAGCGCCTTGTCGACCCGGTGCTCCCAGCGATCGGCCCGGCTGCCCATCACCAGCCGGGTAAAACCGCGGCCTTCAAGGGCGCGCAGGCTCTGGCCGACCTGGCCCTGGGTAAGGTTCATCACCGGTTCGCGGCTGGTTTTCTGGTTGCAGGCGATCACCAGGGCATTGAGGGTCAGCGGATAGGTTTCCGGGCTGGTGGCCTGTTTCTCGATCAGCGAACCCAGAATGCGGATTTCCGTGCTGCTGAGGCGCGGCTCGTCGATAGTGGTTTCTTGCTCAGTGCTCATCGCGCTTTCCCTATGCAGTCGAAGCATGCAGTCGAAGGCGCCTAGCGTAATCCTTGCTGGATAAAAGACAAGTCGCAGGAGCGTCGCGCATGGCTATAATCGGCCCACATTTACCTCCTGTCACAACATGAGACTGCCATGACCATTTCCCTGTACGACGCTTCCGTTCCAGTATTCAAGCAAATGCTCAACGCCCTGAGCGATGTGCTGAACAAGGCCGAAGCCCACGCCACCGCGAAAAACATCGATCCGAACGCGTTGCTGCAAGCCCGCCTGTACCCGGACATGTTCCCGCTGGTACGCCAGGTGCAGATCGCCGTTGATTTCGCCAAGGGTGTTTCCTCGCGCCTGGCCGAGATCGAAGTGCCGAAGTACGACGACACCGAAACCACCTTCGCCGAACTGCAAGCGCTGATCGCCAAGGTCCTGGCCTACATCGGCGAGATCAAGCCTGAGCAGATCGCCGGCAAGGAAGGCATCGAGATCGTCACCCGTCCGGGCACGCCTAAAGAGAAGCGTTTCACCGGCCAGGCTTACCTGCTGAGCTACGGTCTGCCGCAATTCTTCTTCCACGTCACCACCACCTACGCCTTGTTGCGTCATAACGGTGTGGAAGTGGGCAAGCGCGATTACATGGGCGCGTTCTAAACCCCCCCGAATACAAAAAAGCCCCCGCAGCCTTAAGCTGCGGGGGCTTTTTAATAGGTGCGCATTATTCAGCTTCACCTCAGATCCTGTGGGAGCGAGCTTGCTCGCGATGGCGGACTGTCAGCCAACATCAATGTTGAATGTCCTGTCCCCATCGCGAGCAAGCTCGCTCCCACAGGGGATAGGGGGGTTACGCCAACCGCTGGGCCTTCTCTTCTTCACCCAGGCATGCAGCAGCGGTAAACAGCACATCCGTAGACGAGTTCAGCGCCGTTTCCGCCGAATCCTGCAACACCCCGATGATGAAACCGACCGCCACCACCTGCATCGCGATTTCACTCGGGATGCCAAACAAACTGCACGCCAGTGGAATCAGCAGCAACGACCCCCCGGCCACGCCCGAAGCGCCACAGGCACAGATCGCCGCGACCACGCTGAGCAGAATGGCCGTCGGAATATCGACTGCAATACCCAGGGTATGCACGGCCGCCAGGGTCAGTACGGTAATGGTGATCGCCGCGCCAGCCATGTTGATGGTGGCGCCCAGCGGGATCGAGACCGAGTACGTGTCTTCATGCAGGCCCAGGCGCTTGCTCAACTCCAGATTGACCGGAATGTTCGCCGCCGAACTGCGAGTGAAAAACGCGGTGATCCCGCTTTCCCGCAGGCACATCAGCACCAGCGGATAAGGGTTGCGACGCAGTTTCCAGAACACGATCATCGGGTTCATCACCAGTGCCACGAACAGCATGCAGCCCAGCAGCACGGCCAGCAGATGCATGTAGCCGAGCAAGGCGCCGAAACCGGACGTCGCGAGGGTCGAGGCCACCAGGCCAAAAATCCCCAGCGGTGCAAAACGAATCACCAGGCGCACGATCAGGGTCACGCCGTTGGACAAATCGCCGAGCACCTCGCGGGTGGTGTCACCGGCATGGCGAATGGCAACGCCCATGCCGATCGCCCAGGCCAGGATGCCGATGAAGTTGGCGTTCATCAGGGCGCTGACCGGGTTATCGACCACGCTCAGCAACAGGCTTTGCAGCACTTCACTGATGCCACCCGGGGCGGTCACCGCGACGTCGTGAGTGGCGAGCACCAGACTTGAAGGGAACATCATGCTGGCAACGACCGCGACCACCGCGGCGGCGAAGGTGCCCAGCAGATACAAAAACAGAATCGGCCGGATGTGGGTTTCCTGACCGTGCTTATGGTTGGCGATCGACGCCATGACCAGCACGAACACCAGGATCGGTGCGACGGCTTTCAGGGCCGAGACGAAGACTTTGCCGATGAACGCGGTGGACTTGGCCACTTCAGGCGCGACCAGCGCGAGGACAATCCCGGCGATCAGGCCGATGATGATTTGCGTGACCAGGCTCAAGCGTTTCAAACGATAGACTAGCGAAGGGGATGAAGCGGTCATAAAACGACATCTCTGATTTTATTAGGTGCGCGATAGCGCGACATCAATGCCAATCGATGGCCGATGAACAGGTATCGCAGGGCGCGGACTTTATCACAGCGTCGTCCCGATCCTTCAGACCTGTGACGATCTGCCACCCGCGTGTTAAACGAGAAAGGCAGGTTCGTGCAACCGCGCGCGGAATCACTCTGTTAAGATGGCCCATCCTCATTTTCATGTTCTGCCAGCGGGCCTTCGGGCTGTCGCTGGTGTCGTCGTTTTCTGGAGTTCTGCATGCTGTTGCCCATCCTTCTGTTGTCCGCCGCCGGTTTCACGGTGCTGACCACGGAATTCGTCATCGTCGGCCTGTTGCCGGCCATCGCCCGCGACCTTGAGGTCAGCATCCCCCAGGCGGGTTTGCTGGTGACCCTGTTCGCCTTTACCGTCGCCGCCTTCGGACCCTTCCTGACCGCGTACTTCGCCAGGTTCGAGCGACGCAAGCTGTTCATTTCGGTGCTGATCATGTTCGGCCTGGCGAACACCCTGGCGGCGTTCGCCCCGAACATCTGGGTGATGGCCATCGCCCGCCTGATTCCGGCGCTCGGGCTGCCGGTGTTCTGGGCCCTGGCCAGCGAGACGGCGGTGGACATCGTCGGCCCGGACTTCGCCGGTCGCGCCATCTCCAAGATCGGTTTCGGCATTGTCTGCGCCACGGTGTTCGGCATTCCGGTGGGCACGCTGATTTCCGATGCGTTCGGTTGGCGCAGTGCCTTCGGCATCCTGGCGGTGATCGCCTTTGCCAAGGCGCTGCTGCTGTTCATCTACCTGCCGTCAACCAACCTGCATCAGCACCAGGTGAGTTTTCGCTCCCAGTTCAAGATTCTGCGCAGCCCGCTGATGATCGGCCATGTGCTGCTGTCGATCCTGGTGTTCAGCGGCATGTTCACCGCTTACACCTACCTGGCGGACATCCTTGAGCGCCTGGCCGGTTTCAACGGCACGGTGGTCGGCTGGTGCCTGATGGGCTTCGGCGCGGTGGGGCTGATCGGCAACTCCCTGGGCGGCCGTGCGGTGGATCGTCACCCGCTGATCGCGTCGGTGACCTTCTGCGCGTTCATGATTGCCGGCATGGTGGCGTTGGTGCCGAACATTCACTCGCCGCTGGGCCTGGCGGCGGCGATGGGGATCTGGGGCGTGACCCAGGCGGCCTTGTTCCTGGTCAGCCATGTGCGCTTGATGAAGGCGGCACCCGAGGCGCCGGCCTTTGCCGCGTCGCTGAACATTGCCGGGGCCAACCTCGGGATCGGCCTGGGCGCCATGGTCGGTGGCCGGGTGATCGACAGCGTGGGCCTGCAAGGCCTGGGTTTTGCCGCGGCCGCTTTTATCCTGGTCTCGATCCTGCTGGCCATGGCGCTGATGACCTTCAAACCCCGGGAAGTCTGCGCCTGAGGCTTCACAGCGCGGTGAACAGTTCGCGCCTCGCACCTTCGGTAATGGCGACAATGCCGGGGTGCTTGACCTTGCGTTCAACGGAAATGGCGTAGAACGACTCGGTGACCGCATTGGTCTGGCCGATGGATTGCACGCCACACTGGCGTTTGACCTCGTCGGCAATCACGCTCGGACCGATGAAAATCCCGCTGCCGGATTGACCGAAGGCTTGCATCAAGGCGCTGTCGTCGAACTCGCCGACGATGCGTGGCTGGATCTGCTGTTCGGCAAACCAGCGTTGCAAACGACTGCGCACTACGGTTTCCGGCCCGGGAATCAGCAGGGGGGCGCCGTGCAGGCTGCGGGGAAAATCCTGGCCGTACTGCGCCGCCAGTGAAGGGGTGGCAAAGAAGCTGATTCCGCATTCACCGAGTTTCTGGCTGTAGCCCTTGATGTCCAGGTGCGAGGGCATCGGGCTGTCGGAGATCACCAGGTCCAGGCGCTGGATCGCCAGGTCGGCGAGCAAACGTTCAAGCTTGTCTTCGCGACAGGTGATGCGCAGCGGTTCGCTCAACTCCATGGTCGGCGCGATCAGTCGATAGACGATGGATTTGGGCACCACGTCCGCCACGCCGACCCGAAACAGAATCTGCTGCTCGTTGGGCTGCGCCCGCAGCATCAATTCCAGTTCACCGCCCAGCTGGAACATCTGCTCGGCGTAAGGCAGGGTCTGCCGTCCGGCCTCCGTCAGCTCAAGCTGGCGCCCAACCCGGCGAAACAACTCGATGCCATAGGTTTGCTCGAGCAGGGAGATCTGCCCGCTGATGGTCTGCGGGGTCAGGTTCAACTGCTCACAGGCGCGCACGATGCTGCCGGTCTTGGCCACCACCCAGAAGTAATGCAGCTGTCGGTAATTCAACATTCTGTTTATTTCCCCTAATCACACAACCCCCCGTAGGAGCGAGGCTTGCCCGCGAAGAACGATAACGCGGTCTTTCAGGACAACCGCGTTATCGTTCTTCGCGGGCAAGCCTCGCTCCTACAAGTACAACCCACACACACACACACACACACATTTATTCGGTATTGCGTTTCTGGATTCGTAAAAACCGAAGTATAGCAGCCAAAAATACGAATTTTCCTGAAGTGTTCATCTCCCTAGAATGCCCCGCTATCGACGAGAGGCCTTTTCGGCTCTGTCTGTTCTATCGAGGAAACATCATGAAGCTTAAAACCACGGCGTTGCTGATCACGTCTTTACTGGTACTGGCCGGTTGCGACCAGGCCGAGAAAAGCGCTCAACAACTGATGGGCAAGGCTGCCGAAAGCGCGAAACAAGCGATCGACGACACCCACAAAGCCGCCGAACAAGCGATAAGCGACGCCACCGGCGGCCTGATCAGCAAAAAAGAACCATCGGCCGAAGACAAGCGCAAAACCGAGTCTTCGTCCCAGGAAATCTAAACCGCCTCAAACGAGTCAGGACTGACCCATGGAATACCTTTTAGAACTTGCTGCAAGCCCCACCGCCTGGGTCGCCCTGGCCACGTTGATCGTGATGGAAATCGTGCTCGGCATCGATAACCTTATCTTCATCTCGATCCTGACCAACAAACTGCCCGAGCAGCATCGGCAGAAGGCGCGGCGCATCGGTATCGGCATGGCGTTGATCCTGCGACTGGGGCTGTTGAGCACCATCGCGTTCATCGTCCAGTTGACCGAGCCGGTGATCGATATTCTCGGCCACGCGTTCTCTTGGAAAGACATGATCCTGGTCGCCGGTGGCCTGTTCCTGTTGTGGAAGGCGACCACCGAAATCCATCACAGCATGGACCCGGCGCCAGAGGATCCGAAATCGGCAACCTCCACCGTGACCCTGGGCTTTGCTGCGGCGATCGGTCAGATCCTGATGCTGGACATGGTGTTCTCCATCGACAGCATCATCACCGCTGTCGGCATGACCGAGCATTTGCCGATCATGATCATTGCGGTGGTGGTGTCGGTACTGGTGATGTTGCTGGCGGCTGACCCGTTGGCTAAGTTCATCAACGACAATCCGACCGTGGTGATGCTGGCGTTGGGCTTCTTGATCATGATCGGCATGACCCTGATCGCCGAAGGCTTCGGCGCCCACGTACCGAAAGGCTATGTCTACGCGGCAATGGCGTTCTCGGCCACGATCGAGGGCCTGAACATGATGTCCCGACGGGCGAAGCAGAGGAAGGTTGCCGCTCAAGCGTAACCTGCACTGAACGAAACGGCCGCCCGGACTCGCAAGAATCCGGGCGGCCGTTTTTGTTTGCAGGACCCAAAAGCGCCAATCAGTGCGCGGTCGCGTGGTGGTTGGCCGGTTTGTCGGGGGCTGTCGGCGATGCCGGTTGCACGGGAGCGTGGTGATGCCGGCGGGTAATGCGCAGGACGCCCCACAACATGGCAGTAGCCACCGCCAGCCAACCGGCTACCAGCATTATTATGGTCATTGTCAGGCTCATCAGTGCCTCCTCCTTGCCCCTGTCGCGGGCGTACACTCTCTGCAAATGACAGTTTAGCCGCTACCTTGTTTCAGACTATTGACCAAAGGTCGGCTGGCTTCAACGAGTTTGCTCTATCGAACGCAATCAACTGCCGCTGAAGGCTATACCGCTGCGGTCTGGCGTCCTATGATCGTCGGCCAAGCCGGGAGCACGTACGCCTGGCGTCTGAACAAGTGAGCGAAGATGGTGCGGGTATTTTCTCGAATTCTTTCGGTGGCAGTGCTGATTGGCAGTGTGGCGGGTCTGGCGGGGTGTGCGGGAAGCGTTGCACCTGAAATCAAGCGGCTGCCGGAGCGGGTCGAACTCAGCGGTACCTTCTACCGTGGGCAGGACAATCAGAGCGGGCCCCAGGTCCTGGCCAGCCTGTTGTCCCAGCAGGGCATCGTGATCACCCCGGGGCTGCTCGACAAGCCCCTGCAATTGCCGGGTGCCGAAGCCCGTTTGCAGCAGAACATGCTGAACCTCGCCCGCGAATACGGCATGGTGGTCTATCCCCTGGACGCCAACCTGCCTGCGCTGTTGGCCCAGGTCGCGGCCGGAAATCCTGTGATGGTGCGCTTCACCGAAGGCTCGGCGTTCTGGGCGGGACCGCGTTACGCCATTCTCGCCGGCTACAACCGTGACAAACAGACCGTGCTGCTGCGGGCCGGGATGAACCGGCGGACGCTGATGAGCTTCAGTTCATTCGAGTCGGCGTTCAAGGACGCCGGGGGATGGGCGGTGCTGATCCAGAAACCGGACCAGCTTCCGGCCAACGTCGATCAGCAGCGCTGGCTGAAGGCGGCCGGCGATCTGGCCCAGGCAGGTCAGGAGCAGGCGGCTGCCCGGGCGAAGAGGGCGTTGTCCGCGCAGTAGTGTTCCGTTCGTCATCTGCAGGGCACTGTCACCTGCAATTGGCCTCTCAGGTATAAGGACCCGGAATTTTTTCCGGGTCAGTCCTTATAGTTCAGGACATACCCAGGAGGCGCCGATGGCACATTCCAATACCCCCGATGGCCCACACTCGTCCGAGCATTCATCCGGCGATGAGCTGGGCTTCGACCCCGACTCGCCGGACCTCGCCGATCCCCAGGTCGATCCCATCGGACCGGCCAAGGCCCCCAGGGACGTGAAGCCGGGCGATGACGACAAGGCGCCGGCGAAGCCTTATGACCCTCTCGCCAACCTGAAACCCTGACCCCAAGTGAGGTGCGTATGTCTACCGATTCGAGTTTCAACGACAAACGTCCGGACAGCGTCCCAACCACCCCCGAAGCGGACACCGATCCGGTGATGGATCCGAATAGCCCGCTGAGGGATCCGTTGGCCAGGCCGTTGGTGACTCCAACCGAGCATCAGGGTCACAGAGACCCGAGCAAGGGCGATGGCATCCCGGACGACGACCAGATGCCGCTGCCGAATGATTAACCGTCAACTAACGATAACGCGCTTATCCTGAATAAACGCATGACCTGTAGGAGCGAGCTTGCTCGCGATGGTTTCAAGGGCAACGCGTTTATTCAGGATAAACGCGTTATCGTTGACGTCCATCGCGAGCAAGCTCGCTCCTACAGAAGAAGGACGCGGGCAAGCGCGGCTTTCGTCCTACTTCGACGCCTCCACCACACCACTTTGCCGGCTCTTGAGATCCTTGTCGGATTTGTACTGCAGCGCCACCGACGGCACATCAGCACCCCTGCCGGTCTCGACCCAGCTGCGAATACGGCTGGCATCGGCAAAGTGGGTGTATTTACCGTAGGCATCGAGAATGACCAGCGCCATCTGGCGGTTACCCATGTGGGTGACCAGCACCAGGCAATGGCCGGCGGCGTTGGTGAAACCGGTTTTCGTCAGTTTGATGTCCCAGTTCGGCTTCCTGACCAAATGGTCGGTGTTACGAAAACCCAGGCTGTAGTTGGGTTTACGGAACGAGACGGTCTTTTCCTTGGTGGTGCTCAATTCGGTCAGCAACGGATACTTGTGTGCGGCCACCAGTAGCTTGCTCAAGTCGCGGGCGGTGGACACGTTACGTGGGGACAGGCCCGTCGGCTCGACGAAATGGGTGCTGGTCATGCCCAGCGCCCGGGCCTTGGCGTTCATCGCAGCAATAAACGCGACATAGCCGCCCCGATAATGATGGGCGAGGCTCGCGGCCGCGCGGTTCTCCGAGGACATCAGGGCAATCAGCAGCATTTCCCGACGTGGCAATTCGCTCTTGAGCTTGACCCGGGAAAACACACCTTTCATTTCCGGCGTGTCGCTGATGTTGATGGAAAGGTATTCGTCCATGTTCTGCCGGGCTTCGACCACAATCAGACCGGTCATCAATTTGGTGACGGAAGCGATCGGTACCACCACGTCAGGATTGGTGGCATAGATGATCTTGTTGGTCTGCATATCCATCAGCAAGGCGCTGCCGGACGCGATCTTCAGTTGTTTCGTATCGCGGGGGGCCGAGGTGGTGTCGGCAGCGATGGCAATTGGCGTGATGAAAGCCCCTGTAACAGCAAAAAACAGGCTCAGGATGGAAAGACGGATTTTCACGCTGGCAGACTCATGAAGTGTTGATAAGCCGTTATGTAACGGGCTGTTTCGTAAAAAGCGCGACATTCTGGAGTATGGCTGAATAACTGTCGATGGTTGTTCAAGGATGGGGTCAAAGTCCTTGGAAACATGAAAAAAAAGCTAATTTCCGGCGGGTGGTCGAGCTATTGACTGATGGCCAAAAGAACCCTGGCGTTGGGCGCAATTACTGTTCACTTCAGGAGATGGCTGGCGGCCGGATGGATTTCTTTTGGAGGGGGCATTTCTTCTGTCAGGCAATTGCTTGATGAGCGGTGTAAAGCGCAGAGATACGCCGACCCCCTGTAGGAGCGAGCTTGCTCCTACAGGGGGATCAGGTGATCAGGGGGATCGAAGACGGTTGAAATGGAAGGGGCGGCGGTCAGGGCGCCTTCGCCGGCAAGCCGGCTCCTGCATTTGAATTGCATGCGGACCAGAGAGCCAGGTCGGCCAGTAGGCCGCCCAGGCTTTACCGCAATCAACCGTGCAGCGTTTCCGCCGCATACAACGTATTTTCCAACAGGCAAGCACGGGTCATCGGCCCAACGCCACCCGGAACCGGCGTAATCCAGCCAGCGCGGGGCAGGGCGGTGTCGTAGGTCACGTCACCCACCAGCTTGCCGTCTGCCTGGCGGTTGATGCCGACGTCGATCACGATCGCGCCTTCCTTGATCCACTCGCCCTTCACCAGCCCCGGCTTGCCAGCCGCCACCACGACCAGGTCGGCACGACCGACATGGCCCGCCAGGTCCTTGGTGAAGCGGTGGGTGACGGTCACGGTGCAGCCGGCCAGCAACAATTCCATCGCCATCGGGCGGCCGACAATATTGGAGGCGCCGACAATCACCGCGTCCATCCCGTAAAGATCGGCACCGGTGCTTTCCAGCAGCGTCATGATGCCTTTAGGAGTGCACGGACGAAGCAGAGGAATACGCTGGGCCAGGCGGCCGACGTTATAAGGGTGGAAACCGTCGACGTCCTTGTCCGGCCGAATGCGTTCCAGCAACCGGGAGGCGTCCAGGTGTTCAGGTAAAGGAAGCTGCAGCAGAACGCCGTCGATTGCCGGGTCGTCGTTCAGGCGATCGATCAGATCGGTCAGCGCTTCTTGAGTGGTTTCAGCAGGCAGGTCATAGGCTTGGGATAGAAAGCCGACCTCTTCACAGTCTTTACGCTTGTGCGAGACATAAACCTGAGAGGCAGGATCGCTGCCGACCAGGATCACCGCGAGGCCGGGCGTGCGCAGGCCTTGCTGGCGACGCTCGGTGACGCGTTTGGCGATCTGCTGGCGCAGGCTGGCGGCGATCGATTTGCCGTCGATTAGTTGTGCAGTCATTGCGCGTGATTAACCATCGAGAGGTGAAAAAAAGAGAGCGCATTCTCGCATGTCAGGAGGTGAGGGCAAAGGCGCTTGGTCTGCAAATTCCCCTAACCCCTTTAATTAAATGAATTTTTTTTAAAAAAGAGTTGACGACCTTCAGGGTCACCTATAACATTCGTCGCACTTGTCGGGCACAGCCTAGCACTGGTTAAGAAGGTTGAGCGGAGTTGATGTTTGATTCGGCGAGACTGAAAGCACTTAGTTTGTAATCGTCCAAGAATACAGATTAATAAGGCGCCCGTAGCTCAGCTGGATAGAGCATCCGCCTTCTAAGCGGATGGTCGCAGGTTCGAGTCCTGCCGGGTGCGCCATTAGGCAGCTTTGGCACAAGTAACGCAACATGGCAATATGGTGGGCGTAGCTCAGTTGGTAGAGCACGGGATTGTGACTCCCGTTGTCGAGGGTTCGATCCCCTTCGTCCACCCCATATTTAGAAAGGCGCCAGATTAACAGTCTGGCGCCTTTGC
This sequence comes from Pseudomonas silesiensis, assembly GCF_001661075.1. Lineage (NCBI taxonomy): Bacteria > Pseudomonadati > Pseudomonadota > Gammaproteobacteria > Pseudomonadales > Pseudomonadaceae > Pseudomonas > Pseudomonas silesiensis. The sequence goes on from NZ_CP014870.1 coordinate 1,774,478, forward strand.
TTTAAAAGCTTGATACGCGGATGTGGTGGAATTGGTAGACACACTGGATTTAGGTTCCAGCGCCGCAAGGTGTGAGAGTTCGAGTCTCTCCGTCCGCACCATACAAGTCGCTATTTAATAGCAGAAAACGGCGCAGCACCTGAAAAGGGCTGCGCCGTTTTTGTTTTAAAGGTCGCAATTTTCAAGGCAACCGCGGGTTCCGGGTTGAGAGGGCAGGTCGTCTCGTCGCATTTTTGTTTCTCGATGATGCCGATTCGCCCGCTGTCAGGGGGACATGGCCGCTCCTTCCTATATATAGAAGGACTGCTGCAGAGCCTTGGCCTGATTGACCGTATTTGCTAACAGGGCGAGGCATAACCGTTTGTCCCCGCCTATAAATTGCCTGCTGCTTTTTTACCCGTTTTCAGTAGGGTGACTTCTTGAGTTTGACCCACTAGAATGCATGCCCTTGATTCTGGGGTCGGAAACGGCCGGCTAACGTCTGTGCAACGAGGAATATCCATGCAAGTTTCTGTTGAAAATACTTCTGCTCTTGAGCGCCGCATGAGCATCACCGTGCCGGCTGAGCGCATCGAGACTCAGGTCAACAAGCGTCTGCAGCAGACTGCCCAAAAGGCCAAGATCGCTGGTTTCCGTCCAGGCAAAGTGCCAATGAGCGAAATCAAGCGTCGTTTCGGTGCCGATGCGCGCCAGGAAGCGGTAGGCGACGTGATCCAGTCTTCGTTCTACGAAGCGGTCGTCGAGCAAAAGCTGAACCCGGCCGGCGCGCCGTCGATCGAGCCTAAATCGATCGAAGCGGGCAAGGACCTGGAATACGTCGCGGTTTTCGAAGTGTTCCCTGAGTTCACCGTTGCCGGTTTCGAAGGTATCGCTGTCGAGCGCCTGAGCGCTGACGTGGCCGATGCCGACCTGGACAAAATGCTGGACGTGCTGCGCAAGCAGAACACCCGTTTTGAAGTGGCCGATCGCGCTGCCCAGAACGAAGACCAGCTGAACATCGATTTCGTCGGCAAGGTCGACGGTGAAGTGTTCGCTGGCGGTTCCGCCAAGGGCACTCAGCTGGTGCTGGGTTCCGGCCGCATGATCCCTGGCTTCGAAGACGGTCTGGTTGGCGCTAAAGCCGGCGAAGAGCGCGTTCTGAACCTGACCTTCCCCGAGGACTATCAGAACCTCGAGCTGGCTGGCAAAGCCGCTGAGTTCACCGTGACCGTGAACACTGTTTCCGAGCCGAAACTGCCAGAACTGAACGAAGAGTTCTTCGCTCAATTCGGCATCAAGGAAACCGGCCTGGAAGGCTTCCGCACCGAAGTTCGCAAGAACATGGAGCGCGAGCTGCGTCAGGCGATCAAGTCCAAGGTCAAGAACCAGGTCATGGACGGTCTGCTGGAGACCAACCCGATCGAAGTGCCAAAGGCGCTGCTGTCCAACGAAGTCGACCGTCTGCGCGTGCAGGCTGTTCAACAGTTCGGCGGCAACATCAAGCCTGACCAACTGCCGGCCGAGCTGTTCGAAGAACAAGCCAAGCGCCGCGTAGTCCTGGGCCTGATCGTGGCTGAAGTGGTCAAGCAATTCGACCTCAAGCCTGACGACGCCCGCGTTCGCGAAATGATCCAGGAAATGGCTTCGGCCTACCAGGAGCCAGAGCAGGTTGTGTCCTGGTACTACAAGAACGACCAGCAGCTGAACGAAGTCCGTTCGGTTGTGCTGGAAGAACAAGTTGTGGATACTGTTCTGCAGAAAGCTAGCGTGACCGATAAATCGGTCTCTTACGAAGAAGCGGTCAAGCCGGTAGAAGCTCCACAAGCCGACTGATTGATTTTGCGTTAGAAGTACACACCATAAGCCAGCTCTCGAGCTGGCTTATGCGTATTCAAGACAAAACTATTTGGGAGCGACTGCAGAGCATGTTCCGTAATTCTTATATTCAGCAGAACTCTGATATCCAGGCCGCAGGCGGCCTGGTCCCGATGGTTGTCGAGCAGTCTGCTCGTGGCGAGCGCGCCTACGACATCTACTCGCGCCTCCTCAAGGAGCGAGTGATCTTTCTGGTGGGGCCGGTAGAGGACTACATGGCCAACCTGATCTGTGCGCAGCTGCTGTTCCTTGAAGCGGAAAACCCGGACAAGGACATCCATCTCTACATCAACTCCCCGGGCGGTTCGGTGACGGCGGGCATGTCGATCTACGACACCATGCAGTTCATCAAGCCGAACGTGTCGACCACCTGTATCGGTCAGGCGTGCAGCATGGGCGCGTTTTTGCTGACGGCCGGTGCCGCCGGCAAGCGTTACTGCCTGCCGAACTCGCGCGTGATGATTCACCAGCCACTGGGCGGTTTCCAGGGCCAGGCGTCGGACATCGAAATCCATGCCAAGGAAATCCTCTTCATTCGTGAGCGTCTCAACACGCTGATGGCCAAGCACAGTGGACACACGCTTGAAGAAATCGAGCGCGACACCAACCGCGACAACTTCATGAGTGCAGAAGCCGCCCGTGAATACGGGTTGATCGATCAAGTGATCGACCAGCGCCCCGCTTAATAAGCAGCTCAAAATAAGGTCGGTCGGCTTGTCTGACCACCCGCGGGCTTGAAAAAGCCCGCAATAGCCTTCATCTTGTGTTGCAAGCCTATCGGATTTGGATCGAACGAATGACTGACACCCGCAACGGCGAGGACAACGGCAAATTGCTCTATTGCTCCTTCTGCGGCAAAAGCCAGCATGAAGTGCGCAAATTGATTGCCGGCCCCTCGGTCTTCATTTGCGACGAATGCGTCGACCTGTGCAATGACATCATCCGTGAGGAGGTGCAGGAAGCCCAGGCCGAGAGCAGCGCGCATAAATTGCCTTCGCCTAAAGAAATCAGCGGCATCCTTGATCAGTACGTGATTGGTCAGGAGCGTGCGAAAAAGGTTCTGGCCGTAGCGGTGTACAACCACTACAAGCGCTTGAACCAGCGTGACAAGAAGAATGACGACGTCGAACTCGGCAAAAGCAACATCTTGCTGATCGGCCCGACAGGCTCGGGTAAAACCCTGCTTGCCGAAACCCTGGCCCGCTTGCTGAACGTTCCGTTCACCATCGCCGACGCAACCACCCTCACCGAGGCGGGTTACGTGGGTGAAGATGTCGAGAACATCATTCAGAAGCTGCTGCAGAAGTGCGATTACGACGTGGAAAAAGCCCAGATGGGCATTGTCTACATCGATGAGATCGACAAGATCTCGCGCAAGTCTGACAACCCGTCGATCACCCGGGACGTTTCCGGTGAAGGCGTGCAGCAGGCCCTGCTCAAGTTGATCGAAGGCACGGTCGCTTCCGTTCCGCCCCAAGGCGGTCGCAAGCATCCGCAGCAGGAATTCCTTCAGGTCGACACCCGTAACATCCTGTTCATCTGCGGTGGTGCGTTCTCCGGTCTGGAAAAGGTTATTCAAAACCGTTCCACCAAGGGCGGCATCGGTTTCAACGCAGAAGTGCGCAGCAAGGAAGAAGGCAAGAAAGTCGGTGAATCCCTGCGTGAAGTCGAGCCTGACGATCTGGTCAAGTTCGGTCTGATCCCGGAGTTCGTCGGTCGTCTGCCGGTCCTGGCCACGCTGGACGAGCTTGATGAAGCTGCGCTGATGCAGATTCTCACCGAGCCGAAAAATGCGCTGACCAAGCAGTATGCCAAGCTGTTCGAGATGGAAGGCGTAGACCTGGAATTCCGCGCCGACGCGCTGAAATCGGTCGCCAAACGTGCCCTGGAACGCAAGACCGGTGCCCGTGGACTGCGTTCGATCCTCGAAGGCGTCCTGCTCGACACCATGTACGAAATCCCCTCGCAGTCCGAGGTGAGTAAAGTGGTGATCGACGAAAGCGTCATAGAAGGCAAGTCCAAGCCACTGTATATCTACGAAAACAGTGAGCCGGCTGCCAAGGCAGCGCCAGACGCCTAAGCGTCACGCCGCCGTAACAAAGAAGGGGCCTTCGGGCCCCTTTGCTATTGTGGCCAGGCCATAATCTTTTAAGCCGCTCTTTTATCTGCTTGTTTTTTTCCAAACCAGCCCCCATCTTGGTTTCAAGCTTACTTCCATCTGTTTACGGCCTTATGGCCGCCGTAGAGGCGAAATCATGAAGACGACCATCGAATTGCCTCTCCTGCCATTGCGTGATGTTGTGGTTTATCCGCACATGGTTATCCCGCTGTTCGTGGGGCGCGAGAAATCCATCGAAGCCCTCGAGGCAGCGATGACCGGCGACAAGCAGATCCTTCTGCTGGCTCAGAGAAACCCTGCTGACGACGATCCCGGTGAAGATGCGCTTTATCGCGTAGGTACGATTGCGACCGTCCTGCAGCTGCTCAAGCTGCCTGACGGCACGGTCAAGGTTCTGGTCGAAGGTGAGCAGCGGGGCGCCGTGGAGCGCTTCAGCGAAGTGGACGGCCACTGCCGCGCCGAAGTCTCGCTGATCGACGAAACCGAGGCGCCCGAGCGCGAGTCGGAAGTGTTTGTCCGCAGCCTGCTGGCGCAGTTCGAACAATATGTGCAGTTGGGCAAGAAAGTCCCGGCTGAAGTCCTGTCGTCGCTCAACAGCATCGACGAGCCAGGCCGCCTGGTCGACACCATGGCCGCGCACATGGCCCTGAAGATCGAGCAGAAGCAGGAAATCCTCGAAATCATCGATTTGTCGGCCCGGGTCGAGCACGTCCTGGCGCTGCTGGATGCCGAGATCGACCTGCTGCAAGTCGAAAAACGCATTCGCGGTCGCGTCAAGAAACAAATGGAGCGCAGCCAGCGTGAGTACTACCTGAATGAGCAGATGAAGGCCATTCAGAAAGAGCTCGGCGACAGCGAGGAAGGCCACAATGAAATCGAAGAGCTGAAAAAGCGCATCGATGCCGCCGGTCTGCCGAAAGATGCCTTGGCCAAGGCCCAGGGCGAGCTGAACAAGCTGAAACAAATGTCGCCAATGTCCGCCGAAGCGACCGTGGTCCGGTCGTACATCGACTGGCTGGTCCAGGTGCCGTGGAAGGCCCAGAGCAAGGTGCGTCTGGACCTGGCCCGGGCCGAAGACATTCTCGACGCCGACCACTACGGCCTGGAAGAAGTCAAAGAGCGGATCCTCGAATACCTCGCCGTGCAAAAGCGCGTGAAGAAGATTCGCGGCCCGGTGTTGTGCCTGGTCGGCCCTCCAGGCGTGGGTAAAACCTCGCTGGCGGAATCGATTGCCCACGCCACCAACCGCAAATTCGTGCGCATGGCCCTCGGCGGTGTGCGCGATGAAGCGGAAATTCGTGGTCATCGCCGGACTTATATCGGTTCGATGCCAGGAAGATTGATTCAAAAGATGACGAAGGTAGGGGTGCGCAACCCGCTGTTCCTGCTCGACGAAATCGACAAGATGGGCAGCGACATGCGTGGCGATCCGGCCTCGGCGTTGCTGGAAGTGCTCGATCCCGAGCAGAACCACAACTTCAACGATCACTATCTGGAAGTCGACTACGACCTGTCCGATGTGATGTTCCTGTGCACCTCCAACTCCATGAACATTCCGCCGGCGCTGCTGGACCGGATGGAAGTGATTCGTCTGCCGGGTTACACCGAAGACGAGAAGATCAACATCGCCGTCAAATACCTTTCGCCCAAGCAGATCACCGCCAACGGCTTGAAGAAAGGCGAGCTGGAATTCGACGCCGAAGCGATCCGCGACATCATCCGCTACTACACCCGCGAAGCCGGTGTACGTGGGCTGGAGCGCCAGATTGCCAAGGTCTGCCGCAAGGCGGTCAAAGAGCACGCGCTGGAAAAACGCTTCTCGGTGAAGGTCACGGCCGACATGCTCGAGCATTTCCTCGGCGTGCGTAAATTCCGTTACGGCCTGGCCGAATCCCAGGACCAGATCGGTCAAGTCACCGGCCTGGCGTGGACTCAGGTGGGCGGCGAATTGCTGACCATCGAAGCCGCTGTCGTTCCCGGCAAGGGCCAGTTGATCAAGACCGGTTCCCTGGGTGACGTGATGGTCGAATCGATCACCGCAGCCCTGACCGTGGTGCGCAGCCGCGCGAAAAGCCTGGGCATCCCCCTGGACTTCCACGAGAAGCGCGACACCCACATCCATATGCCGGAAGGGGCGACCCCGAAGGATGGCCCTAGCGCCGGTGTAGGCATGTGCACGGCCCTGGTGTCGGCATTGACCGGGATCCCGGTACGCGCGGACGTCGCCATGACCGGCGAAATCACCCTGCGTGGCCAGGTGCTGGCAATTGGCGGTCTGAAGGAAAAACTGCTCGCGGCTCACCGTGGTGGTATCAAGACGGTGATCATTCCTGAAGAGAACGTACGCGATCTGAAGGAAATTCCGGACAATATCAAAGCAGATCTTCAGATTAAACCGGTTAAATGGATTGACGAGGTCCTGCAAATTGCGCTGCAATACGCGCCGGAGCCCTTACCTGATGTGGCTCCGGAGATTGTTGCAAAGGATGAAAAACGCGAGTCTGACTCTAAGGAAAGAATTAGCACGCATTAGTACGTATTTGCCTGGGGGGCGTGTTGACGCTTTTTAGGGCCCTTGTTATAAAGCGGCTCTTAAGTGTCTGCAGGCCATTCAGCACTCGTTTTTTTGCTTTCACCAAAAAACTTAGAATCATACTCAAATAGATATAAGGGGACTTAGAGTGAACAAGTCGGAACTGATTGATGCTATCGCTGCATCCGCTGATATCCCGAAAGCTGCTGCTGGCCGTGCGCTGGACGCTGTAATCGAATCCGTCACTGGCGCTCTCAAGGCTGGCGACTCTGTTGTTCTGGTAGGTTTCGGTACGTTCTCCGTCACCGATCGTCCAGCTCGCATTGGTCGTAACCCGCAGACCGGTAAGACGCTGGAAATCGCAGCCGCCAAAAAACCAGGTTTCAAAGCCGGCAAAGCACTGAAAGAAGCTGTCAACTAAGTTCGATTCAGGTTTTTGCCTATCCGGGTCGGGGTCATGCCTGACCTGGCAGCGGAGCGGTGGTCCAGTCGGCAAGTCGCCGTACCGAGACACCGAGGGTCGCACGTTCGAGCCCTCGATCCGCTCCGCCAGTTACGAGAAGGCGCATCCTCGGATGCGCCTTTCTTCTATCCGGATTCTACCCACGCTCCACGGTTGCCTAATTTTGAAGTTCAACCGTTTCTGGGGGACGCATGCTGCAGAATATCAGGGACAATTCACAAGGCTGGATTGCCAAGACCATCATCGGGATCATCGTTGTACTGATGGCGTTCACCGGTGTCGAAGCCATTTTCCAGGCCACGACCAACAGTCAGAACGCGGCCAAGGTCAATGGTGAAGAAATCAGTCAGGGCGAGCTGAGCCAGGCGGTCGATATGCAACGCCGTCAGCTCATGCAACAGCTGGGCAAGGACTTCGATGCTTCCTTGCTCGACGAAAAAATGTTGCGCGAATCGGCCCTCAAAGGCTTGATCGATCGCAAGCTGCTGCTCCAGGGCGCAGAAAAATCCGATTTCGCTTTTTCCGAAGCAGCGTTGGACCAAGTGATCCTGCAAACGCCTGAATTCCAGGTGGACGGTGCGTTCAGCGCCGAGCGTTTCGACCAGGTCATCCGTCAACTCGGTTACAGCCGCCTGCAATTCCGCCAGATGCTGGCTCAGGAAATGCTGATCGGTCAGCTGCGCGCCGGCCTGGCGGGCAGCGGTTTCGTCACCGACGCACAGGTGCTGGCCTTCGCCCGTCTGGAAAAACAGACCCGCGATTTCGCCTCCCTGAACGTCAAGGCCGACCCGGCGGCTGTGAAGCTGACCGACGAAGAAGTCAAAGCCTACTACGACGAGCACGCCAAGGAATTCATGACGCCGGATCAGGTGGTCATCGATTACCTCGAGTTGAAGAAGTCGTCCTTCTTCGATCAGGTCAGCGTCAAGGACGAAGACCTGCAAACGGCGTATCAGAAAGAAACCGCGAACCTGTCCGAACAGCGTCGGGCTGCGCACATTCTGATCGAAGTGAACGACAAGGTGACCGAGGCGCAAGCCAAGGCCAGGATCGAAGAGGTCCAGGCACGTCTGGCCAAGGGCGAGCAGTTCGAGGCACTGGCCAAGGAATTCTCCCAGGACCCGGGTTCGGCCAATAACGGCGGTGACCTCGGTTTCGCAGGTCCTGGCGTCTACGATCCAGCCTTCGAAACAGCGCTGTATGCGTTGGCCAAGGATCAGGTCTCGGAGCCGGTTCGCACCGACTTCGGTTTCCACCTGATCAAGCTGCTGGGCGTCGAAGCGCCGCAGGTTCCAACGTTCGCCAGCCTGAAAGACAAGCTGACCCGCGAGCTGAAAACCCAACAGGTCGAACAGCGTTTCGTCGAGGCCACCAAGCAACTGGAAGACTCGGCGTTCGAGTCCTCCGACCTGGCTCAGCCGGCGCAAGACTTGAAGCTGACCGTGCACACGTCCAAGCCGTTCGGCCGTGAAGGCGGCGAAGGTGTGGCGGCCAACCGCGCCGTGATCACCGCTGCATTCAGTCCTGAAGTGCTGGATGAGGGTGCCAACAGCACCGCCATCGAACTCGATCCGGAAACCGTGATCGTGCTGCGCGCCAAGGAGCACCTGAAACCGGCGCAACTGCCGATTGAAAGCGTGTCTGCCGCGATCCGCGGGCAATTGACCAAGGAGCACGCCAGCGCTGCCGCCAAGACCAAGGCCGATGAGTTGATCGTCAGCCTGCGCGAGGGCAAGACCCCAGCGGACCAGGCAATCGATGGCCAGAACTGGACAGTCACCACCGCCGCCACTCGCACCCAGGAAGGCATCGACCCGACTGTGCTGCAAGCGCTGTTCCGCATGCCAAAACCGGCCGCGAAGGACAAACCGACCTTCAACAGCGTGACCCTGGCCGATGGCAGCCTGGTGATCGTGCGTCTCAATGCCGTGAACGAAGCAGTGGCACCGACCGACGAAGAGAAGGCCCAGTACCGTCGCTTCCTCGCCTCGCGCATTGGCCAGCAAGACTTTGCGGCTTACCGCAAGCAGCTGGAAGCCGAAGCGGACATCGAGCGGTTCTGATGCCTGCTTGAGCTCTGCGCAACACAAAGACCCCGGCCCAAAAGGCCGGGGTTTTTTTTCCCCTGCCATCGGGAATCCGCAATCCCGCGCGACTTTCCTGGATATAAACGGTCAGTAGTCGTGTAACCGTTTTAAGACACCAATCGGTGCGACGCTAAGCATCGATCTGTTGCACAATAAGCCCCAGACCGTTTCTTCAGGATGTTCAATGTCTAAATCAATTCCCATGCATGTCGTCGGGCTGGCTCTGGTATTGGCCGCCGCTGCCGGCTGCTCGTCGGAGAAGACCGCCATTTATGAGCATGAGAACTTCGATGACTCCGGTACCTTTTCCCGCAATTACCCGGTGACCGATGCGCAGAGCTGCGAGGCCGCCCGTCGGGCGTTGCTCAGCCAAGGCTACATCATCACCAGCAGCGACCCGAAACTGGTCAGCGGCCACAAGAGCTTCCAGCAGACCGGCGATACCCATATGGAGATCAGCTTCAGCGTGGTCTGCGCCGATGACGGCACCGAGGGGCACCATGCGACCATGTTCGCCAACGCCCTGCAGGACCGCTATGCGCTGAAGAAGACCAACAACTCCGCCAGCCTTGGCGTCGGTGTGTTGGGCTCGGTATCGATGCCGATCGGCTCGTCAGACGACTCGATGGTCAAGGTCGCCAGCGAAACCGTGTCCTCGGCCAAGTTCTACGAGCGTTTCTTCACCCTGGTCGAGTTGTTCCTGCCACCGGAAGCGAAGAAGGCTGCACACATCAAGGAAAAGCCGAAAACCGACCTGGGCATGCCTGAAGCCAAGGCCGCACCGGCTCAATTGGTGCCGACGCCGGCACCGGCAGCAGAACCTGCGCCTGCACCGGCTCAGGACCCGGTAGAGCAACCTGCGCCGGCACCGGCTGCCTCGGAGCCGATGGCCCCGCCGCCAGAAACTGCACCGATTACCCCGGCCGACAACAGCGAACCGGCAACATCCACCGAAACGGGCACCGCTCCGGCGGACTCCAGTTTGCCACCCCCGACCGAGCCGATTTCGGCCATGCCGGTCACCGCCCAGTAAGCATGTGACGGGATCGGGTCAGACGGCACCGATCCCGCAATTGGCTTCATCATTGACTCGCGTCAACCCCGGTCACAGTTCTGCGGCCGGTACCGAAAAAAATCTGTGATAAATCCCCGATCGCCTGCTACGTTTTATCAAGTAGCCGCGTAGTGTCTTGCCTGCGTCATTTTTCTTTCACGTGGGCACTTTATGCTCAATGCGCAGGTCACTTATTCAGGCATTTTTTTAAACAAACCGTGGGGGATCAAAAATGGACGAATATCAAGAAGAACTGCTCGAGTATCAGGCGTTCGAACTCGACCCGCTGGAACCTGCCGAAGACGCCACCGAACTGTAGGCGTCAGGCGGATTGGCGATGGCTGCGGCGAAACTCGCCGGGGGTCTGGCCATTCCAGCGTTTAAAGGCCCGTTGAAAGGCTTCGGCAGAGGCAAAACCTAGCAGGTAGGCGATTTCTCCGAACGCCAGTTCGGTATCGCGGATGTAGGTCATGGCCAAGTCGCGGCGGGTGTCGTTGAGGATCGCGCGAAACTGCGTGCCTTCCTCGGCCAGTTTGCGACGCAAGGTCCAGGTCGGCAGCTTCAGGCGTGCCGCCACTTCTTCCAGGTCGGGCTCCCGGCCACCATTGAGCAATGGCCCCAGCAACTGAGTGATGCGTTCACGCAGGCTGCGGGTGCGTGTCAATTGCTCCAGTTCCCGTTCGCACAGTTGCAGCAAGTGCCGCCAGGTGCTCGGGCAGTGCAGCGGATTGCGCTGAGCGAGACTGGCCAGGCTCAGGCGCAGTTGATTGTGTTCGGCACCGAACTGGATCGCACAGTCGCCCAGCACGGCATAGGCCTCACGGTAATCAGGCGCCGGGAACTCGATCTCGATGCGTTCGGCACGCAGCGGGGCAGGGCTGACGCTGGACAGTTGCTGCAACCAGCCGGCGATGATCGAATCCACCACGAAGCGGTTATAGGCGTTGTAAGGGCTGATGGAATAAAAGCGCAGCCAGGCGCCCTGGGCGTCCTCATGAAAGCTTGATTGCCCGCGATAGTTGGAGCCGTACAAGGCTTCGAAACGAATCAGGCAGCGCGCCGCTTCTCGCACCGTTGGCGCCTGGGCCGCGGTCACTCCAGCCAGGCCGGCCTGGCTCAGGCGACTGAGCTGGCCCATGCGCAAACCCAACGCCGGGTCGCCGGTCAGTTGAATGGCACTGTGGCCCAGGCGCATGTAGCGCGGGATCGAGAGCCGGGCACCGGCTTCACTCAGGCGCGCCGCATCGAGACCGTACTGCTCAAGTAGCGGTTGAGGATCTGCATCGTGACTGCGCACCGCATCGGCCAGGCTGTGCACGAAGCCCACCGACAGATCGCCCAGCCGCATGGGCAAGGGTTTCATGGGTTATAACCACAGGTTCAGCAAACGCGCGCCACGGGCATTGCCGTCGGCAAAATGCTGGCCGTTGCTGCTGAGAAAGCTTTGCCCGGCGCTGCCCTGATCCCAGAACTGTCCGCGCAGGAACACGCTCATGCCGGCGATCGCCTGGCTGCTGGGCGGTTGAGCGGTCAGGGTCAAGTGATGCCAGGCCTGGCCTTCGCTGAGTTCTTCGGCCTTGAGGCTGACGGAGCCGGGCGTCGACAACCCCTTGTAGCCGCGCCACGGTTTATCCCAGGTGCCGCGTCCGGTCACGAAGGCCGGCACCGCGACGAACTTCGCGCCCTGGGCGTCAAGCTTGCGGTAGGCGTCCGGGTACCAGCTGTCGCTGCCGATCAGCACCCCCAGGCGTCCGGCCGGGGTGTCGACGACGCTGGGCGTGCGCTCGCCATTGGCGGCGATGACCTCATGCTCATCGAACACCGGGTGCATCTGGCGCTGGGGCTGGCCGATCGGCAGACCATCGCGGCCAAACACCACGCTGCTGTTATACAGCGCACCGCCGCCGATTTTCAGCCTGCCGTCGATGATGCTGGGTTCGGGCAACACGATGGAGCCCGCCACCAGGGTCACCTGGAATTCTTTGGCCAGGCCACCGAACAAGGCCTGGTAATCCTTGGCCATGCCTTTGGCTTTCATCCGCAGGTGAGCGTCGTCCAGGCGACTGTCGCCTTGGGCTCCAATCAGGGCGCGGATAAACTTCAAGGGATTGCTCGCCGCCAGCCAGTTCATGGCTTCCTTGAGGGTGGTGGCCTGGTACAGCTCATCTTTCTCGCCGCTGACCATCAGCCAGGTGCCGATGTGTTCCGGCAGCACGACGATGGTTTTTTCATTCAGCAGGCCTTGGTCCCGGGCCTTCTGCAGATAGGCCGCGAGCTTGCGGTGCAGGCGCTCGGAGCTTTGGTAGTCGGAGGGGAACAGTTCGGGCTGAATGCCCAGCAGGTTACCGCGATCGGCAGGGGTGCCTTGATCGACGGCGAGATCGATGCGCAGGTCCGACAGGTAGTGACCCACCGGACGGTCAGCGGCCCACATCGCGTAGGTCGTCAGGGCGGCAATCAATGCCATGGAAAAAGTCAGGTACAGAAGTTTGCGCATGGAAAACAGTCAACAGCCGTGTGCAGGATTCGCTGACTAGGGTAGGGCCCATGCCCGCGCTTGCCAAGGGGCGCTGCGCATTTGGATCAATAAGTTGTCAGTTACGGTCATTGAGCGACCGGTGGCGTGCTCATAGTCTGTGGCACATGACAGAGGGGTGCCAAAGAGCACCCTCACTTTTTCCGTGATCGCTCGTTGTGGAGTTACCGATGGCCGCCGCTCATTACCCGCACCTGTTGGCCCCGCTGGACCTGGGTTTTACCACGTTGCGCAACCGCACCCTGATGGGCTCGATGCACACGGGTCTTGAGGAGAAGCCCGGCGGTTTCGAACGCATGGCCGCGTACTTCGCCGAGCGTGCCCGGGGTGGTGTGGGCTTGATGGTCACCGGCGGTATCGGTCCGAATGACGAGGGCGGGGTGTATTCCGGTGCGGCCAAGCTGACCACCGAGGAAGAAGCGCTCAAACACCGGATCGTGACCCGTGCGGTGCACGAGGCGGGCGGCAAGATCTGCATGCAGATCCTGCACGCCGGTCGTTATGCCTATAGCCCGAAACAGGTCGCGCCGAGTGCGATCCAGGCGCCGATCAACCCGTTCAAGCCCAAGGAACTGGACGAGGAGGGCATCGAGAAACAGATCAGCGATTTCGTCACCTGTTCGACCCTGGCACAAACCGCCGAGTACGACGGCGTCGAGATCATGGGCTCGGAAGGTTATTTCATTAACCAGTTCCTCGCCGCCCACACCAACCACCGCACCGACCGTTGGGGCGGCAGCTACGAAAACCGCATGCGCCTGCCGGTCGAGATCGTGCGCCGGGTGCGCGAAGCGGTCGGCCCGAACTTCATCATTATCTTCCGCCTGTCGATGCTCGACCTGGTGGAAGGCGGCAGCAGCTGGGAAGAAATCGTGCAATTGGCCCAGGCCATCGAGCAGGCGGGCGCGACCATCATCAACACCGGCATCGGCTGGCACGAGGCGCGAATCCCGACCATCGCCACCAAGGTGCCGCGCGGTGCGTTCAGCAAAGTCACGGCCAAGCTGCGCGGCTCGGTGAGCATTCCGCTGATCACCACCAACCGCATCAACACCCCGGAAGTCGCCGAGCAGATTCTGGCCGAAGGCGATGCCGACATGGTCTCCATGGCGCGCCCCTTCCTCGCCGACCCGGACTTCGTCAACAAGGCCGCCGCCGGCCGTGCCGATGAAATCAACACCTGCATCGGCTGCAATCAGGCCTGCCTCGATCACACCTTCGGCGGCAAGTTAACCAGCTGCCTGGTGAACCCGCGGGCCTGCCACGAGACCGAGCTGAATTACCTGCCGGTGCAGCAGATCAAGAAAATCGCCGTGGTCGGTGCCGGCCCCGCCGGGTTGTCCGCGGCGACCGTGGCCGCCGAACGTGGCCATCAGGTGACGCTGTTCGATTCGGCCAGTGAAATCGGTGGCCAGTTCAACATCGCCAAGCGAGTGCCGGGCAAGGAAGAGTTCTTCGAAACCCTGCGCTATTTCAATCGCAAGCTGCAGACCACGAATGTCGAGGTGTGCCTGAACACCCGGGTCGATGTGGCGCAGTTGCTGGCAGGCGGCTACGACGAGATCATCCTCGCCACCGGCATCGCCCCGCGGACCCCGGCGATTCCGGGCGTGGAGCACGTCAAGGTGCTGAGCTACCTGGACGTGATCCTCGAGCGCAAACCGGTGGGCAAGCGTGTCGCGGTGATCGGCGCTGGGGGGATCGGTTTCGACGTGTCGGAGTTTCTGGTGCACCAGGGCGTGGCCACCAGCCAGGACCGTGAAGCGTTCTGGAAGGAGTGGGGCATCGATACCCACCTTCAAGCCCGCGGCGGTGTGGCCGGCATCCAGGCCGAGCCCCATGCCCCGGCCCGTGACGTGTTCCTGCTGCAACGCAAGAAATCCAAGGTCGGCGACGGCTTGGGCAAGACGACGGGCTGGATTCACCGCACCGGTTTGAAAAACAAACAGGTGCAGATGCTCAACAGCGTCGAATACCTGAAGATCGACGACCAGGGCCTGCACATCCGCGTCGGCGAAACCGGCGAACCGCAAGTGCTGCCGGTGGATAACATCGTGATCTGCGCCGGGCAGGATCCGTTGCGTGAATTGCATGATGGTCTGGTGGCGGCGGGGCAGAACGTGCATTTGATTGGCGGCGCGGATGTGGCGGCTGAGCTGGATGCGAAGCGGGCGATTAATCAGGGGTCGCGGTTGGCGGCGCAGTTATAACAGCAGGTCCAACGTGCCAATGCCAATCGCGGGCAAGCCCGCGATGGCGTCCTCAAGGCTGCTAATATGCCGGCTCTTCACCCAGAGCCGGCATCAATGCTTCTCCCTTCCAGTATCTGGCTCCCCCGAGCCCCCCTCGAACACCTAAACCTCGACTGGCTAACCCAGGCCCACATCGAAGTCGCCATCCTGCGCCTGGACCAGATCGACCCGCTGATCAGCGGCAACAAATGGTTCAAGTTCACCGAACACCTCAAGGCCGCTGACCTCGCCGGGGCCAAGGGCATCATCAGCCTCGGCGGCGCCCACTCCAATCACCTGCATGCCCTGGCCGCTGCCGGCAAACGCTTCGGTTTCCCCACGGTCGGTCTGCTGCGCGGCCATCCGCAAGACACCCCCACGGTGCAGGACCTGCAGGCGTTCGGTATGGCGTTGCACTGGTTGGGTTATGGCGGTTATCGCGCGCGGCACGAACCCGGTTTCTGGCAGCCATGGCAGGCACGGTATCCCGATCTGCAGCCGGTGCCGGAAGGTGGCGGCGGGTTGCCGGGAGCCACGGGGTGCATGCCGCTGAAAACCATGGTCAGCGAGCAGTTGAACGCTCTGGGCTGGAACGACTACCACGGTTGGTGGCTGGCCTGCGGCACGGGCACGACGTTGGCCGGCCTGGTGCTGGCCGAGGCGGGTGAGCATCCGGTTTATGGCGCGTTGGCGGTACCCGACGATCATGGTGTGGCGCAGCAGGTGCAGAGGATTGTGCAGGAAGCGGGGTTGGTCGGCGCCACCTATGAACTGATCGACGCCAGCCGTGGCGGCTTCGCCAAAGTCGATCCGCTGCTACTCGAATTCATTGAACGTAGCGAACAGGCCAGCGGCATTCCCCTCGAACCGCTGTACACCGGCAAGGCGCTGCTGGCGCTCAAGCAGCAGGTCGAGGCAGGCAGATTTGCCCGGGGCACGCGCCTGATCTTCATCCACACCGGCGGCTTACAGGGCCGCCGGGGGTTCACGTCACAGCACGGATAGACACCGCACCCCCTGTAGGAGCGAGGCTTGCCCGCGAAGGCGGTGTGTCAGACAACAATCACGTGACTGACACACCGCCTTCGCGGGCAAGCCTCGCTCCTACAGGGGGTGCGTGGTGATCAGCTGGATTGTGGCATTTCACCTTTGGCCAGACGCTGGTTGATGTCGGCGATCACTTGCGGCAAGTCGGTGATGGTGTCGATCATGTAGTGCGGGCGCGAGCCTTCGAACATCCCGTGGATACGCTTGCGTTCGCTGGCCAGCTTGTCGCTGCCGAGGGCGCGATAACCTTCGTAGTCCAGGCCCAGGGCGTTGCCCGAGCAGATCAGCGCGACGGTCCACATGCCGGCGCGACGGCCTTCGAGAATGCCCGGCACCGTGTCGTCGATCTTCACGCAGGCCGCGACATCATCGATCCCGAGGGCGATCACATTGGCCAGGGCCTGGGCTGGCCATGGGCGGCCGTTGGGGACTTCGTCGGTGGCGACCACGTGATCGGCCACGTAACCGTTGGTGGCGGCCAGTTCCACCACCTTGTCCATGACCTGCTTGGGGTAGCCGGAGCAGGAGCCGATCTTGATGCCTTGCTGGCGCAGGTTGGCGATGGTGTCCAGGGCGCCGGGAATCAGCGCCGAGTGCTCGGCGATTTTCTCGATCTGCAGGGGCATGAAGCGTTTGTAGATAGCGGTGACGTCATCATCGGTCGGCGTGCGGCCGAACACGGCGCGATAACGCTCGGCCACTGGCGGCTGATCGCACAGGGTCCGGATGTGGTCCCACTTGCCCATGCCCATCGGCCCGCGGGCTTCTTCGATGGAGACCTGAACGTCGAACTCGGCGAAGGCCTCGACGAAAATCTGGGTGGGGGCGAAGGAGCCGAAATCGACCACGGTGCCGGCCCAGTCGAGGATGGCGGCCTGGAGTTTGGTTGGGTTTGTGTAGTTCATGGTGATCAGATCCTGTGAGAACGAGATATTTGGGAGTTCGATGTACCTGTGGGAGCGAGCTTGCTCCGGGCGGCGTTCCGACGATAGCGGTCTTTCATTCAACATTGATGTCGACTGATCGGGCCTCATCGCGAGCAAGCTCGCTCCCACAGGGAAGTGCGGTGTTGCTTAGATTTCGAGCACTTCCATCTCGCGCAGTACCTCGGCGACCGCCGCTACCGCCGCGTGCATCTCGGCCTGGTTGACGTGGCCGATGCAGCCGACGCGGAAGGTTTCGACCTGGGTCAATTTGCCGGGGTACAGAATGAAACCCTTGGCCTTGACCCGTTCGTAGAATTCCTTGAACTGATAGCGCGGGTCTTTCGGCGCGTGGAAGGTGACGATGATCGGCGCCTGGATCGCGGCGGGCAGGAAGCTGCGCAGCCCTAGTGCGGCCATGTCCTCGAGCAATACCTGGCAGTTGTTGGCGTAGCGCTGATGCCGGGCCGGCAACCCCCCTTCTTCGTTGTATTGCAGCAGGGCTTCGTGCAGCGCGGCGACCACGTGGGTCGGCGGGGTGAAGCGCCACTGGCCGGTCTTGGCCATGTAGCTGTGCTGGTCGAACAAGTCCATCGCCAGGGAGTGCGAGTTGCCGGCGGCACTGGCCAGGGCTTCCTTGCGAGCGAAGACGAAGCCCATGCCCGGCACGCCTTCCAGGCATTTGCCCGACGCGGCGATGAGCGCGTCGAACGGCACCTGTTGCGCATCGATCGGCAGCGCGCCAAAGGAGCTCATGGCGTCGATGATCAGGCGTTTGCCGTGTTGGGCGATGACATGCGCAATCTCCGGCAGCGGGTTGAGGATGCCGGTGCTGGTTTCGCAGTGAATCAGTGCGATGTGGGTGATGGCGGGGTCGGCGTGCAGCAGGCGGTCGACGTCGGCGGCGGTCGTCGGTTCGTCCTCGGCAGTTTCAAAGGTGCTGAAGGAGCGGCCGAGCACTTCGCAGATTTTCGCCAGGCGTTTGCCGTAGGCGCCGTTGATCAACACCAGGACTTTGCCGTCCCGGGGCACCAGGGTGCCGATCGCCGCTTCGACCGCGAAGGTGCCGCTGCCTTGCAGGGGGACGCAGTGGTGGCTGGCGCCGCCGTTGATGATCGCCAGCAGTTGTTCGCAGAGGCTGGCGGTCAGTTGATTGAAGCGGTCATCCCATGAACCCCAATCGACCATCATCGCCTGGCGGGTGCGGGCCGAAGTCGTCAACGGGCCGGGGGTGAGCAGGATAGGTTCGGCAGTACTCATTCTCGTGTCCTCGCAATCGATGGGATGAAGCTACGGGGCCTAAATTGCAATTTGCCGAGCTATCAATCAAATTGTTTGTTGTTATGCCAGCCATCAGTGAGAGTTATTCATGAACCTGTTCCAGCTCCGCGCATTCGATGCCGTCGCCCGCGAAGGCAGCTTCACCCGGGCCGCCGCGCGGCTGTTCATCAGTCAGCCGGCGGTCACCGGGCACATCAAGGCGCTGGAGGAGCACTACCAGATCACCTTGTTGCGTCGCACCGCGCGACGGGTGGAGTTGACGGAGGAGGGCACCAAGCTGGCGGCGATCACCCGGGCCATGTTCGGCCTGGCGGAAGAAGCCCAGGTGATGCTCGAAGCCAACCGGCAGTTGCTCACCGGGCGCCTGGAAGTGGCGGCGGACGGGCCGCACATGGTCATGCCGATGCTGGCCAGCCTGCGTACGCGTTATCCGGGGATTACCGTGAACCTGCGGCTGGGCAATGCCCAGGAAACCCTGGCGGCGTTGCTCTCGGAACATGCCGATGTGGCGGTCCTGACCGAGGTCGCGCCGCGCAAGGGCTTGCACCTGCAGGCTCTGAACGAATCACGGATCTGCGCGCTGGTGCCTGCCGGTCACCCTTGGGCGCAGCAGCTCAGGGGCGTGCAGCTCAAGGTGCTGGACCAGGTGATCATGGTGTTGCGTGAGCCGAGTTCGATTACCCGGCGTACGTTCGATGAGGCTTGCGCCCAGGCGAAGGTCAATCCACGGGTGTTGCTGGAGCTGGACAGTCGTGAAGCGGTGACCGAAGCCGTGGCGGCGGAACTGGGTGTGGGGGTGGTGTCGTCGGTGGAAGTCAGCCATGACCCGCGGGTGGTGGCGGTGCCGATTATCGGCGAGGGGTTGGTGAATCGGCACATGATGGGGTGCATGGAGCGGCGGCGGGATTTGCGCTTGATCCAGGCGTTTTTCGAGTTGGCACCCATTAGATAAACCGCGGTGTCTGCATCGCGGGCAAGCCTCGCTCCTACAGGATCCAGGGTGGCCGCAGATCCTGTGCACGACGCAAAACCTGTAGGAGCGAGGCTTGCCCGCGAAGAGGCCGGGCCTGCCTACACCAGACTCCCACGCACCATCTCCAGAAACGTCGCCACCACCCGCCGCGAACTCTGCTCGCGCAAGCACACCAATGTCTCGGTCAATCGCCGTGTGCAATCGGTAATCGGCAGCGCGCACACCCGCGAATCCGCGCCGAACTCGGCAGCCGATACCACCCCGACGCCAATCCCCACCACCACCGCCTCGCGCGCCGCTTCCCGGCCTTCGACCTGGATCGCCGGGCGGATGCGAAACCCTGCCCGAGCCATTTCCTCCTCCAGGGTCTGGCGCGTCACCGAGCCGATTTCCCGCAGCACCAACGGCGTGTCATCCAGGTCCGCCAGGCAGATGGACTCGCGGTCAGCCCACGGATGACTACGTGAAACGAACGCCACCATCGGGTCATTGCGCAGCGGCAACGAGATCAGCCGCTCGTCGCTGACATCCCGTCCCAACAACGCCAGGTCGGCCTGATAGTTGAACAGGCGAAACAGCGATTCATCGGTATTGCCCGTCTCGATCTTCACGCTGATGCCGGGGTAGCGCTCGCAGAAACGGGCGATCTGGGGCAGCACATGCACCGGCGCATCCACCGCCAGAATCAGGCTGCCGGTCTGCAGCGCCTGGGAGGCCTGCAGCAACTCCTGGGCCTCGGCCTCGATGACAAACAAGCGCTGAGTGACACTCAACAGTCGCTCACCCAGATCGGTCAGGCGCACCGAGCGCTTGTTGCGATGGAACAGCAACACCCCAAAGCGCTCTTCGAGTTTGCGCACTTGGTCGGAAATCGCCGGTTGCGTGAGAAATAGCCGCTCGGCGGCACGGGTGAAGCTTCCGTGAACGGCCACAGCGTGGAAGGCTTTGAGCTGGGCGTGGGAAACCGACATCGAAACCTCCAGTAACAAGCTGAGCTTGTATTGGAAATACGATAAATCGATTTCACTTATTAATCAGTAATTGTTTTTATCGACCTCAGCCCGGTGACTGGTCAGTCGAACAGCTCCGTGGCCATGAGCCTGTGCGTGGGATTGCAGGACTCATCTGACCGGTATCGCCAGAGGGACGCAGCGATATCGCAGTGCTCAACAATAAAAATACAGGCGTTTTCTTTCAATTCTGCCGGCACACTCACACCCTGAGGTCAGAACCACAATGAACAACCCTATCGGCACTATAAAACGTTGGCGCGTGCAAATCTTCGCGATCACCTGGCTCGCTTACGCTGCGTTCTATTTCACCCGTAAAGCCTTTTCCGTGGCCAAACTGGGGATCGCCGAAGACCCCGGCTTCACCCTCGACAAAATGGCCATGGCCAACCTCGACGCCCTCTACCTGGCCGCATACGCCATCGGCCAATTCACCTGGGGCATCCTCGCCGACCGCTTTGGTCCAAGGGTCGTGGTGCTGGGTGGCTTGGTGATTTCCGCCGCCGCGGCACTGGTGATGGGCAGCTTCGCCACCTTGCCGATCTTCGCCACCTGCATGTTGATCCAGGGTCTGGCGCAGTCCACGGGATGGTCGGGGTTGTGCAAGAACATCGGCAGCTTTTTCCCCGCCGAGCAGCGCGGGCGGGTGCTGGGGCTGTGGAGCTCCTGCTACGCCTTCGGCGGCCTGGTGGCCTCGCCGTTCGCCGGCTGGTGGGCCTACACGCTGATTGGTACCTGGCACGCGGCGTTCTTTTCCAGCGCGGCGGTGGTCGGCCTGGTGGCGTTGCTGTTCTTCATTTTCCAGCGCAACAAACCCGAGGACGTCGGCCTGCCGGCGGTGGAGCCCGAGCCCGAATTGACCGCCGACGAGGCTTGCGCGCAAAGCAGGATCAGCGTTCTGGAACCGCTACGGGAAATCCTGCGCAACCGCACGGTGCTGGTGTTGGGGCTGGCCTACTTTCTGCTGAAACCGGCGCGCTATGCGATCCTGCTCTGGGGGCCGGTGATCGTCTTCGAGCAGATGCCCTCGGTGGGCAAGGTCGGCGCGGCGATCATTCCGACCGCGTTCGAACTGGCCGGGTTGCTCGGGCCGATCCTGCTGGGCCTGGCCTCGGACAAACTGTTCGGCGCCCGGCGCATGCCGGCCTGCGTGATCAGTCTACTCGCACTGACCGTGTCCCTGGCGCTGTTCATGGGCGCCTTGCACACCGGTAGTGTGATGCTGGTGGTCGCCCTGTTATTCGTCATGGGCCTGACCTTGTACGGACCGGACTCCATGATCAGCGGCGCGGCCGCCATCGATTTCGGCACCGCCAAGGCGGGCGCGACGGCCGCCGGATTCGTCAACGGCTGCGGCTCGGTCGGGGCGATTCTCGGTGGGTTGCTGCCGGGCTACTTCGATTCCGTGACCGTATTCATTGTATTCGCCGGCTGCGCGATGTTCTCCGCGCTGGTGTTGATCCCGCACTGGAACAGCCGCCCGGTTGTCCTGATGGCCGAAAGCGTAACCGTGCCAAATCGGCCGCTGAGCGTAAAACCCCTGCGTACATAAGGATTGTTCCATGAGACCTTTCTGGCTGAAATCAGGGCGTGAGGTCCGAGCGATTCACCAGCCAGTCAAGCAGCAAGCGGGCGTCGTTGCGTGGTTCACGGCGGCGGGCAGGTTCAGGCGCGTGGACCTGACCCAGGCCGACACACAGCACCGGCCGATCCGGATCGCTGTCGAGAAAACTGATGAACACCTCGCTGCCGGCCTTTGGCAGTCTGCCGGGATCGATCCAGCCGTGGGGCGTTGTCACGGCGAGCGGCAGCCAGAGGCCGACGGATTCCTCCGGATCGGCCTGCGTCGTTGGCCACAGCCTGACCTGGATCCGGCCGCGATCGTCCAGTTCGGGCGGTTGCCCGGTCGGGCCCAGTACTTGGGCTGGTTGATAGCCCGGAATGCCGGGCCTGGGGTGTTTGAACGCCGGGCGAAATTCCGTTGACCAGGGAATGGCGCTGAATTGATTGCTATACATCAGGGCGCCGTCGTTGCCGGCCGCGTTCGACGGCGGTCGCCCCTGGTGGCGGGTCTCGGTGAGCAGCCATTGATCGTTGAAACAGGCGAGCGGATGCTCCGTCACCTGGACGATCCGCGCGCTGTGCAAGGCACCTTGATTGCTGTGGCCATGGATCTGCTGCTGCAGGCATCGCAGGCGCTGCAACTGTCGGCGGCTGCGTTGATCCTCCCCGGCATCAGGCCTGGCCATCCTCGGCGATGGCTTGCCGAAGGCATGGTTGGCCGCGCCATCGCCGGTATCCGGCGCGCCACGGTTGCCGGCATCCCTTGACGGATGCGAGGGCAGGGCGTCGTGGCGCTGATACAACTCACGGATCGCCGGCCGCGCAGTGTCCAGCGGGGCGTCCGCCTGGAAAGGCGTCAGCAGCGGCTCCTGGGGAAAGCTCAGGCTGTCGTCGGCCAACACCAGCACATGCCCCTCACGCTGATGTTCGAAGTGATAGTGAATGCCTTCTTCCTCGCACAGGCGTTGCAGCAACGCCAGGTCGCTCTCCTCGTACTGAATGCAGAACGGCCGCAGGGGATAGTGCCCGCTCGCCAGCTCCAGGCGATAGCTGTCAGCGGGCAGATCATGTTCCTCCAGGAGCTGGCACAGGATCATCGGCACGCTGAGGTCATGGAACACCCGGCGGCGGCAATTGCGATCCAGTGCCTGCAGGTAGGGCACCATCACCATGGTGTAACCGACCCGGTGCGCGCCGCGGTATTCGCGACTGACGCTGTGGAGGATGCCGTGAAAGCCCTGGCCATGCCCCAGGCTGAGAAACAGCGGCTGCTGCAACAACTGGTCGAAGGGCATGGCCGGCGGCAAGCCGATCACCTCGACCTCGAATCGATAGGGCTGGTTGAGGGCTTCATGTCCGCTGAACTGCACCACCAGAAAACTCAAATCGTCCTCGAGCAGTGTCAGGGTGAAGGGGCTTTCGTTGTCGTTGAGCATCGAATGCGCTTCCGCCATGGAATACAGGCGCAGAGGGTACGAAACCACGACCCCTCTTAGTCACCGCAAATCGACGATTCAGAAACGCCCTACAACCAGCGGTGAAGATGTCGATTCATGGCGCCATCGAAGCGGTGGATTTTTTGGTCGATTGCCAACTTTAGGCCGTATAAACTTGCGCAAAGCGTCGGCCAATAGATGTCTCGGCGCCACAGATAAGAGAGTGAGTAATGGGCGCACAGTGGAAGGTTAAACACAAAGAAGCGGCATCCAACGCCAAGGGCAAGATCTTCGGCAAACTGGTGAAAGAAATCACCATTGCCGCGCGTAACGGTGCCGATGTGGCGACCAATGCGCACCTGCGACTGGTGGTCGAGCAGGCGAAAAAGGCGTCGATGCCCCGGGAAACCCTGGAGCGTGCGATCAAGAAAGGTTCGGGCCAGCTGGGCGAAACCGTGCAATACCATCGCGTGACCTACGAAGGGTTCGCCCCGCACCAGGTGCCGCTGATCGTTGAATGCGTGACCGACAACATCAACCGCACCGTCGCTGAAATCCGCGTCGCCTTCCGCAAGGGCCAGCTTGGCGCTTCCGGTTCGGTGGCCTGGGACTTCAACCACGTCGGCATGATCGAGGCGTCCCCGGACAGCCCGGACGCCGATCCGGAAATGGCCGCCATCGAAGCCGGCGCCCAGGATTTCGAGCCGGGTGAAGACGGCGCGACCCTGTTCCTGACCGAGCCTGCGGACCTGGACGCGGTTCAGAAAGCACTGCCGGAACAAGGCTTCACCGTGTTGTCGGCCAAGCTGGGCTACCAGCCGAAGAACCCGGTCAGCGGCCTGAGCGACGAGCAGATGGCCGAAGTCGAGGCGTTCCTCGAAGGCCTGGACAACCATGACGATGTGCAGGATATGTTTGTCGGGTTGGCGGGTTAAACATCAAAAAATCGCAGCCAGCGACAACTCCTACAGGTGTTCACCGAACCCTGTAGGAGCGAGCTTGCTCGCGAAGGACTAAAGAGCGCCGCGTTCAACAGGAACGGCGCGTTTAGCCAGTAAACACGTGTCATCGTTAACGACCATCGTCGGAACGCCGCCCGCAATCACACCGAAAAATACAGATCAGTCCACACCCCTCAGTTCCACCAACTGCCCCGACCGACTCCGCGTTCGCGTCACCAGCTTTTCAACTCCCGCACAATCTCGTCGAACCCAGGTCGCGCCAGCACCTGCGGCTCACAGCAACGCCGCTGCAAATCCCCCAACCGCCCACGCCCCTCATCACTCAACCCGGACTCGATCCGCACCAGCAATTCCCCCAGCAGAATGCCGAACGCCCGCACCTCGATCCGTTGCAATGCACGGCTTTCAACGGTGTCCGCAGTGGCATGAAACGACGCCGCACCAAAATCCCCCAACAGCGAGCCACCTTGCTCATCCCACAGAATATTGTGGCCATACAGGTCACCGTGAGTGATGCCCTGGCGGTGCAGATGTTCCGCCGCCGACGCGATCCCGCTGGCGATCCGCAACGCCACACCCGCGCTGAACCGGGTATCGCTGGCGTAGACGTCCCGGCTGCAGGATTCCAGGCTCGGCAGTCCGGCCAGGTTGCGGTAGACCGGATCGATCAGCTCCATCACCAGCCCGGCCCGCGCTTGCGGATGCCCGACGATCCGCCCTTCGATCCGGATCAGGTTGGGGTGCAGACCTGCGGTGATACAGGCGTTCATCTCATGCAACGGCGAGCCATCGCTGGTCATTTCGCCTTTGTAGAGCTTGACCGCGACCTGGGTCGCGGGTTGGCCCGACCGTTCCCGAGTGGCGCGATGAATCACCCCCGAAGCGCCTTCGCCCAGTTGCTGCTCCAGGCGCAGTGCCGACCAGGGGATGCTCTCGACCGATTCAAGGGCGGCCGCATCGGCTTCGGTCTCCAGCGGGTTACCGGCGTAGGCCAACCAGGCCAGGCTCGGCAGGGTCAGCAACCACTCGGGCAGTTCGGTCAGCCGGTTGGCGGCGATGCGGATCAGCTCGAGTCGATGACACTGACGCAGGCTGTCGGGCAAACGCTGCAAGCGATTGCCGGCCAGCATCAGTTTCTGCAGGTGCGGGCGTTCACCCAACTCCGTCGGCAGTTCGCTGATGTGGTTATCGGTCAGGATCAGCCAACGCAACAGCGGTGGCAGCGCGGCACCTGGCACTGTTGCGATGCGATTGGCCTTGAAGCCGACCATGGTCAGCGCGGCACATTGACCGAGGCAGGCGGGGAGTTCGGTGAACCGGTTGTCCGAGCAGAACAGCACCCGCAAACGGCGGAGCCGGTGCAAGTCGTCCGGCAGCCGGGTCAAGGCGTTGCCGCTGAGGTTGAGCACCTCCAGGGTGTCCGCCAGATCGAAGATCTCCCGGGGAAACTCCGTCAGGCCACAGGCAAGATCGAGGCGGGTGATGCCTGACAGTTGGCCGGCGCGCAATTGGGCAAGGGTGTCCATGAACAGATTCGCTATTGATCGAGGGGGAGGGCGCGGTGCCCTGGGAATGGGCGACATGATAACGGCAAAGGTGTGGTGACTGTCAGGCCGCCATCGCTGCGGTGCGGCGATCCGACAAGCCCGCTTGTATGCTAGGACTTGAAGGGAGGAGAAGGGACAAAGCCCGATTCTGACTGTTGACGCAGTACAGATCCGTGGGAGATTTCGCCCCTCCTCCTTTCACTCAAGCGCCGATAAAGAATGCATCAGGCTAAGACCGACGATAGGAACAAGCCTGCGCCCCTGGGTGAGCCCTTCAAGTGTTCAAAACCATATCTCGGGGGAATTTCAATGGCAATGCCAGTTTCTGTCCTGATGCCAATCGTTGGCGTCGATGTCGCCAAGAATGAGTTGGTGATCTTTCAAGCTGAGCTGGATCTGCTTGAGACGATTCCCAACAACAAGACGGCGATCAAGCAATGGCTGAAGGGCTTGCCAGGGGCTGTCGAAGTCGCCATTGAGTCCACCAATATCTATCACTTAGAGTTTGCCGATCTGGCCCATGAGGCCGGCTGCACGATCTACATGGTGGATGGCTATGAGCTGAGCCATTACCGCAAAGGCGTGAAAATTCGTGCGAAGACCGATGCGCTGGATGCCAAATTGCTCGCTCGCTACCTGAAGAACGAACACGAAGAGTTGCATCCATGGATCCCGCCTTCCCCCCTGTATCGCAGGCTTTTGAGTCTTTTTCGCCGTCGTTCTGCATTGGTTCAGGCCCGAGTTGGCTTGGTGCAAAGCTGGTCGAATGAACCGCTCCTCAAAACAGCCTTTGCCGCGCAAGTAGCATCAATGCAGAAGCTTGAGGTGCTGGTTGAAAAGATGATCAATGATCACTTGAAAGAGGCTGGCTTACTCGCTCAGTTAAAGCGCTGCATGAAAGTTGAAGGGATCGGATTTCTGACGGGCGCTCGCCTGATCGCGGCATTTCAACGAGGCGACTTCAGAAACGCGGACGCATTCATCGCTTTTCTAGGAATGGATTTGCGAGTCTCGAAATCAGGACAGAAAGACGGTCGAAGGAGCTTGACCAAACGTGGAGATCCCGAGGCACGCCGACTTCTGCACAACGCGGCCATGTCGGCCAGCCGTACGTCAACCTGGAACGGGTTTTACCAGGAGCAAAGGGATCGAGGATTCAGTACCACGCAAGCGCTGGTGATACTGGCTCGCAAACTCGCTCGAATCGTATTCGCCCTGCTGAAAGGGCAGAGCGAATACCAACCGAAAGCAGGTTGAGGCTTCCCCTCAACCATAGAATCTCCCACAGTGATGGGAGGTGGCACACAGATAGGTGAACGACGACGCCCACTGTGGGAGCGGGCTTGCCCGCGAAGAGGCCGGCAGCCACACCGCAAAACACTGATCAGCCCACCCCCCTGACTTCCACCAACTGCCCCAACCGGCTCCGCGTCCGCGCCAGGTCAATCGCATCGCCCCCCAGGCTTTCCCGCAACGACCGCTGTCCCAGCAGCACCAGATGCTTGTCCTGATCGTACAAAACATCGACCAGATTGATAAACCGCTGCTGGGCCGCAATTGAACACTCAGCCAGACTGGGCAGTTCATCGATGACCCAGTGATCGAATCGCCGGCACAGCTCCAGGTAATCCATGACCGCCGTGGGGTGGTCGCACAGGTCGCCAAAGGTAAAACCAATGATTCGCCCTTCACAGTATCGGGCCGGCAGATGCCGTGTGCCGACGGGCAGCGCGATGGCCGGAGCGTCCGGCTCGGGCAGGTTCAAGGCCTGGCGTTGCGCCAGCGTGGCCGGCCAGACGTAATGGCCCTGGGTAAACAGTTGCTGGGCGTGGGTTCGCGCCTGACTTCGATAGTCGTGCGGGCCGCCGACCTCCATGACCTGCATCCGCGCGTTGATCAGGTCGATCACCGGTTTGAAGCGCGCATGGTACAGCGGGTTGGGCAGCAAGCCCTCGGGTGGGTAATTGGAGGTGACCATCAGCAGGATGCCCCGGCGGAACAGCGCCTTGAACAGCCGCGCGATGAGCATCGCATCGCCGATGTCGTGAACGTGAAATTCGTCGAAACACAGCACCCGGCAGTCGAGCAACAGCTCATCGAGCGTGGCCGCCAGGGCATCGGGCTGATCGCGATGACTGAACATGCCTTGATGCAGTTGCGCAAAGAACTGATGGAAGTGCAGACGCTGTTTTTCCGCGATCGGCAGGGCCTGGAAAAACCCGTCGAGCAACCAGCTCTTGCCGCGCCCCACAGCACCATGCAGGTACAGCCCGGGCAGGGTGTGCGCCGAGGAACCGAGCAACGTCGTGGCGTGCTGCGCCATGCAGTCGATCACCCGCTGCTGGCTGTGGCTGAGGGTGTAGCCCTGGGCATGCGCCTTGTGGTGAAAGTAGTCGTGGATGACGCGACCGTTCGCGGTTCCGCCGGCAGGCGATGCCTTGCCAAAGAAGCGGCGCAGCGCAGGCCAGCCTGGTTTGAGTCGCGAACGGTTGGGCGGTCGAACGGCCACTGTAATGTCACCCCGTAATGGTCAGGCCAGCTCCCAGAGTTGATGGGGGCGGGCCACAATTTTTGTGCTCGACACACATCCCTTTGTGGGGGCGAGACCGGCTTGCCGGCGAAGTGGCCGGTACATTCAACAAATCGGTCGGCAGTTCTCCTGTAGCAGCTGGCGGAGCCTGCGATCTTTTGATTGTTGGCAATTCGAGTGACCCTCGAAAAATCCGGATCAAAAGAGCGCAGCCTGCGCCAGCTCCTACAGGGACGGTGTCTACCGCTCGATACTGCGATTCCACCGCGCATTCCACGCCGGACGCTGTTCGTTGACCTGATCCCAATCGATCGCAATGGCGGTCGTCAGGTACTGCTTCATGGCCTCGACCTGACCCCGGGTCTTGTCGGTGGTCGGCGTGTTCGGGTTGGACGGAATCTGGTCGCCGTCTTCAAGCGCGGCGGCTTGTGCCTCGGGCGTCAACAGGAACGCTGCAAGCTTCTGCGCCAGTTCCGGCTGGGTGTTATTGGCGATCGCGCATTCGGCGACGTTGAGCACCACCGCGCCTTCCTTGGGTTGCGCATATTCCACCGGCATGCCCTTGAGTTTCAGCGCGGTGACCTGGGTCGGCGTCAGCGGGAACAGCGCCGCTTCGTCGGTCTGGAGCATTTCGGAAATCTTCGCCGAACTTGGAATGTATTCCAGCACGTTGCGCCCGACGGTATTGGGCCAGGCCTTGAAGCCCGGTTCGACGTCGGTTTCGCTGCCGCCCTGGATCCGGTTGAACATCAGGAAGCCATGCAAGCCGAAGGTCGACGACGCCATCGATTGGAATACCAGTTTGTCCTTGAAGCGCGGGTCGGCCATGTCCATCCACGAGGTCGGCGCGTTCCAGCCTTTTTCCTTGAACAACCGCGTGTTGTAGGCCAGCCCGGTAACGCCGAGGCTGACCGCCACGGCCTGCTCCTTGATGCGGCCCTTGGCCGGGATCTGTGCCAGGGTCGGGCTGTCCTCGAGTTTGTCGCACAGGCCCATGGCGATGGCGCGGTACATGATGCCATCGTCGAGGAACATCACGTGCATCTGCGGGTTGCCTTTGCTGGCCTGGACCTTGGCCAGAATATCGGCGGATGTCCCGGGCACGATCACCACTTTGACGTTGTTGGCTTTCTCGAAAACCGGCAGCACCTTGTCGGCGTAAAGCCGCTCCATGGTCCCGCCGTTCATGCCCAGGTAAAGCGTCGGTTCGGCCTGGGCCTGACTGACCGTGAGCAGGGCGCTCATGCAGGACAAACCGAGCAGTGCAGTGCGTTTGAGGTTATTCATTGGCGCGACCTTCCTCTATCAAGCTACGGAGATGGAGTGAAACCGGGTGATGGAAAACGCATCCAGCGACGACTTCGACGCGCCGCTGCAGATGATCTCGGCGAGCGCCTGGCCCACCGCGGGCCCGATCTGGAAGCCCGCACCGGCAAAGCCGAACGCGTGCAACAAACCGGGTTGAGTGCCACTGTGGCCGATCACCGGTTGGCGATCGGGCAGGTAACCTTCAGTGCCGCTCCAGGTGCGAATCGCCTGGGCGCCTTCAAGAAAGGGGTAAAGCTCGACGGCCTGGCGCAGGATCTCGATCACCGCGTTCTGGCCCGGTCGGGCGCGGGCGTGGTCGAGGGCAAAACCCTGGCCGCCGCCCAACACGCAATTGCCCCGCGCGACCTGACGGGCATAGATGCCGCCACCCTCGACCCCGGTGCTGGCATTCATCACCAGCGGCAGCGGCTCGGTGACCAGCATCGCCGGGTGACCCGCCTGCATCGGTACCGCCTCACCGAATTGTTCGGCCAGGCTGCCGGCCCACGCGCCGGCGCAGTTCAGCAGCCAGGGCGCCTGCAGTTCGAGACCGGTGGCGGTGCGGATGCGAAAGCGCCGACCGTCGTGCTCTACGCCAGACACCGCGCATTGTTCAAGGACCTGCGCGCCATGCTGGCGCGCCGCCCGGGCAAACGCCGGGGAAACCAGGCGCGGGTTGGCATGACCGTCATCCGGGCAAAACGAGGCGCCGACAGCCACCTCGCCGACCCACGGAAAACGGGCGTGCAGTTGATCGCGGTCGAGCAGCTGCAAGTCGAGGCCGAAGCCCTGGCTGCTGGCGGCATAGTCGTGCAAGGCCTGCAGGTCGTTGAGGCTGCGGGCCAGTTTCAAGTGGCCGCTGCGTTGATACTCACCGTCGATGCCGATCAGTTGCGGCAGCCGTCCCCATATCTCGTGGGCCCGTTGCGACAGCGGCAGTTGCGACAGCGGCCGACCCTGACGCCGCACGCCGCCGTAGTTCACTCCGCTGGAATGCGAACCGCAAAAATCCCGTTCCAGCAGGGCGACACGACGGCCCGCCTGACTGAGAAAGAGTGCGGCGGAAGCACCGACGATACCGCCACCAATGATCAGCGCATCGACCTCGATCATGATTCCAGCTCCAGGCCGAACGGCAGCGGCTTGATCGGCGCCTGCGCGCGTAATCGGCCGATATCCGGCAGCGCACGCCGGCTCTCACAGGCGATGATTTCCGCGGCGGCGGTGCCACACATGCGGCCCTGGCAGCGGCCCATACCGACCCGGCAGTGCGCCTTGACCCGGTTGATTTCCCAATGCCCTTCGCGCACCACTTCACGGATATCACCGGCGCACACTTCTTCGCAGCGACAAATCATCACGTCATCGGCGACCTCCGCCGCCCAGTGCTCGGGAAACGTGAACGCTCGCTCCAGGCCCTGACGAAAATCACCGATGCGCCTGAGGGCATGTTCCAGTTCAGCGGCCCGCTGGGGCGGGATCAGGTAGCCGATGTCTTCGAGCAAGGCGAGTGCGGCTCGTTCGCCCGCCATTTCCGCCGCGTCGGCGCCCATGATGCCGACGCCGTCACCGGCCAGGTACACCTGGGCGACACTGCTGCGCCCGGCGCTGTCACGCTGGGGCAGCCAGGCGCGATTGAGCGGGTTCCAGGCGAACTCGCAACCAAGCAGATCGGCCAGTTGGGTTTCGCTGCGCAGGCCATGGGCGAAGGCGACGGCGTCGCAATCCAGCGAATGTTCGCCTTTGGCGTCGGACCATTTAAGTGCCTGCACGCGGTGTTCGCCCTCGATGTGTTGCAAGGTGGCGCCCTGATGCACCGGGATGCCATGGGCGGTCAGCCAGGCGCGGTAGTAGATGCCTTTGGCCAGCGTCGACGGTTGCGCCAGCAGGCCCGGCAGGGCACGGGCCTGGGCGCTGAAGGGTGAACTGTCGAGCACCGCGACCACCTTGGCGCCGGCCTTGGCGTATTGATACGCCACCAGGTACAACAACGGGCCGCTGCCGGCGAACACCACCCGTTCACCGATGGCGCAACCCTGGTACTTCAGGGCAATCTGCGCTGCGCCGAGGCTGTACACCCCGGGCAAGGTCCAGCCCGGCACCGGCAGGATCCGGTCGGTGGCACCGGTAGCGACGATGACGCGGGAAAACTCAACCCGCGCAGCCCGGCCTTCATGCAAAGTATCGAGCGCACCGTCCTCGGCGTTCCACACCAGGGTGTCGGGCCGGTAATCGAGCTGCTGGCGCAGCGCATCGATGGTCTGATGCAACGCACTGGCCTTGCGCGCTTCGAAGCCATACAGCTTGACCGGCGAACGCTTGAAATTCACCGGCTGCCGCCGATAAATCTGCCCGCCACCGCGCGCGGCTTCATCCAGCAGCACCGGGCAAACCCCATGGGCCACCAGCGTCTGCGCCGCACGAATCCCGGCCGGCCCGGCACCGACTATGACGACGGCGTTCATACCCACCTCGGCTGTGTTTTCTTGCGGGCCCCATCGCGGGCAAGCCCGCTCCCACATTGGATTAGGGATGACCCCGGTTTTTGTGCACGACACGGAACCCCTGTGGGAGCTGGCTTGTCGGATCGCCGCACCGCAGCGAAAGCGGCCTCCCAGTCGAAACAGACGTTGACTGACCCACCGCCTTCGCTGCGGTGCGGCGATCCGACAAGCCAGCTCCTACAGGGGATACGGTTTCTGCTGGTAGAAAATGTGTTCATAGGGATCGCCCTGGTTCACGGCAAACCTGCTGCCCGGCTTCAAGCAACGTCGAACACGCACGCACCCTTCGGCCATCGCCCAGGCGCACCCAACAGTCCTGGCACGCCCCCATCAGGCAAAAGCCGGCCCGGGGCTCGGCGCTGAAATCGCTGCCGCGCAGGTGCTCGCTGCAGGTCAGCACGGCGGTCAGCACGGTGTCGCCGAGCAGGCCACTGGCCGGTGCGCCGTCGAGGGTAAAGTCCAGGGCCGGGCGGTCGCCTTCGGCCAGTCGTTTCAGCAGAGCCATGGCGCCCTCATTGTTTACCCACCAGGACCCGATCCAGGCCATACACCCGATCGAGCAAAATCATGGTCAACGCAGTCAGCGCGATCACCAGGGCCGACACCGCCGCCATCATCGGATCGATGGATTCGGTGGCGTACACATACATCCGCACCGGCAGGGTTTGCGTGGCCGGCGAGGTGACGAAGATCGACAGGGTGACTTCGTCGAAGCTGTTGATAAACGCCAGCAACCAGCCACCGGCGACCCCCGGCAGAATCATCGGCAAAGTGATTTGCCGAAACAGCGTGAAGCGTCCGGCCCCCAGGGATTGCGCGGCGTGTTCGGCGCTGCGATCCAGGCCGATGGCCGACGCCAGCACCAATCTCAACACGTACGGCGTGATCACCAGCACATGGGCGAAGATCAGCCAGGCGAAGCTGCCGTTGACACCCATCAGGGCAAACAGGCGCAGCAACGCCACCCCCAGCACCAGGTGCGGAATGATGATCGGCGACAGGAACAGACCGTTTAAAAAGTCCCGTCCGGGGAACTCGAAGCGAGTGATCGCCAGCGCCGCCGGCACCGCAATCAGCGTCGCCAGCGTGGCGGCGCTGAAGGCCAGGATCAGGCTGTTGTAGAACGCATCGACAAAGTCGGCGCGCTCGAACACCGCGCGAAACCAGCGCAGGGAAAACTCGGTGGTCGGCAGGCTCAGGGTGTTTTCCGGGGTAAAGGCAACGAGGCACACCACCACCAGCGGCGCCAGCATGAACAGCACCACCAGGGCATGGAACAGCAGGGCGAAAGGACCGTTCTTGGACATGACGAGTTACCCCAATGATTTCTTGTAGCGGCCTTCGATCATCCGGTTCCACGACAGCATGATCAGCAGGTTGAGCAACAGCAGCGCCACCGCGATGGCTGCACCCATCGGCCAGTTGAGTTCCGACAGGTACTGGTCGTAGATCAACGTGGCGACCATCTTCAGCCGGCGTCCGCCGAGCAATCCGGGAATCGCGAATGAGCTGGCCGCCAGACCGAACACGATCAAGGTGCCGGAAAGCACGCCGGGCATGATCTGTGGCAGCACCACTTTGCGGATTACCGTCAGTTGGCTGGCACCGAGGGACAGCGCGGCCTGCTCGGCGGCCGGGTCAAGTTTCTGCAGCGAGGTCCAGACCGGAATGATCATGAACGGCAGCATCACGTGGACCAGCGCGATCACCACTGCGAACGGCGTGTAGAGCAACTTCATCGGCGAGCCACCGAAGGCTTGCAACGTCTGGTTGACCAGGCCGTCGGCACCGAGCAGCAGGCTCCAGCCAAAGGCGCGCACCACCACCGAAATCAGCAGCGGGGTGAGGATCAGGATAAGGAAGATCGAGCGCCACGGTGCGCCCATGCGGCTGAGGATGTAGGCCTCGGGCACGCCGATCACCACGCACAGCAGGGTGGTCAGGGCACTGATCCAGAACGTGCGCAGGAAGATTTCGTAGAAGTACGAGTCGCCCAGCAGGCTGCTGTAGTGGTCGAGGGTGTAGGCGTCACCGTCGATCCCCGAGCTGTAGTCAAAGACGTTGAACGACAGCACCAAAGTCAACAGTAGCGGGATCACCAGCAGGCCGAGGTACAAGGCCAGGGCCGGTGTCGATAGCCAATAACCCTGGCGTCCCTGGCGAATGGCGGTCAGCGTACTCATGCCGGCACCTCGTCGACACTCAGCACCCGCAACAACGCCGCGTCCCAGTCGAGGCCGACCGGCGTGCCCTCGTTCATCGGTGCCGAGCCGTCGTTGCGGCGCACCACGCAGAGTTCGCCGAGGGTCGTCGATACGCCGTACAACCATTGGCTGCCGAGAAAGAAACGGCTAACGATCTGCCCTTGCAGGCGGCCCTGGCCTTTTTCCCGCAGATCGATTTTTTCCGGGCGCAGGCTCAGCGTCAGCTCGCCATCGCCGCGGTTGCAGACTTGAACCACGCCGGTGCTGTCCCGTTCACCCGGCAACAGGTTGGCCTTGCCGACGAAGCCGGAAATGAACTCGGTGCGCGGGTGTTCATAAAGGGTGTAGGGCGCGTCGATCTGGGTGATGCGCCCGGCCTGCATCACCACCACCCGGTCGCTGATGGACAGCGCTTCGGACTGATCGTGGGTGACCATCAGCGTGGTGATCCCGACCTCGCGCTGGATGCGGCGGATCTCGAATTGCATCTCTTCGCGCAGGTTGGCGTCCAGGTTGGACAACGGCTCATCGAGCAGCAGCACCGGCGGCTCGATCACCAGGGCGCGGGCCAGGGCCACACGCTGGCGCTGGCCACCGGACAATTCCCGTGGATAACGCTCGGCGTGCTGGTTCAGCCGCACCAGTTTCAGCACCCGATCCACCCGTTGCTGCAGCTCGGAGTTGGCGACTTTGCGCATGCGCAGGCCGAAGGCGACGTTGTCCTTGACCGTCATGTGCGGGAACAGTGCGTAACTCTGGAACACCACCCCCAGACCCCGGCTGGCGGGTTTGGCATGGGTGATGTCGCGACCGTCCAGCACGATGCGTCCACTGGTGACTTCGACGAAGCCGGCGATCATTTGCAAGGTCGTGGTCTTGCCGCAGCCGGAGGGGCCGAGCAGCGAGACGAACTCGCCTTTCTCGACCGAGAGGTGGGTGGCGACGACGGCGTCGATCTCACCGTAACGTTTGCCGAGTCCTTCAAGTTGCACAAAAGCCATGACTGCGCTCCACCTGAGATTGTTATGCGTCGCCCGAAGGCGCGCTTTTTTGTATGGGCAGATACGAAAAGGTGTTGCTGGGTGCGTTGGCGCTCGACGGGTGTCGGCTGCCGCTGTTGTTCGAATCGCCCCTGTATGGACGCAGAGTAGGACGAAGACTAGGATGGGCTCAATGGCCTATTTCACTGAAGCGATGACTATTTTCAGTTTCATTCGGTGAGCAAATAAATACTCGAGAAAACACATGTCAGATTTCATTGAGCGGAATGAAAGTAAAAATGAAGTCGGCGTCGGCGCGGTGTCTCGCCTGTTTGCCGTGCTGCGCAGCCTGGGCGACACGGTCGAGGGCGGGGAGCGGGTCACGCAACTGGCCCAGCGCGTGGGATTGTCACAACCGACCACGCACCGTTTGCTGCGCAGCCTGATGGAGGAGGGCATGGTCGAGCAGGACGCGCGCAGCAAGCGTTATCGCCTGAGCCTGGAGTTTTTCGCCCTGGCCGCCCGTGCCGGCAACACCGGTAACCTGCGCGAACTGGTGCGTCCGGCATTGCTGCGGTTGTCGGCGTCCCTGGGTGATTCCTTGTTTTTGCTGGCGCGCAGCGGCTTCGATGCGATCTGCCTGGATCGCAGTGAAGGGCCGTTTCCGATCCGCACCTTTACCGGTGACATCGGCGGGCGGGTGGCGCTCGGGGTGGGGCAGGGCAGCCTGGCGATCCTGGCGTTCCTGCCGGAAGAGGAACGCGACACGGTGATTCACTACAACCTGCCGCGGCTCAAGGATTTCCACCTGTATGACGAGGTGTTCCTGCGCGCCGAAGTGGAGAACGTGCGCAAGCTCGGTTACGCCGGGCGCAACACCGGCGTGTTGCAAGGCATGGCCGGGGTCGCCGTGCCGATTCTCGACCGCGAAGGCCGGGCCGTCGCGGCATTGAGCGTGGCCACGGTCAGTGATCGCCTGGGCCCGGATCGCTTGCCCACGGTGGTGGACATGCTCAAGCGCGAAGCAGCGCTGATCGGACCGCGAATCAACCCCTTCGACCCGCTGCTGCGCCGGCCCTCGCAAGTGTTCGGACAGGGCTGAGCCCGGTCCACAATCCACCACATACCCTGTGGGAGGTGACCACACTTTTTGTGCCCGGCGCAGATCCCCTGTGGGAGCGAGCTTGCTCGCGATAGCGGTGGATCAGTCACCATCAATGTTGGATGTACCACCGCCATCGCGGGCAAGCCCGCTCCCACAGTGATAGGGGTTGGCCATAATTGTTGTGCTCGGCGCAGATCCTTTTGTGGGGGTCAGAATTGCACGGTCTGCCTGAGCATCTGCGCCGCCGGCGTATCGCTCGGGCTGACCATCGCATAGTTATACCCACCCCCCGACCAATACTCCGCCTGCAGCTCGCCATCGCTGCGACTGCCTCGAGGCAGCAAGAAGTTTTTCGGCCCCGGTGGCCGCACGTAAAAGCTGATCTTGTGCCCGCCCCGATCCTCATACACCACCATCGCCGCCGGCCCTTGCTCGGTGCTGAGCAAGCGCCCGCTGGCGGGTTTGAAGCCCGCGGCCGAGAGGTCAGGCAAGCGATGGGCCCGGGTGAAATAGCGGTCGAGCCAGCCCTGCATATCGCCGTCGTCACCGGCTTTGTAGTCAGCCGGCAAAATGCCCTGCTGGGCAATCAGGCGATAGGCTTGCAGGGCATCGGTCATCGGCAGCGGGGCGCCGACCAGGGTCATCTCCCGCGCCTGCCAACCGCTGAACCCGCCGACACTGACCGCGATCAGCAACACTGCGGCGCTTGCCAGGTGACGACGGGATTGCCGGGTGCGGCGCTGGCGAAGCAGCGCCGGGTCGAGGTCCGGGTTGGCCGGCTGCTGCAAGGCACCGCTCAGAGCGGCGCGCAATTGTTGGGCGTCCTGCTGCCAGGCCCGTACCCGGGCCGCCACTTCAGGGTTACTGGCCAGAAAGGCCTCCACCTGACGTCGCTCGTCATCGCTCAATTGGTGGTCGACATAGGCGTGCAGGTCCCGCTCGCTTGGGGGCATGCTGATCATTTGAGTCTCCGCAGGGAAGGACGGGCGATTTCGCCATCGCTGAGTTGGCGCAAGGCCTGGCGCGCTCGGGACAGGCGCGACATCACGGTCCCGACGGGGACATCGAGGATCTCGGCGACCTCCTTGTAGCTCAGGCCCTCGACCGAGACCCAGAGCAGCAGCGCGCGTTGTTCGGTGTTGAGCTGATCGAAGGCCTGCAGGGTCGATTGCGCGATCACCGTGCGCTCGACCGAGGGCTGCGCATCATCGCGTCCGGTGAAGAATTCGAGCATTCGCGCGTAACGCCGGGAGCGCCGGTGCGCATCGAGAAACTGCCGGTACAGAATCGAAAACAACCAGGCACGCAGGTCGCCCTCGGGACGTTTGTCGCCCCAACTCGACAGCGCACGCTCCAGGCACGCCTGCACCAGATCGTCCGCGCTGCTGGGATTGCGCGTCAACGACACGGCAAACCGGCGCAATCTGGGGATGATTTCTCTGAGCTGTTCGTCGATATCGTTCATGAAGTTCGCACTAGTCACTACGCTGTGGCTAGGAAGACGCCCGGCACCCGAG
The DNA here is from genome assembly GCF_001661075.1 of Pseudomonas silesiensis. NCBI lineage: Bacteria > Pseudomonadati > Pseudomonadota > Gammaproteobacteria > Pseudomonadales > Pseudomonadaceae > Pseudomonas > Pseudomonas silesiensis. The sequence continues at coordinate 1,812,245 of NZ_CP014870.1, forward strand.
GTTATTCCACGTCTGAAAAAATAAACACCGGGCCATGGAATAAACCCGCACCGGGTGCGTCTGCCTGATTCTTCTCACTTGTGGCCGATGGCCCAGGAGTCCTTCATGGTAGATCGCTCATCACCGCCCACCCGGCCCCCCTTGAGTGCCGCGAGCCTGACGTTGCGCCTGGCCGGTATTGCCGTGGTGGTCGCCGCAGTGGCCGGGGCATTTGCCTACGTCAACGGCACCCTCGACCCACAACGGCTGACGCCGAAAAAACTGATCAATGTGCTGGAGACCAACAACGGCGTGCACCCGGGTTTCCGGCGTAACCACTCCAAAGGCGTGTGCGTGATCGGGCACTTCGAGAGCAGCGGCGAGGCGCGTACCTACTCCAGCGCCCAGGTGTTCAATGAGCCGCGAACCCCGGTGGTCGGACGTTTCGCCTTGCCGGCCGGTAACCCCTATGCGCCGGACAACAGCGTGCCGATCCGCAGCCTGGCATTGCGCTTCACCCAGGCCAACGGCCAGCAGTGGCGCACCGGGATGAACAGCATGCCGGTGTTTCCGGTGGGCACGCCCGAGGCGTTCTATCAGCTGCAACAGGCGCAATCGCCGGACCCTGCCACCGGCAAACCCAATCCTGCCGCCGTGCCGGCGTTCTTCGGAGCGCACCCCGAAGCGGCCCCTTTCCTGGCCTGGATCAAAACCGCCAAGCCGTCCGCCAGCTACGTGACCGAAACCTACAACAGCGTCAACGCGTTTTACCTGGTGAACGCCTCCGGACAGCGGCAGGCGGTGCGCTGGAGCATGGTGCCGGTGGCTCAGGATGCGCCAGGCGCCACGGCACCGGAGGGCGGCGATTTCCTCGAGAAAGACCTGGTCCAGCGGATCGCCGCCGGGCCGCTGCGCTGGCAGTTGAACATCACCCTGGCCAACCCCGGCGACCCGGTCAACGACGCCAGCAAGGCCTGGCCCGACGGCCGCAAAGTCGTCAACGCCGGCACCCTGGTGCTCGAAAGCACCCAGCCGCAACTCAATGGCGAATGCCGTGACATCAACTATGACCCGCTGGTATTGCCCGCCGGCATCGAAGGTTCCGACGACCCGCTGCTCGCTGCGCGTTCAGCCGGTTACGCCAAATCCTACCTGCGTCGCACCAGCGAAGTCAGCCAATTGCCCGCCGCCAAACAGGAGGCGCAACAATGAGCGCTCAACCGAACCATTTCGCACCGCTGGCGCGACTGCTGCACTGGCTGATGGCGCTGATGGTCATTGCCATGCTGTTTATCGGCGCAGGCATGGCCGCCTCGGTGTCCGAACGACATGAGTGGCTGATCAATCTGCACAAACCCCTGGGCGTCGCCATTCTGTTGCTGGTGATCGTGCGCATCGGCGTGCGTTTTTCCACGCGACAACCACCGCTGCCGGCGGACCTGCCCGGCTGGCAAGTACTGGCGGCCAAGGCCTCGCACTTGTTGCTGTACGCCTTGATGCTGATCTTGCCGCTGCTGGGCTGGGCGATGATCTCGGCAGCGGGGGATCCGGTGATGCTCAGCAGCTCGGTGCAATTGCCATCGATCGTACCGGCCAATGCGCAGCTGTTTGCGTTCCTGCGCAAGGCGCACGGGTACCTGGCGTATCTGCTGTTTCTGACGGTGTTGTTGCACCTGGCCGCAGCTTTGTTCCACGCCTGGGTACGTCGCGATGATGTGCTGGACAGCATGTTGCGCGGCAAGGATCGCGGCTAAACCCTCACTTTCAGCGCTACGCAGGTGATCCCTGTAGGAGCCAGGCTTGCCGGCGAAGGCGTATGCATGGGCGGTGCAAGGCTCAAGGCCGCCTTCGCCGGCAAGCCTGGCTCCTACAGGGTTTGGCGCAGGCTGCGATCTGTTGATCTTGATCTTCGAACCAACGATCAGCGCAGGCTATCGACCATATCAGCCACGGTCACCAGCACATCCTTCCCCAACTGCTTCGACCGCTTGCCCGACCACCCCGTCAACGCATTCGGCGAATCATTGTTGTCCTTGAACGGCATTTCCAGCGTCAACGACAAACAATCGAATTTCTCGCCGACGGCGTTACACGCCAACGTCATATTGGCCTTGCCCGGCAAATCGCGGGTGTAGCCATGCTTGGTCTGAAAATCCTTGGTCTGATGCTTCAGATGGCTGCGGAAATGTTCTTCGAGTTTCTCGATCCGTGGCGTGTACCCCGGGTTGCCCTCGCAACCGGCGGTGAACACATAAGGAATCTCTTCATCGCCATGAATGTCGAGAAACAGGTCGACCCCGTATTGCTCCATCTGCTGTTGCACGAACAACACCTCCGGGCTCAGCTCCTGGCTGGCGCTCTGCCAGGCGCGGTTCAGGTCCTGGCCCATGGCGTTGGTGCGCAAGTGGCCGTGGAAGGCGCCGTCCGGGTTCATGTTGGGCACCAGGTACAGGTCGGCGCTGGCCAGCAATTTCTGCAGCACCGGATCGTCATGCTGTTCGAGGCGTTCGATCACACCTTCCATGAACCACTCGGCCATGTGTTCGCCGGGGTGTTGCTGGGCAATGATCCACACCTTGCGCCGGCCTTCGGCGCCCGTGCCTTTGCGCAGCAGCGGGATGTCCCGGCCTTCGACGCTCTTGCCGGTGGCCAGCAGCTCGGTGCCGGCCTTGCTCAGTGCCTGCTCGATCAGCCAGTCATGGCGACCGCGGCTGTAGGGTTCGAAGTAGGCAAACCAGGCGTGGGTGGCGGTGGTTTCGAGGCTGAAACGCAGGCAATCGCCCTCGAAGATGGTCGGCACGCGGAACCAGTTGACGTGGTCATAGGACGCCACCGCCTGGTAACCGTCCCAGGCCTTGTTATAGGAGGATTTGCTGGCGTTGTTCAGGCGGAACCAGTGCTCCTGGCCGACATGCAGACCGCTGGCCTTGAAGTGAAACCACTGGAAGTGCTTGCTGCGAGTGTCCGGGCGGATGGCCAGCAACGCCTGGAGCGGATTGCTGATATCGAGCACTTCAATGTTGCCGCTGTCGAAGTTGGCGCTGATGTCGAGCGAGGATTTGGCCACGGTCATAGTCGATTCCTGAATATGATTTTTATGGCTGGTACTTTACACGTTGGGAGGGGAAAAACCGGGGGAAATTGCGGGCTGGAAGGGGGGCGTCGTCCTTGACGCCGAGGCAGCTTAGAGACTGTGCAAATGATTCTCAAGCGCTATTTTTGATTAGTTTGGGCCAATGATGCCGGGCTTCTCTTGCCAACGGATATTCTTTTGATATCATCCGCGCCATTCGGATTTGTAACACTAAAAGACTTCATTAGCCTGAAGATAAAGCCAGAAAAACTGGCAAAAAAAGACCCGGCAAAAAGCCGGGTCAAAAACCGTGATTAGCCTGATGAGGAGAGTGTCCAGGAGACCGACCTAAGGTCACTTGGACAATCGACTGATCTCGCGACCAGCTGCATGCAATAATAATCATTCTCGTTTGCAAGTCAAACGATTTCACCTGCGCGATTGGAAAATTCTTTCCGGTCCTTCTCGAAACCTCCCCGTTTTCAACCGTTCTGAGCACTCTCCAGGGACCGATCCACCAGCGCCCTGGCCATGTCGATCATGTGCACCGTCGAAAAGGCCAGATGCCGATTGGGGCCCTGAATGTTGTTGCCCGACTCGTATGCGGTGGCGGCGGCACAACGCAGCAGGTCCGATGCATGGATCAGGGCCTCTTCGCGGCTGACATTGCGGTTCACGTCAAAGAAGCGTGTTTCGACCACTTCCTCTGAAACAGCAGGTTTCAAGTAATAGTCCAGCGCTCGCTGCGCGGCCGCAAAGCCTTCAGGCGATTTGAGGGTGGTGTCGATCGGCATCTCTGGCAGGTCATTGCAGGGGATGGTCATGGTCATGGCAAGCTCCGTGATGGGGTTCATATCCGTGAAACAATCCTAGTACAAAGTGTATTTGTGACGAGAATTTAAATACTACAATTTGTGTTTTGATGACCGGAGGCGCCCACGTATCGTTTCGCCTATGGATAAATGGATTGAATTGGTCAAGGCCAAGATGAGTGAACTCAAAATCACTCAAGAGATACTCGCCGAGCGAGTCGGAATGTCCCAGGGCGGTATCGGCCATTGGCTGAACAAACGTCGCCAGCCCGGCATCGATGACATGAACCGGGTGCTGCAGGCGCTGGGCCTGGACTTTCTCGAGGTGGCGCTGGTGATCCGCGAGCCGGACGCCTCGCAGGCAGGCGGCCAGGACCTGGCGAAAAAGTACAACCCGTACTTCCGTTATCCGGTCAGTGGCTGGCGAGCCCCCACAGAGCTGCGCGAAGACGAGCCGGCGGCCTACGCCCGGGAGCGTTTCGAAGTGTCCGATTACCCGGCCCAGGGCGCGGCGTTCTGGCTGGAGGTGACAGGCGATGCGATGACGGCACCCACCGGCATCAGCATTGCCGAGGGCATGTTGATCCTGGTGGACCCGGCCGTGGAAGCGCTGCCTGGCAAACTGGTGATCGCCCAGTGGCCCGACAGCGCCGAAGCCACCTTTCGCAAGCTGATCGAGGAGGGCGGGCAGCGTTACCTGGTCCCGCTCAATCCGACCTACCCCAAAGCCCTGTACACCCCGGAGTGCCAAATCATCGGCGTCGTGGTGCAGGCGACAATCAGGTTCTGATCAGATCGGTCCGCGCCAGGCGCGCGGACCGATCCTCTGGTCACGCTTCTTCCAGTTCGACCAGCGCACTGCCTTCGCTGACCATCTCGCCTTCCTGGCAATACAGCGCCTTGATCACCCCGGCATGGGGCGCACGGATGCTGTGCTCCATCTTCATCGCTTCCAGCACCACCAGTTGCGCCCCGGCTTCGACCGATTGCCCGGCCTCCACCAGCACGCGCACGATGCTGCCATTCATGGGTGCGGCGAGGCCGCCCTGATGGCTGTGGCTGGCTTCGACGGCACTGATCGGGTCGTAGGACTCGATGCGGCGCAATTCACCGCCCCATTGCAAATAAACGCTGTCACCCCGACGGATCGCCCGGTGCTGGCGGCGCACGCCGTCGTGCTCGGTCAGCAGCTGCTCGCCCTTGAGCTGCGCCGTGTGGGCATCGGCGCGGCCCAGGGTCAGGGCGCGGTCCTGGCCTTCGCAGCTCAGGTGCAGGGTGATCTCGGACGGCAAGCCGAAACGCAAACCGCTGTTGATCGCCCAGGGCGAAGCCGGGTCATCGGCGCGCGGCGCACCCGGCTGGCTTTGGGCGACGGCCTGGGCGGCGGCTTGCCAGAACTCCTCGCCAAGGTCCGCAGGGGCCGGCAGCAGTTGCTCCTGATAACGCGGAATGAACCCGGTATCCAGTTCCGCCGCGGCAAACGCCGGATGGCCGACGATCCGGCGCAGGAAGTTGATGTTGGTCTTGAGCCCGCCGATCGCAAACTCATCGAGCATGCTCAACAACCGCAGACGCGCCTGTTCACGGTCCTCGCCCCAGGCAATCAGCTTGCCGAGCATCGGATCATAGAAGGGCGATATCTCGTCACCTTCTTCCACACCGCTGTCCACCCGACGACCCGGACCGGGCGCGGATTCGCGGTACAGCTCCAGGCGCCCGGTGGCCGGCAGAAAATCATGGCCCGGGTCTTCGGCGTACAGCCGCACTTCAATCGCATGACCGAGCAGCGGCACTTGTTCCTGAGTCATCGGCAGCGCTTCACCACGCGCCACGCGAATCTGCCAGGCCACCAGGTCGAGGCCGGTGATGGCTTCGGTGACCGGGTGTTCGACTTGCAAGCGGGTGTTCATCTCCATGAAGAAGAACTCGCCGCGGGCATCCAGCAGAAACTCCACGGTGCCGGCACCGACATAACCGATGGCCTGGGCCGAACGCACCGCGGCTTCGCCCATGGCGCGCCGCAGTTCCGGGCTCAGGCCCGGGGCGGGGGCTTCCTCGACGACTTTCTGGTGCCGACGTTGAATCGAGCAGTCCCGTTCATTGAGGTACAGGCAGTGACCCTGTTGGTCGGCGAACACCTGGATTTCCACATGGCGTGGTTTGAGCAGGTATTTCTCCACCAGCATCCGCGAATCGCCGAACGACGATTGCGCTTCACGCTGGGCCGAGGCCAACGCTTCGGCGAGCTGGCTGACGTCCTCGACCACTTTCATGCCTTTGCCGCCGCCGCCCGCCGTGGCCTTGAGCAGCACCGGGTAACCGATGCGTTCGCAGGCATCGCGGAAGGTCTCGAGGTCTTGGGCTTCGCCGTGATAGCCCGGCACCAGCGGCACGCCCGCGGTTTCCATCAAGGCTTTGGCCGCGGATTTACTGCCCATGGCGTCGATGGCCGAGGCGGGTGGGCCGAGGAAGATCAAGCCGGCGGCTTCGATGGCGCGGGCGAACCCGGCGTTCTCGGACAGGAAGCCATACCCCGGATGGATCGCCTGGGCGCCACTGGCCTTGGCCGCGGCGATGAGTTTGTCGATCTGCAGGTAGCTGTCGGCGGCTTTGCTGCCACCGAGGTCGACGCGGATATCCGCTTCGCGACTATGGCGCGCGTCGCGGTCAGTGGCGCTGTGCACGGCCACGGTGGTCAGGCCCAGGGCCTTGGCGGTACGCATCACCCGGCAAGCGATCTCGCCGCGGTTGGCCACCAGCAGGGTGGTGAGGACAGGTGCGCTCATCAACGCGACTCCTTGGTGGTGGTGGCGGCTTTCCAGTTTGGCGCACGCTTTTGCAGAAAGGCTCGCAAGCCCTCCTGGCCTTCAGGGCTGACGCGGATGCGCGCAATGGCATTTTCGGTGTAGCGCCGCAGCGCCGGGGTCAGGGCGCCGTTGCCGACTTCGCGCAGCAAGTCCTTGCTGACGCGCATGGCCGCCGGGCTGTTGAGCAACAGATTGTCGATCCACTCTTCGACTTTTTGCTCCAGCTCATTGCCTGGATAACTCTCCGACAACAAACCGATGTCCTGCGCCCGCTGCCCACCGAAGCGCTCGGCGGTCAGCGCATAACGGCGTGCCGCCCGTTCGCCGATGGCTTGCACCACGAACGGGCTGATCACCGCCGGGGCCAGGCCGATGCGCACTTCCGACAGGCAGAATTGCGCGTCATCGGCACCGATCGCCATGTCGCAGCAACTGATCAGGCCCAACGCGCCGCCAAAGGCCGCACCTTGCACCACCGCCAGGGTCGGGATTTTCAGCTTGGCCAGGTTGTACATCAACTCCGCCAGTTCCCGGGCGTCGTCGAGGTTGGTGTGGTAATCGAGCTCGGCCGATTGCTGCATCCAGGCCAGGTCGGCGCCGGCACTGAAATGCTTGCCGCGACCGCGCACCAGCAAGAAGCGCAGGCTGGCATCGCCCGACACCTTGTCCAGGGCGAGGATCAACTCGCGGATCATCTCGGCGTTGAACGCGTTGTTCTTTTCTTCACGGCTGAGCCACAGGGTCGCGAAACCCCGCGGGTCGGTCAGCAGTTCCAGCGTATTGAAGTCGCTCATATTCGTCCGTCTCCACAACTCTTCCCCCTGTAGGAGCGAGGCTTGCCCGCGAAGCAAACACCGAGGTGTACCTGTTGCACCGCGTCATGTTTGTTCGCGGGCAAGTCGGATCGCCGCCCGCTCGCTCCTACAGGATCAGATCAGATTCACATCAGGATCACATCCGGAACACGCCGAAGCGGCTCGGTTCGATTGGCGCGTTCAACGACGCCGACAAGGCCAGGGCCAACACATCCCGGGTCTGCGCCGGGTCGATGACACCGTCATCCCACAGTCGCGCGCTGGAATAGTAGGGGTGCCCCTGTTCCTCATACTGATCGAGAATCGGCTGCTTGATCTCCGCTTCCTGCTCGGCACTGAAACCCTGGCCACTGCGCTCGGCCTGTTCGCGTTTCACTTGCACCAAAACCCCCGCAGCTTGCTCGGCACCCATCACCCCGATCCGCGCATTCGGCCACATCCACAAAAAGCGCGGATCATAAGCCCGGCCGCACATGCCGTAGTTACCGGCACCAAAACTGCCACCAATGATCACCGTAAACTTCGGCACCTTGGCGCAAGCGACCGCGGTCACCAGTTTCGCGCCGTGCTTGGCAATGCCGCCGGCTTCATATTTCTGCCCGACCATGAACCCGGTGATGTTCTGCAGGAACAGCAACGGAATCCCGCGCTGGCACGCCAGCTCGATAAAGTGCGCGCCTTTCTGCGCGGCTTCGGCGAACAGGATGCCGTTGTTGGCGAGGATCGCGATCGGGTAACCGTGCAAGTGGGCAAAGCCACAGACCAGGGTCGTACCGAACAGCGCCTTGAATTCATCGAACACCGAACCGTCGACCAACCGCGCAATCACTTCACGCACATCGAACGGCTGCTTGGCGTCCGCCGACACCACGCCATACAACTCGTCGCTGGCGTAGAGCGGAGCGATCGGCGTGCGTTGCTGCACTTCACCGAGCTTGCGCCAGTTGAGGTTGGCGATGCTGCGCCGGGCGATGGCCAGGGCGTGTTCGTCGCTCTCGGCGTAATGGTCGGCCACCCCGGAAATCTTGCAGTGCACATCGGCCCCGCCCAGGTCCTCGGCGCTGACCACTTCACCGGTCGCGGCTTTCACCAGCGGCGGGCCGGCGAGGAAAATCGTCGCCTGCTGACGCACCATGATCGCTTCGTCGGCCATCGCCGGCACATACGCACCACCGGCGGTGCACGAGCCCATCACCACCGCGATCTGCGGAATGCCCATGGCGCTCATGTTCGCCTGGTTGAAGAAGATCCGGCCGAAGTGCTCACGGTCGGGGAACACTTCATCCTGACGCGGCAGGTTGGCGCCACCGGAGTCCACCAGGTAGATGCACGGCAGGCGGTTCTGCTGGGCGATGGTCTGGGCGCGCAGGTGTTTTTTCACGGTCAGCGGGTAATACGAGCCACCTTTCACCGTGGCATCGTTGGCGACGATCATGCATTCGACGCCTTCGACCCGACCGATCCCGGCAATCACGCCCGCGGCCGGCACGTCTTCGCCGTACACCGCGTAGGCCGCCAGTTGGCTGATCTCCAGGAACGGCGAGCCCGGATCGAGCAGGCGATTGATCCGCTCACGGGGCAGCAATTTGCCCCGGGAGGTGTGGCGTTCTTGCGCCTTCGGGCCGCCACCTTGCTGCACCTGGGCGAGCAGGGTGTGCAGGGCGTCGACCTGTTTGAGCATCGCCGCGCTGTTGGCGGCGAACTCCGCCGAACGAGGGTTGAGCTGGGTATGCAAAATCATCGGGCTACTCCGTAGCAGCTTCAAGTTGCAAGCTGCAAGTTAGAAGCAAGCGCGCAGTCTTCTTGCCGCTTGAAACTTGCCGCTTGCCGCTAACGAAATTCATTTCGTTTCGTTGAACAGTTCGCGACCGATCAGCATGCGCCGGATCTCACTGGTGCCCGCGCCGATTTCGTACAGCTTGGCGTCGCGCAGCAGGCGACCGGCAGGAAATTCGTTGATGTAGCCGTTGCCACCGAGAATCTGGATCGCATCCAGGGCCATTTGCGTGGCGCGTTCGGCGCTGTACAGGATCACCCCGGCGGCGTCCTTGCGCGTGGTTTCGCCACGCTCGCAGGCCTGGGCCACCGCATACAGGTAGGCGCGGCTGGCGTTGAGCTGGGTGTACATGTCGGCGACCTTGCCCTGGATCAGCTGGAATTCGCCGATGCTCTGGCCGAACTGCTTGCGGTCGTGGATGTACGGCACGATCAGGTCCATGCAAGCCTGCATGATCCCGGTCGGGCCGCCGGACAGGACCACGCGCTCGTAGTCGAGGCCGCTCATCAACACTTTCACGCCGCCGTTGAGCACGCCGAGAATGTTCTCTTGCGGCACTTCCACGTCATCGAAGAACAGCTCGCAGGTGTTGGAACCGCGCATGCCGAGCTTGTCGAATTTGTTGCTGCGGCTGAAGCCTTTGGAGTCGCGCTCGACGATGAACGCGGTGATGCCGTGCGGGCCCTTTTCCAGGTCGGTCTTGGCGTAGATCACGTAGGTGTTGGCGTCCGGACCGTTGGTTATCCAGGTCTTGCTGCCGTTAAGAACGTAGTGATCGCCACGCTTGTCGGCGCGCAGCTTCATCGACACCACGTCGGAGCCGGCATTCGGCTCGCTCATGGCCAGGGCGCCGATGTGCTCGCCGCTGATCAGCTTCGGCAGGTACTTGGTCTTCTGCTCGTGATTGCCGTTGCGGTTGATCTGATTCACGCACAGGTTGGAATGCGCGCCGTAGGACAGCGCCACCGACGCCGAGCCGCGGCTGATTTCTTCCATGATCACCACGTGCGCCAGGTAACCCAGGCCAGCGCCGCCGTACTCTTCCGGCACGGTGACCCCCAACAGGCCCATGTCGCCGAACTTGCGCCACAGGTCCGCCGGGAACAGGTTGTCGATGTCGATCTGAGCGGCGCGCGGGGCGACCTCTTTGGCAACGAAGGCCTGAACCTGATCGCGCAGCATGTCGATGGTTTCACCGAGGGCAAAATTCAGGGATGGATAGCTCATGGGGCACCTTTTGGCTTTTTTGTAGGGTAGGGGAGGGCCGTGATCGGGTTCTCACCTTTACGTTAACGTAAACCTGAGACGAATGGCTGTCAATCACCCTTTACGTTAACGTCAACTTGAGCGACATTAGAGCCAGTTCAAGATGTAACCACGGCCCCCCCCGTAAGAGCGAGGCTTGCCCGCGAAGGCGTCGGCTCAGTCGACATTGATACTGAACATGCTGGCCTCTTCGCGGGCAAGCCTCGCTCCTACGGGGGACCGTAGCCAACCCATTAATAAAGACAATAGGGGTCGTCATGGATCAACCCACCGCAAGCCCGCAGCGCAGCTACACCCGCGGTTCACAGGACAAAGCCTTGCTGGCGATGACCATCGGCCAGGCGTTCGACAACACCGTCGCGCACTACCCGACCGGGGAGGCGCTGGTCGTGCGTCACCAGCAACTGCGCTACACCTGGCAGCAACTGGCCGACGCCGTAGACCTGCACGCCCGGGCGCTATTGGCCCTGGGCCTGCAGACCGGCGATCGCCTCGGCATCTGGGCCCCCAACTGCGCCCAATGGTGCATCAGCCAGTTCGCCAGCGCGAAAATCGGCGTGATCCTGGTCAACATCAACCCGGCCTACCGCAGCTCCGAACTGGAATACGTCCTCAAGCAATCCGGCTGCCAATGGCTGGTCTGCGCCGGCGCCTTCAAAACCTCCAACTACCACGGCATGCTGCAAGGCCTGGTACCGGAACTGGCGGAGCACACCCTCGGCCAATTGCACAGCGAACGCCTGCCGGACCTGCGCGGGGTGATCAGCCTCGACGCCCAGCCGCCGTCGGGTTTCCTGCCCTGGTCGCAACTGACCGAACTTGCCGGCAACGTGTCCGCCGAGCAACTGCACCAACGCCAGGACAGCCTGCATTTCGACCAGGCGGTAAACATCCAGTACACCTCCGGCACCACCGGCTTCCCCAAGGGCGCGACCCTCAGCCACTACAACATTCTCAACAACGGCTACATGGTCGGCGAAAGCCTCGGCCTGACCCACGAAGATCGCCTGGTGATCCCGGTGCCGCTGTATCACTGCTTCGGCATGGTCATGGGTAACCTGGGCTGCATGACCCACGGCAGCACCATGATCTACCCCAACGACGCCTTCGATCCGCTGCTGACCCTGACCACCGTCGCCGAAGAAAAAGCCACCGCGCTCTACGGCGTCCCGACCATGTTCATCGCCCTGCTGGACCAACCCCAGCGCGCGGAATTCGACCTGTCGAGCCTGCGCACCGGAATCATGGCCGGGGCCACCTGCCCGATCGAAGTGATGCGCCGGGTCATCACCGACATGCACATGAGTGAAGTACAGATCGCCTACGGCATGACAGAAACCAGCCCGGTGTCGCTACAGACCGGCCCCTCGGACGACCTGGAACTGCGCGTCACCACCGTCGGCCGCACCCAGCCGCAACTGGAAAGCAAAATCATCGACGAGGCCGGCAACCTGGTGCCCCGCGGCACCATCGGCGAACTCTGCACCCGCGGCTACAGCGTGATGCTCGGCTACTGGAACAACCCGCAAGGCACCGCAGAAGCCATCGACCAGGCCGGCTGGATGCACACCGGCGACCTGGCGAGCATGAACGACGAGGGTTACGTGAACATCGCCGGCCGCAACAAGGACATGATCATCCGCGGCGGTGAAAACATTTATCCGCGGGAACTGGAAGAATTCTTCTTCACCCACCCGGCCGTGGCCGACGTGCAAGTGATCGGCATCCCGTGCTCGCGCTACGGCGAAGAAATCGTCGCCTGGATCAAATTCCACCCCGGCCACAGCGCCACCGAGCAAGAACTGCAAACCTGGTGCAAAGAGCGCATCGCCCACTTCAAGACGCCACGCTACTTCAAATTCGTCGACGAGTTCCCGATGACCGTCACCGGCAAAATCCAGAAATTCCGCATGCGCGAAATCAGCATCGAAGAACTAAGCCTCAACAAAACCTGACCACAACCCCTGGTGGACCTGGTGGACCTGGTGGATCTGTTGGACCTGGTGAACCTGGTGAACCTGGTGGATCTGTTGGACCTGGTGAACCTGGTGAACCTGGTGAACCTGGTGGATCTGTTGGACCTGGTGAACCTGGTGGATCTGGTGGATCTGGTGGACTTGGTGGACCTGGTGAACCTGGTGAACCCGGTGGATCTGTTGGACCTGGTGAACCTGGTGGATCTGGTGAACCCGGTGAACCCGGTGGATCTGTTGGACCTGGTGAACCTGGTGGATCTGGTGAACCCGGTGAACCCGGTGAACCCGGTGGATCTGTTGGACCTGTAGGAGCGAGGCTTGCCCGCGAAGAACGATGACGCGGTTTCCCTGTGCAATCGCGGCGTTCCCTTCGCGGGCAAGCCTCGCTCCTACAGGTACCGGAACCGGTACAGGTACAGGTATAGGTATAGGTACAGGTATAGGTATAAGTACAGGTATAGGTATAGGTATAGGTACAGGTATAGGTACAGGTATAGGTACAGGTATTGGGATGGGTGAGCGGGAGAAATACCGGCACAATTTGGCGAAACGCAGAAAGCACAAAGGGGAGCCGAAGCTCCCCTTTAATTTTGTCGTTACGTGCTCTTTTTTTATTATTGAGGGGCGGTCTGTTTTTGTTTTTAGCAACCGTGACCCTTTACCGCTGTTTTTATCGACCCCCATCCGGGATCAAGAGCAAACGTATTTTTTTGAGCGCTGATCTACTTTCTCGCCAAGCGATCCAACCAGTTCGGGAGCTACCTGAAGGTAGTTTTATTATTCTCTGCCCGGTTGCGGGTCACTCCGAAAAGCACCCTGAAAAGCACATCCTCTCCAAAAAAATCTGTTAGCTGCGTCTCTGCCGTGTTGTTTTTGTTATGTCAGAGTCGTTACGTCTTATTTTTATTAGGGGTGGAGCGTTTTTTTTTATTCTTGTTATGCCATAGAGATAGCAGGAGCCGTGCCAACTTTTAAAAACCCTTTAAAATCAACAAGTTGAGTTTTTCAGGGGTTTTTCTCACTGCCAGATTCCCCACATTTGTTTCCGTGTTACTCGCTTGCCCCCCACATTTTCGTCCCCGCGGTAACACCCCGACACATCCGCCCACTCACTGTGCGCTACGCGCCTTGGCCACCCGCGAACCACTGGCGCGTCCCAGCACCGTGCTGATCTGCTGACCCGCCACAATCAACGCCTCAAGGTCGATTCCAGTGTCGATCCCCAGGCCATTGAGCAGGTAAATCACATCCTCAGTGGCCACGTTACCGCTGGCGCCCTTGGCATACGGGCAGCCACCAAGGCCGGCGATCGAGCTATCAAACACCGACACCCCTTCCAACAGACTGGCGTAGATATTGGCCATGGCCTGGCCATAGGTGTCGTGATAGTGCCCGGCGAGTTTCTCCCGCGGCACATCGGCCGCGACCACCTCAATCAACTTGCGCGTCGCACCGGCCGTCCCGGTGCCGATGGTGTCGCCGAGGGACACTTCATAGCAGCCCATGGCATACAGCTCGCGCGCGACCAGCGCCACCTGCTCCGGCGCGACGTTACCCTCATAAGGGCAACCCAGCACACAGGACACATACCCCCGCACACTCACCCCATGCTGCTTCGCCGCCTCCATGATCGGCACGAAACGCGCCAGGCTCTCACTGATCGAGCAATTGATATTGCGCTGGGAAAACGCCTCGGACGCCGCAGCAAACACCGCCACCTCCTTGACCCCGGCAGCCACCGCATCCTCAAACCCGCGAAGATTCGGCGCGAGCGCCGCATAAGTCACCCCGGGCTTGCGCTGAATCTGCGCAAACACCTCGGCGGAACCGGCCATCTGCGGCACCCACTTGGGCGAAACAAAACTGCCAACCTCGATATAGCTCACCCCGGCGGCAGTCAGTGCGTCGACCAACCGCACCTTGTCCGCGACACTGATGGGCTGGGCTTCATTTTGCAGACCGTCGCGAGGACCGACTTCGACCAGGCGTACGTGAGAGGGTAGGGACATGGGAATCGACCTGTGCTGAATAATCTGAATGCTCAGAAAACCCTGTATGGGGGAACTGTGGAAAAAACCTGTGGGAGCGGGCTTGCCCGCGATGGACGTTAACGATAACGAGTACCGCCTGGATAAACGCGGTGCCCTGACGTCCATCGCGAGCAAGCTCGCTCCTACAGTGGAATGTATTGACCTGCTAAACCACCTGCTGACTCTTGATCGTAAACTCCAACGCCTGCATACACCGCTCCTGCGCCGTATCCAACTCCAGCTTCATCTGCTCGATATCCAGCATCTGCTGCTCCAGCTGCTCCCGACGCTCAGCGATTTTGTTCAGCATCGTCTGCAACTGCTTCTGATTGCCACCGGTAGGATCGTAAAGCTCAATCAGCTCACGGCATTCCGCCAGTGAAAAACCAATACGCTTGCCCCGCAAAATCAGCTTCAGACTGACCTTGTCCCGGGGCGAATAGATACGTTCCTGCCCACGCCGCTCAGGGCTGAGCAGCCCTTGCTCTTCATAAAAGCGAATGGCCCGGGTGGTGATGTCGAGCTCGCGGGCGAGGTCGGAGATGCTATAGGTCTGGCTGCTCATGGAAGCGCTCGAAAAAGGTCATGGCGCTAAGCTAATGGCAGGTTGACGTTTACGTCAAGGGGCGTAAGTCTTTCGACGCATCGCAGGCCCCATCACAAACAAAACCGGGCGCATCAGCGCCCGGGTTTTTTACTTGAAGTCAGCAATCACCGATTAAACCGCTCCACCAACGAATACTGCGTATTCGCCGTCTTCGTCAGCTCTTCACTCAACAACGCCGAGTGTTGCGCCTGCACCGAAGTCTGATCCGCCAGATGCGAGATATTGCTGATGTTGCGGCTGATCTCCTCAGCCACCGCACTTTGCTCTTCCGTCGCCGCCGCAATCTGAGCAGTCATGTCGGTGATGTTCGCCACCGCCTCACTGATCCCCACCAGTGCCTGGTCCGCTTCCAGCACCCGCGCCACACCTTCCTCTGCCTGACGATGCCCGGCCTCCATGGTTTGCACCGCAGTACTCGCGGTCTGCTGCAACTTGGCGATCAGCGCATGAATCTGCCCGGTAGACTCGCTGGTGCGTTGCGCCAATTGCCGCACTTCATCGGCCACCACCGCAAACCCGCGACCCATCTCACCGGCACGCGCCGCTTCGATAGCCGCGTTCAACGCCAGCAGGTTGGTCTGGTCGGCAATGCCTTTGATCACATCCACCACGCCACCAATTTCGTTACTGTCCTTGGCCAGCTGGGTCACGGTCATACCCGTTTCACCCACCACCACAGACAAGCGCTGAATGGCCTCGCGGGTTTCCCCGGCAATATCCCGCCCGCGACCGGTCAGGCGATTGGCCTCCTGAGTCGCGTCCGCCGTGCGCTGCACATGGCTGGCAACTTCCTGAGTCGTCGCCGCCATCTGGTTAACGGCCGTCGCCACCTGCTCGGTCTCCACGCGCTGACGCTCCAGCCCGGTGGAGCTGTTGTGCGCCAGGGTGTCGGACTGTTTCGCTTGCTCGGTCAGATGCTCGGCAGTGTCCTGCAGACGGGTCAGGCAGGTTTTCAGACGCGCTTCCTGACTCAGAATCGACATCTCCACCCGCGCCTGCGCACCGCGACTGTCGGTGTACATCTGCGCAATCAACGGGTCCGACGTGGTCTGCTCGGCCAAACGCAACAGACGCTTGACCCCGCGCTGCTGCCAACGCAACCCCATCAGCCCCAGCGGCACCGACAGCCCGGCGGCGAGGGCAAAGCCCCATTGCGAATTCAGCGACGCGCCAATCATGAAACTCAACTGGCTGACCAGAATGAACGGCAACCAATCCTGCAGCACCGGCAGCCATTTATCCGTGGAAGGCACCGCCGACTTGCCCTGATTAATACGCTGGTAAAGCGCTTCGGCACGACGAATCTGCTCGGCCGTGGGCTTGACCCGCACCGACTCGTAACCCACCACCTGCTGACCTTCGAACACCGGCGTCACATAGGCGTTCACCCAGTAATGGTCGCCGCTCTTGCAGCGATTCTTGACAATGCCCATCCATGGCAAACCCTGTTTCAGCGTGCCCCACATGTGCGCGAACACCGCAGAAGGCACGTCGGGGTGACGCACCTGATTGTGCGGCGCTCGGATCAGCTCCTCACGGGAAAACCCGCTGATCTCGACGAAGGCATCGTTGCAGTAGGTAATCACGCCCTTGGCATCGGTGGTGGAAATCAACCGTTGCTGAGCCGGGAAGGTCCGTTCGCGTTGGGTAACAGGCTGGTTGTTGCGCATGGCTATATTCAGTCCGTGAGGCTTTGACAGGGTGTCGGCGTGGTCATGGATTTGTTGAGTTTTTATTTTTAATGAGAAGTGAATCACACCAAAAACCGCAGCCTGTAGCGAGGGAGCTTGTTCCCGCTGGACTGCGCAGCAGGCCCATCCTCGGCCCTTGGCCCGCATACCATTCAAAGCGAATGCGGCCCACTGTAGGAGCGAGCTTGCTCCGGGCGGCGTTCCGACGATGGTCGTTAACGATTACGCGTGTTGACTGGTTCAACGCGGCGCTCTTGAGTCCATCGTCGGAACGCCGCCCGGAGCAGGCTCGTTCCTACATTAATTTCCTCAACGAACTGCTCTACGCCTCAGGACGGCTCTTTTCAGGGGCATGCTTCAAGCGCGAGCACCAGCCATGACGCCTACAGGCTCCATGTCCCTGCCTTTTAGCGCTGCGGCTTTCATAAAGCGTCGCTGATTGGCGGATGTCGGTGTAGCAAGTAGGAAAATTCGCTCCCGTTGAAAACCGACACTTCCTACGCACTCATCAGAACCGTCTTATTTCCAACTAAGTCAACTTCACCAAAGCTTCCACCCCCCAGGACCAGGGTGGAAGCAAAGCCCTTCCTCTCGTCAACATTCAGACCAGGAAGGCCTGACCATGCCCAACCCCATACGCACCTTCTTCGACCACAGCCGGCACAAACTCAGCGTCCATAACTTCGACGCGACCCTCGACGTCCTGGCCTTCCACGGCGAAGAACAACTCAGCCAGCCCTTCCACTACGTCATCGAATTCACCTGCACCGAACAGGACATCGCCGCCGACCAGTTGCTCAACCGCGACGCCCGCTTCAGCCTGCACGCCCCGCCGCGCAAGCCCAGCTTCCTGACCCGGGACCTGCCGATCAAACCGCTGCGCACCCTGCACGGCGTGGTCACCGGCTTCAAACGCCTGTCCGGCTCCGTTGACGAAGCCCGCTACGAAATCACCCTGCAATCGCGCCTGGCCTTGCTCGCCCGCGGCCAGCAGTTCCGCCTCTATCAACACCAGTCCGTGCCGGAAATCGTCGAACACATCCTGCGCAGCCGCCACGATTTTCGCGGCGAGGATTTTTTCTTCAAGCTCACCCGCAAGTACCCCAGGCGCCTGCAAGTCATGCAATACGGCGAAAGCGACCTGGCCTTCATCGCCCGCCTGCTGGCCGAAGTCGGCATCTGGTACCGCTTCACCGGCGACGAACGCCTGCACCTCGACGTCGTCGAATTCCACGACGACCAGCTGCATTACCAGTCCGGCATCGAACTGCCGCACCACTCGCCGGCCGGCCTGAGCAGCAGCGAGCAGGACGGCGTCTGGGCCCTGCAAACCCAACACCAGGTAGTGGAACGCCAGGTCAACATCCGCACCTACCAGCACCGCGACGCCTACGCCCACCTCGACGGCGAGATCGACCACACCCGCGGCGCGACCACCACCTACGGCGAGGCCTATCACTACGCCGAACCCTACACCGCCCTCGGCGACCGCTACCAATTCTACGAAGACCTGCCACCGGAAACCGGCTACTTCTACGCCCGCCTGCAACACGAACGCTACCTCAACGACCAGACCCGCCTCAGCGGCACCAGCAGCAGCGCGACCCTGGCCCCGGGCCAGGTGCTGAAAATCACCGGCGGCGCGCCCCAGGCCTTCGCCCGCGGCACGGTCATCACCCACCTCAGCACCCGCGCCGCCCGCGACGCCAGCTTCGAAGCCCGGTTCCAGGCCATCCCCTATTCGGAAAGCGTGTGCTTTCGTCCACCGCTGCAGCCCAAACCGCAAATCGCCGGCACCCTCCCGGCCCGGGTCAGCAACCCGCAAAAACACGACCCCTACGCCGAAATCGACGTCGAAGGGCGCTACTGCGTGCACTTCCTGTTCGACCGCGACACCTGGAAACCCGGCGAGGAAAGCATGTGGCTGCGCCTGGCCCGGCCCTACGCCGGCGACACCCACGGCCTGCACCTGCCGCTGATCGCCGGCACCGAAGTCGCGGTGGCGTTCGAACAGGGCGACCCGGACCGCCCCTACATCGCCCACGCCCTGCACGACAGCGAACACCGCGACCACGTGACCCTGCGTGCGCGCAATTACAAACGCAACGTGCTGCGCACGCCGGCCAACAACAAGCTGCGGATGGAGGACACAAGGGGCAAAGAGCACGTCAAGCTCAGTACCGAACACAGCGGCAAGAGCCAGTTGAACCTCGGGCATCTGGTCGATGCCGAGCAGCAGAGGCGGGGGGAAGGGTTTGAGTTGCGCACTGATGGGTGGGGGGCGATTCGGGCGGGGAAGGGGCTGTTGATCAGTGCTGATGAGCAGCCGAAAGCTCAGGGCGAAACGCTCGGCATGAATGAAGCTCTGGCGCAACTGGAAGAGGCATTACAACGTGTGCAAGGGTTAGCCCGTAACGCCGTAGTGGCAGGGGGGCTGGAGGCGGACGAGACCGTGCCCAAGCAGCTGAAGGCCGCGTTGGGGCAATTGAAAGAGGCCGGCTTGCTCGTCTCGGCACCTGCCGGCGTGGCGCTGGTAACGCCAGCGCATATGCAGTTGGCGGCTGGTCAGACCCTTGGCGCAGTGAGCAACAACACTGACTTTAGTGCGCTCAAGCGTTTTACGGTGACGGCGGGTCAAGCCATTGGCCTGTTCGCACAAAGGCTAGGGTTGAAGTTAATTGCTAACCAAGGCGCTGTGTCGATCCAGGCACAGAACGACCGCCTTGAACTGTTGGCCAAGCAAGGTCTGGACATCAGCAGCACCGAAGACGAAATCCGCATCACTGCGAAAAAGAAAATCACCCTTAACGTCGGCAGCAACTACATCACCCTCGATCCCTATCGCATTGAGATTGGCTCACCCGGTGAAGTCGAGATCAAGTCTCCACACTTCGATTACGTCCCGTCGGCGGGCAGATTGAAAACTGCGCTCTCACCATTGGCCGATCCGTTGGCCGATATGCCCAACAGGCTGCTGTTGAACTTCTACGATGCTGCGGCCAAGCCCATTGCAGACGTGCCTTATACCCTGACGTTCGACAATGGCCTGGTGCTGCAAGGGATGCTGGACGAACAAGGTCACGCTCTGCACAGCCCGGTTCCGGATAAGCCGGCGCGTGTGCAGTACCAACTTCCCGAGCCTGAACCGGATCAGCCTTGGCCTTCTTATGACTTGTTACTGCAACAGTATCCGATTGGAGAGCATGACGAACAACTTCGTTTGGTCGGTCCGGATGGTGAATTGGCAGGTCATCTTAAGTACTCGGCCACCTTGGCAGATGGCAGCATTGTTGAGGGTACGACTGATGATCGAGGGTATACACAGCGTTTTGTGACCCGTTACCCAATTCGATTCACCTCCTTGACGCTCATTCCGCCGACGGGTGCCGAGGCCTTCTGTTGCGCCGCAAAGAATGCGCAAGCCCCACTAGTGATTGATCTGACGTCCAGCAATATCACCACTACCACCACCGATGTGGGCACATCATCTCAAACTGTTTCGCTTCCCAAAGGAAAAAAGCGTTCCTTGACCGCTGACGAAATATCAATGGCCAGAACTGTATTTAAAAACGCTGTCGATTATAGCAAGGTAAAAGTGCATCACGGCGGCTGGTGGTTATTCTTTGGTCAACAGAATACGGCCGTCACGCCTAATGGTGAAATGTATTATCCAGAAAGCACAAAGTACTACAGGAACGATTTTGCCAATACTAACGATGATCGGGATAAAGCCTTGTTTATGCATGAGATGACCCATGTATGGCAACACCAGCTTGGCTATCCAGTAAAAAAGTTTGGACTAACGGTCAGTGCTCAGGGGGCGGCGGCATACGAATACACCTTGAAGAGTAATGGGCAATTGTCCGATTATAATATGGAGCAGCAAGGTGAAATTGTTTCGGATTACTTTATTATTTGTGTGATCGGAAATCCTCGTGGGGTGTGGAATCAACGTAACTATACCAAAAGCCCTCAGCTTCTGGTCTCGACACTTCAGGGCTTTCTGGAGAATCCTGCCAGCAAAGCAAATCTTCCTGCTTGAAGGAAAAGTCTATGAAGATCTTGGCTTTTTTATTGATTGGGTTGAATTTTATATTTTTGGAGTCTGCTGAGGCGACGTCATTTGGACGCAGGGAAAGTGCGACTATCTCTTCGGTTAATAGTAGGCCGGCCATTTGTCTGCCAAATGATACAGGGGAAGTATTTTTGGTCGGCTGGATATCATTGATGCAAAGTTATGTGCGAAATGCCGGCGCTTGGGGGGTTGCACTTAAATCGGGTGCTAAACCATTAGAGCTGCAGCCGGGTGGATGTGTAGTGTTTGGCGTCGTGCCAGAGGGGTACGAACTGGATGACTATAAAGTAAAGACTCATCCATTGAAGCTTGAAGTAAATAACACCTATATATTTAGTTTGATTGACGCTTCTCGACCAAGGGATAGCTATACAGCTGTTTTTTGTATCGGTAACACTGCAAGTGGAGCTGTGGAGTACCTTCAATATACTCGTTTGGCAGATGGTAGTGAACTTGTTCCCCCTTGCGATGGTAGGCGTAATGGAAATGCTGCGAAACATTTTTCACCTGATAATTAACAACGAGTGGTACATGCAAGATGTGTAGTTTGAGTCGTGCTGGAAAGCATGTGCCATCCCGGAACAGTTACGTACACCTTGTATTGGTATTTTTCTTATCGTTAAACATGGAAACCGCATGAATCAGGAACTGCAAAACGCCATGGCGTTCTACGAGCCTGCTCCACAGGACGCTTACCCAGGCGTCGAGGGGAAATGTCTCTGGCTATGGGAAGTGCTACAGGGGGATTTCCACGAAAGTCCTACCACGGCACAAACTGTCACTGGAACGTTGATTTTCATGATTCCCTTGGTGGACCAGATAGGCGATGTGCGTGACCTGGTTGCCAATTGCCGAAAAATCAACAAGGACACAGACGATACTTGGGCGTGGGTCGCATTGATTCTGACGCTCATTGGATTATTTCCGACGTTAGGCTCACTGGCGAAAGGGTGTGTCAAGGTTGTGATTTTCCAAGTGCGGAGGGATATCTTTAAAGCGACAGCAGTTATGTCGAAAGTAGAAGCGCCAGTAATTGATAAGGCTGTGTCGTCTTTGAAACGCTATTTGGATGATCCAAAAGTTAGAAGATTTTTGGCCGCGATGAAGATCCATAATCCATTTCTGTATTTGGCAGGAAAACTGGATGACGTGAAGAGTAGGCTTACAATCAAGGGGTTGCTGGAAAAATTCGATGAACTGATGCAGGTGACGCGTCAGCTTTTCGATTCAGTCATAACGTTTGGTCCAGAAGCATTACGTGGTCGGGTAGAGCGATTGTGGACAGTTTTAGTAAGCGTCAGGAACAAGGCTGATGAAGGAATGGCAAAGACCCTGCGGCCAGCTCAGGACTGTCTGGACCAGATCATTAACCGCCTGCGGGTGGAGGGTGACAACGCTTATCGTGCTCGGTTGGGAAATAATAATCATGTGTTAGGAAACCGCGAGAATGCCGAGCTGGAGTTAATCCAACGGAAAAAGCCGGATTGGGTGGATGAAGTTGATGATCCGAGTTATCCGGCCTTGAAAAATTTTCCATCAAAAGCATTGGAAAGTATTGCTGAGGGCTGGCCAGATATTAGCGCAACCTCCAAAAGCCCAGTGAGAAATAAGTTCAATACCTTCGATGAGTCTATGAGAGCTGCTGAAGTATCGCCAGGGGAGCGTCTCTATCGGGTCGTGGAGCCCGGGGCGAAATCTTTCGACAATGGCGGCTTTTGGATACGCAAAGTTGAATTTCAACGGCTTACTTCGAAAAGTGAATGGCGACGCAATTTTGCGGTATGGAAAAGCTGGAATGAGAACGGCGAGTACTTGGTTTACACCGTACCGCCTGGGCAACCCCTGAAAGTTTGGGAAGGGCGTGCGGCCACACAAAAATTTGAATCAATGGATACTTATAAATTGGAGGGAGGGCGGGAACAGATTTTATTAGATCCAAATAACCTCAAGCCGGGCTTTACAAGTCCTCGAAAGAGCACCGGTTGGGGCTATGACGACGGTACCGGCAACCCCGACTTAGACCCGCTTAAACCCTACCTGGGCCTGCCCGATTTGACCCACAACTGGTATGAATAAAAGGACTTGAACATGGCCGTACTCCACCCTCTTGAATGCTACTTGTTGGAAAGATTCAGTTCAGCTGAGCACATCGCCGCCACTCGTGATGCGGTGATCGAATTAATAGACGCGCATGAGGCTGCTTATGCAAGGCTCCAGCGTGAATCTGATCCGCGGCAGCGCAGCAAGCCGGTATGGCAACAGGGCGATGTGATCTGGGGGACTCGAGTATTGCCCAACATACGCCCCGCTCGAGAGCGTTATATCAAGGCCTATATTTTGCGCTGCCATAACGATCCGCAGACATTCCAAGGCGTTGGTAACACTTTAATCAACTGGAATCGGGGTATTGACGAATTCTGGGACGGCTGGATGACTGAAGAGGAGCGACAGTGCATTTCGCTAGCACGAGATCGTGCTAGCGAACTCGATCAACGGCTAGGTACGACTGCTGGGGGGGAGTGGGATGAAGGTGATTTGACCTATAACGGACAAGACAGGGTTTATCGACTTGATGAGTTGCCTCAGCGTATTCCGAGATATGTGCTAGATCCAAGCGTGCGGATAGAAAAGAACGAGCGCCCCCAACAGATGGGTATTTACCTGCCAGATGCAGATTCCGCAGCTGCACATTTGCTGTACCCCACCCAGTGGGTTGAGGGAGGGAAACAAGTTCGACGGGGTGTAAGACGTAGCACTTGGGTCAATCCTGATACCGGCAAGCGTGACTACGACTGGGAAGGGTACGAACGCATTAAAACCGGTTGGACATTGATCCGCCGGGTAGAAGACGAATTCGTCGACGTACCTGAACGAGGCTTCTTCCCCAAGGGTGAACCGGACGAACTGTACACCTGGCTCGAGCGCGAAGCGCAGTTCATCAGACGGGATGGTGTCTTTATCACGGCTCTGTCGGGAGAGCCCGCAAGTCACACCGGCAAATGGTCGATCTTCGGCCGCAAGGGCTTTGAATACCTCGACCTGCAAAAGGGCCAGCGCTTGCCGCATAAGGACGAGCAATCGGTGAAGTGGACTCTGATCGCACGGGCTGATGGTGGGTCTTGTACCGAACCTAAGGGGAAGTCTTGAAATGGCCGTTTTGCATCCGCTTGAATGCTATCTGCTGGAAAGCTTCAGTTCCCCCGAGCACTTCGCTGTTACTCGCGATGCGATTATCGAGTGGGTTGACGCCCACGAGGCGGCTTTTTCACGCTTGCAAGCGATTCTCGATCCGCATGAGCGTAGTAAACCGCATTGGCAACAAGGCGATATAGTCTGGGGTCACCGTTTATTGCCAGAAATCCGTCTTAAGCGGGATGACTATATCAACGCTTATATCCAGCGCGTGAATAATGATCCATCGGCGCTCAACGCCGTTGGCACCATAAATTTTAATGACCAATGCTTCAGCGAGTTCAGGAATGGCTGGATGCTTGAGGAGGAACGACAGCTTATTTCGGAAAAGCGCGAACGGGCTTCAACATTGGATAAGCGATTATCAAAAACGTCCAGCGGAAACTGGGATGAGGGTGAATTTACCTATAATGGACAAGACAGAATCTATCGACTCAATGAGCTTCCTCAGCGTATTCCCCGCTATGAGCTGGATCCCAGCGTACGTATAAAGAGTGATGAGCGCCCAAAACAAATGGGTGTTTATCTACCGGACGTGAGTTTTGCAGCTGCGCAATGGCTGTATCCCACCGAGCGATTTAGGGGTGGCAAGCAAGTCCGGCGTGGGCTCAGACGTAGAACGTGGTTTGCTACCGATGCTGATAAACGCGATTTCGATTGGCGTGAGGGTGAGTTGGTTGAAACCGGTTGGACGCTGATCCGCCGGGTGGAAGGCGAATTCATCGATGTCCCGGAGCGAGGCTTCTTTCCCAAGGGTGAACCGGACGAGCTGTACACCTGGCCCGAGCGCGAAGCGCAATTCATCGTTACAGGTGCCCACCGTCAGGGAAGCGAACCTCATCTCACGAAATGATGATGGATCGTAAAATTGATCTATGAACAGGTATTGTTATTTAAAATGAAAAAGATTATCCATGGATCTGTCGTTTTTCTTCTCTGGATTGCCGGGCTTTTAAGTCGGGTTGCGTACTTTATCTTGCTCGCGTCATGGCATATTTTCTTGTTTGTGGCGAATTGTTTGATCGCAGCTGTGTGCTTGGGTGTTTACAGTATCTTGCGAAAAACAGGATTTACTTTGTCAGTAACAGAAAGACGCAACCTAATCAGGGTGTTGCGCCGCGTACCGTTGAGGAAAACTTGGCGAGAGATAAAGTGGGCAAGGCAACCTGTGTCTGCCAAGCCTTTCGCAATCAATCTTCGTGAAACAGATCCATATTGTTTTATTGGTATGAAACTGTCTGAAGTAAGCACGATATTACGAGTTGGTGACTATGAGGAATGGGGTGGGGATCGTGGTGAAAGATATATAACGTGGAGGCGGGTGGGGTTTGAAGTTCAATGTAGTTTTTATAGTGAGGTTTGTGCTTGTTGTAGTTTCTATATTAGAAGCGAGCAGGGTGGTTTAACTGAGATTTCCAGAACGATATAGCCATGCAGCGTGTTTCTCCTCAGAAATAGCAGTGCATATTATAAATATTGATCATGTTTCAAAAAGGGGAAGAGATGAAAGGAATTATCCGAATCGGCGACAGCACCACCAACGGCGGTGCTGTGCTATCAGGCGCCACGGGGATGCGCTTTGGCGGTATCGGCGTGGCCCGTCAAGGTGATCCGGTCCGGTGTGGTAAACACGGTCCGACAATAATTAGCGAGGGGCATCCTACCTTTCGTAACAACGGCATCCCCATCGCCTTTCATGGGCATGTGTGCGCCTGTGGCTGTGCCTTGGTTTCGTCCTTGCCCAACGCGACGGCGAGCTGATTTTATGCCGGTCAAATTGTACGAGGTACCCCCTGAACTGACCCCGCCACCGGCCCCGCGTGCATGGCGTTGGCTGGTTTTGCTGCCGGTGTTACTGCTGCTGAGTCTCGGGCTGACGTTGTGGTTGGGAGGTGACGCCTTGACTCAGCATCCGCGCCTGCTTTGGCAGATCGGGCTTGGGGCACCCATGGCGATCTGGTTTTTCCTGAGCTTGATCCGTGCCTTGGTGTATCTCGGCCAATTGAGCGTGGCTGACGGCTGGAACGATGAGCGTGAAGCGGACCTGGTTCAGAAGATGCGTCAGGGGCGTCGCTCGCAGCAAGTGCTGGCGGTGAGTTTGCATACCGCATTGCGGGAAACGGGAGCGCACGATGGCGAGGCGCAGCGGGACGCTTTGCTCGACGCGCACAAGGCCTTACGTGTCCAGGCTGCCTGGCAACCCTGTGAAGAGGGCATTCGACACAGTCGCTTGGCGGTCGAACAGGGCGGTATGCCTGAGGCGGTGCTGCGCAGGGTATTGCGGCAAGTATTAAGTGATCTCGCCCGGGTGCTGCAAGCGCTGCCCGAGGACAAGCCGCTGGCTCTGTTGCTGGAAATGGACACCAGCGTTTCCGAGGAAAACCTCAACGGACTGTGGCAGGACGTCTGGTCCGAGTCCGGTATACGCCAGACGGTCACACGACTTGAAGGCCGCGGGCTGGCAGCGGTGGATGACTGGCTGGATCAGCGTATCCGCGAACAGACGCTGTTGCTGGTGGTGGCGTTTCAGGTTGCGCCGGCGCAAGCGGAGGATACAGCCGAAGCGGTGGTGGGTTTGCTCTTGGGTAACCGCCTGACGCAAACCACGCTGGAGCCGCTGGCTTATCTGCATCGTCCTGAACCGGTGCGCACGCCGACCTCTGAAGGTGTGCTCTATGCCACTCACCAAGCCCTCGACTGGGTCCCGGTGGAGGCGGCGTCGATTCGGCATGCCTAGTGCGTCGGAACCGATGCCCAGCGTGCTTCGGCGATCACCACGGCGATCAGCGACGTCGGGATGCCGTTGAAGGTTGAACAGGGGTTGCACGACCTCGACGCCATTCTGGGCAATCCAGGTTGCGCGACACCCTGGGTAGCGATTGCTGCTGCAGTGGAGTCGATCCGCGACGAGGGAGAGCCACATCTCATTTTCAGTAGGGATAGCACCGCCGACGCATGGTTGTGGTGCTCGGCCGTCATGCCCCCCTCTCCGAATCAGGAATAAATAGCTGATGCGCAATAGTCGTTCGATAGGGTTGTGGATAGCGCTCGTGGTCATTGTGTTCGGAGTGAGCCTGTGTCTGCTGATCGGGTGGCGACCCGAGTGGCTGGGGATCCACCCGGAGACGCCAGAGCAAACGATGGGGTGGTGGGGCACGATCAGTATGATCTTGGTAGTGTTGGCACTGGCCGGTGGTTACTTGTTGATGGGCCTGAAGATGGGGCGCGTCTCTTTTCGGCAGCAGAGAGGAGACGACCGCGCCATTTCGGCTCCTGCGCCTGCCGCTGAAAACAAGGCGGACTCCTTTTCTGAATCGGTGCTGCGAGATCATCTCTACCGCAATCACGGTCCCTTCTGGCGCCGCAAAATCCGCCTGCTACTGGTCGTCGGCGAACCCGAACAAATCCACGCCATCGCCCCGCAACTCACTCAAAAAAACTGGGTGGAAGGCCAGGACACCGTCCTGATCTGGGGCGGTAGTGTCCAAGGCAATGTGGAGGACGCGCCCTTCAAACAGTACCTCAGCCTCAACCGCTGGCGCGCACTCGACGGCGTGATCTGGGCCCTGAACAAAGAGCAGTCCAGCGATGCCGCCGCAATGGGCGCCGGCGTGCGCTACCTGCAAACCCTGGCCCGCCACCTGCAGTGGCAGTTGCCGCTGTACCTGTGGCAAGTTTGCGCCAGTGAGTGGCCGCAGCCCCAGCGCACAACCCAAGCGGTCGGTTGCCTGCTGCCCGCCCGCGCCACCGCCGTAGACCTGGAAACCTCCCTGGACCAGCTGATCCTGCCCTTGCGCGAATCAGGCTGGGCGCAAATATTCGGCGACATGAAACACGACTTCCTGCTGCGCCTGTCGCGCGATCTGCAGGCCGAGGGCATTGCCCGCTGGCGCCAGGCGCTCGCGCCGCTGTTCGGCGAATTTGCCCGTGGTCTGCCGTTGCGCGGGCTGTGGTTCAGCCTGCCATTGCCCGAACACAAGGATCACGCGGCACACCATTGGCCCATCGACCCGGCCTGGCAGGGCGTGCTCGAGGACAAGTACGTGCACAGTCGCCGTTTGGGCCGACACCCCGTGCGCATCGGCTCGGCAGTGGTCATGGGCCTGGCGCTGGTGTGGGGCGCCGGCATGCTGCTGTCCTTCGCCACCCAGCGCGTGCAGATTGCCCAGGTGCAGACGTCGCTGGTCGCCTTGGAGCAGTCGCAAACGGGCGACGCCCAACTGCTGGCCCTGAACGACCTGATGCGCGAACTGGCGCGCCTGGATTACCGCGCCGAACACGGCGCGCCCTGGTACCAGCGCTTCGGCCTGAACCAGAACCAGAACCTGCTGGAAAAAATCCAACCGATCTATGTCGAAGCCAACCAGCGCCTGCTGCGCGACCCGGCCGTCGCCAACCTGAAAGCCAAACTCAACGCGCTGATCAAGCTGCCCCCGGGCAGTGCCGAACGCGCGCAACGGGCCCGGGAGGCCTACGACCAGCTCAAGGCCTACCTGATGCTGGCGCACCCGGAAAAAACCGACGCGGCGTTCCTGACCAAGGTCCTCCAAGAAGCCGAACCCACCCGCGCCGGAATATCCCCGGGTCTCTGGCAAGGCCTGTCACCAAGCCTGTGGCAGTTCTACGCCGAGCACCTGGCGGCGCACCCCGAGTGGCGCATCGAGGCCGACCCGAAACTGGTCGCCCAGGCCCGGCAGGTGCTGCTCGGCCAACTGGGCCAGCGCAATGCCGAAACCAGCCTCTATCAACAGGTGTTAGAGGGCGCGGCCAACCACGCCCCGGCCTTGAGCCTGGCGCAAATGGTCGGCGACACCGAGGCCGGCGCGCTGTTCACCAGCAAGGCCAGCGTGCCCGGCGTGTTCACCCGCCAGGCCTGGGAAGGCCAGGTGCGCCAGGCCATCGATGCCATCGCCGAAGCACGCCGCGAGGAAATCGACTGGGTGCTCAGCGACCACCCCGCCGAGCTCGATGCCGCCCTGACCCCGGACGTGCTGCGGGCGCGCCTCACGCAACGCTACTTCGAGGACTACGCCAGCGCCTGGCTGGATTTTCTCAACCGTCTGCGCTGGCAGCCGGCCGCTAGCCTGGGCGAGGTGATCGACCAGTTGACGCTGATGAGCGACGTGCGCCAGTCGCCGTTGATCGCACTGATGAACACCCTGGCCTACCAGGGTCAGGCCGGCGTGCGCGGCCAGGCGTTGGCCGAGTCGCTGATGCAGTCCGCGCAGAAACTGGTCGGCCAGGCCCCGGTGCCAGCGATCGACCAGACGTTGCAGGGCCCGAGCGGTCCGCTGGACGCCACCTTCGGCCCGTTGCTGGCGCTGCTGGGCAAAGACGCTGAAGGTGGCGACAGCGACCGCTTGAGCCTGCAAGCCTTCCTCAACCGCGTCACCCGGGTGCGCCTGAAACTGCAGCAAGTGCACAACGCGCCCGATCCGCAGGCCATGACCCAGGCCCTGGCGCAAAGCGTGTTCCAGGGCAAGAACGTCGAACTCACCGACACCCAGGCCTACGGCAGCCTGCTCGCCGCCAGCCTCGGCGCCGAGTGGGGCCAGGTGGGCGAAACGCTGTTGGTGCAGCCGCTGGACCAGGCCTGGCAACGGGTGCTGCAACCCTCGGCGGCGGGCCTCAACCGCCAGTGGCAGCGCGCAATCGTCAGCGACTGGCACAGCGCCTTTGCCGGCCGTTTCCCCTTCGCCGCCACCAGCAGCGACGCCTCCTTGCCGATGCTGGGGCAGATGATCCGCGCCGATTCCGGGCGCATCGACCAGTTCCTGCAGCAGCAACTGGGCGGCGTATTGCGCCGGGAAGGCAGCCGCTGGGTCGCCGATCCGCGGCACAGCCAGGGCTTGCGGTTCAACCCGCAATTTCTCAGTGCCATCAACCAGCTCAGCCACCTGGCCGACGTGCTCTACACCGACGGCGGCATGGGCCTGAGTTTCGAACTGCGCGGCAAAGCGGTGCGCGACGTGGTGCAAACCACCTTCGTGCTCAATGGCGAGAAACACGAATACTTCAACCAGAAGGAAAGCTGGCAGCGCTTCAGCTGGCCCGGCTTCAGCAGCCACCCGGGCACCAGTTTGACCTGGACCAGCGTGCAGGCCAGTGAACGGCTGTTCGGTGATTATGAAGGCACCTGGGGCTTGATCCGCCTGCTGGAAAAAGCCCGGCTCACCCCGCTGAACGACAGCGACAGCCTGCATCGCCTGCAGCTCAAGGCCCCGGACGGCCTGGAACTGACCTGGAACCTGCGCACGGAACTGGGGGCGGGGCCGTTGGCGTTGCTGAAGTTGCGGGGGTTCACCTTGCCCCAGCAGATTTTTCTCAGTGAAAACGATGAGGCGGTGCTCAAGGGGCAAAAGAGGAGGAGCAAATGAATGTCCGCCAGAAAACCTGCAAGTCGCCGCGAAGTATGAGTGCTGAGCGCTGAGTTGAAATGAAAAATGCCCGTGTCGTGAGATGCAGGCATTTTCTCGCTCACGTTGAAAACCGACACTTCCTACGCACTCATCAGAACCGTCTTATTTCCAACTAAGTCAACTTCACCAAAGCTTCCAACCCCCAGGACCAGGGCGGAAGCAAAGCCCTTCCTCTCGTCAACATTCAGACCAGGAAGGCCTGATCATGCCCAACCCCATACGTACCTTCTTCGACCACAGCCGGCACAAACTCAGCGTCCACAAATTCGACGCCACCCTCGACGTCCTGGCCTTCCACGGCGAAGAACAACTCAGCCAGCCCTTCCACTACGTCATCGAATTCACCTGCACCGAGCAGGACATCGCCGCCGACCAGCTGCTCAACCGCGACGCCCGCTTCAGCCTGCACGCCCCACCGCGCAAGCCCACCTTCCTGACCCGGGACCTCCCAATCAAACCGCTGCGCACCCTGCACGGCGTGGTCACCGGCTTCAAACGCCTGTCCGGCTCCGTCGACGAAGCCCGCTACGAAATCACCCTGCAATCGCGCCTGGCCTTGCTCGCCCGCGGCCAGCAATTCCGCCTCTATCAACACCAGTCCGTGCCGGAAATCGTCGAACACATCCTGCGCAGCCGCCACGATTTTCGCGGCGAGGATTTTTTCTTCAAGCTCACCCGCAAGTACCCCAGGCGCCTGCAAGTCATGCAATACGGCGAAAGCGACCTGGCCTTCATCGCCCGCCTGCTGGCCGAAGTCGGCATCTGGTACCGCTTCACCAGCGACGAACGCCTGCACCTCGACGTCGTCGAATTCCACGACGACCAGCTGCATTACCAGTCCGGCATCGAGCTGCCTTGCCACTCGCCGGCCGGCCTGAGCAGCAGCGAGCAGGACGGCGTCTGGGCCTTGCAAACCCAACACCAGGTGGTGGAACGCCAGGTCAATATCCGCACCTACCAGCACCGCGACGCCTACGCCCACCTGGACGGCGAGATCGACCACACCCGCGGCGCGACCACCACCTACGGCGAGGCCTACCACTACGCCGAACCCTACACCGCCCTCGGCGACCGCTATCAATTCTACGAAGACCTGCCACCGGAAACCGGCTACTTCTACGCCCGCCTGCAACACGAACGTTACCTCAACGACCAGACCCGCCTCAGCGGCACCAGCAGCAGCGCCACCCTGGCCCCGGGCCAGGTGCTGAAAATCACCGGCGGCGCGCCCCAGGCCTTCGCCCGCGGCACGGTCATCACCCACCTCAGCACCCGCGCCGCCCGCGACGCCAGCTTCGAAGCCCGGTTCCAGGCCATCCCCTATTCGGAAAGCGTGTGCTTCCGCCCACCGCTGCAGCCCAAACCGCAAATCGCCGGCACCCTCCCGGCCCGGGTCAGCAACCCGCAAAAACACGACCCCTACGCCGAAATCGACGTTGAAGGGCGCTACTGCGTGCAGTTCCTGTTCGACCGCGACACCTGGAAACCCGGCGAGGAAAGCATGTGGCTGCGCCTGGCCCGGCCCTACGCCGGCGACACCCACGGCCTGCATTTGCCGCTGATCGCCGGCACCGAAGTCGCGGTGGCCTTCGAGCAGGGCGACCCGGACCGCCCCTACATCGCCCACGCCCTGCACGACAGCGAGCACCGCGACCACGTGACCCTGCGCGCACGCAATTACAAACGCAACGTGCTGCGCACGCCGGCCAACAACAAGCTGCGGATGGAGGACACAAGGGGGAAAGAGCACGTCAAGCTGAGTACCGAGCACAGTGGCAAGAGCCAGCTGAATCTGGGGCATCTGGTCGATGCCGAGCAGCAGCGGCGGGGTGAAGGGTTTGAGTTGCGCACCGATGGGTGGGGGGCGATTCGGGCGGGGAAGGGGCTGTTTATCAGTGCCGATGAACAGGCCAAGGCCGAGGGGCCGGTCCTGGAAATGAGCGCGGCCATCGGCCGCCTGCAACAGGCGGGGGAGCAACTGCAACACCTCTCCGTCGATGCCCAGGCCGCCAACGCAGATCCCGCCGACGTAACCGCGCAACTGAACCTGCTCCAGCAAGACCTTGAGCAACTCAAGTCGTCCGTGCTGCTGCTCAGCGCCCCCCAAGGCATCGCCCTCACCAGCGGCAAACACCTGCAATTGGCGGCGCAAAACAACCTGATGCTCAACGCCGGCGGCGAAGCCGACCTCAGCGTGGTCAAGCGCCTGTTCATCGGCGTGGGGCGGGGGCTCAGCCTGTTCGTGCGCAAGCTGGGCATCAAGCTGATCGCCAACCACGGGCCAGTAAGCGTGCAAGCGCAAAACGACACGCTCGAGGTGATGGCACGCCACGGCCTGGCGATCACCAGTACCGAAGACGAAATCCACATCACCGCCAAGAAGAAAATCACCCTCAACGCCGGCGGCAGCTACATCACCCTGGATGCGTACAGCATCGAATCGGGCACGGCGGGTGATTACAACGTCAAGTCGGCGGATTTCAATTACAGCGGCCCCGCCAGCATGAAGGCGACGCATCCGGAATATCCGCAAAGCCTGGCCAAACAGATTTTGCGCCTAAGCGTCCCGCAAGCCCCCAACGCTCCCGACCAAGGCTGGGCGGGAATGCCCTACACGCTATACGCCGACAACGCTTTGCTCCAGCGAGGCGTGCTGGACAAGACCGGTCAGCTATCGATCGAGCATCAAGTCGTGACCCGCGGTTACCGCCTGGACCTGGCCAACGGTCTGCGGTTCCAGATCCCGGTTCCCACCGACTACCGCAACGCCGAGCAAGCGCATCTGGCCAACAAAGGCCTGCAAAACCACCCCTCGCAAACCGACCCCGAGGTGAGCCAACCCACCTCGCACACGGACCACCGCGCGCTGTACGCGGCGGTGTTGGAAGGCATCACTGACCAGGAAGGGAAAACACAATGAATCACCCCGACATCGTATCGCCAGCCGCGCTGCAGCACACCAGCGAGGTCACCTGCATCTCGCCCTGGTTTGTGCAGAACACCGAATACCATCCAGTGAAGGCCACCTATCGTCCCTTGATCAATGGCGAAGAAACCTTCAAGGCCGTGCACCTGGCCATCGCGGCGGCCACGAAATCCATCGACATCATCTGCTGGGGATTTCAGCCGTCGATGTATTTCATCCGCGATGGCAAGGCGCCGAGCATCGGCGATCTGCTCAAAGCCAAGGCCAAGCAAGGCGTGCGTGTCCGCATGCTGGGGTGGGAAATGTTGTTCAACTCCGCCGGGGCGGCGGGTGAAGCCAACCTGCCCGGTAAAGGTCCGCTCCGAATCCGCAACCGGGCGCTGCAGCCCTCCACGGATGACCAATATGCCTCTGACCGCCAATGGTTTGCCGATTGCGCCGTGGCAGATGATCAAGCGATCGAGCAGGGCGCACGTGCGTTGCCGGTGTTCGTCAGTCGCGGTTTCGATCTGGATGAACGGGCGGAAATAGCCTATCAGGTGAAATACCACAGCCTCGATCCGCAGATCAGTTTCGGCACGCGCTTTGCCCTGAGGTGGGCCGCGACCCATCACCAGAAAAGCGTACTCGTCGATTACGAACTGGCGGATCGCGCCGTCGGTTTTGTCATGGGCCATAACATGCTCGACGAGTACTGGGACACCGATTCCCATACGGCATTGAATCGGGCCAAGGACCGCAAGCCCAGACCCGACCGTGGCCCGCGCGGCGATACACCCCGCCAGGACATCTCCAGCCAGGTCAGCGGGCCGATTCTGGAACACCTGCACCACAACTTCGCCACCGCCTGGCGCAAGGAAACCGGCGAGGACTTGCTCGCTTCCCGCCAAGCCATGCAGGTGGGACCGAAACTCCAGTGCACGGCGGGTGAAATCCGCCAGCTGGCGCAGCTCGTGCGGACCCAGCCCCAGGAAGGCAAACGCGATATCGAGCGGCTCTACCTGCAAGCCATCAACAACGCGACCCAGTTCATCTACATCGAGAATCAGTATTTTCGCTGGCCACATCTGGCCGAGTTCATCAAGGCGGTCGCCGCCGGCCAGACCCTGGCCGGGCGCGATCCGGGTATCCATGGTTCGTTGCACCTGTTCGTGATCACCAATGCGACCGCCGACGGTGTGGGGCCGGGCACCGTCAACACCCAGCGCATGCTCGAAAGCCTCGGGCGCGCCGACACCATTCCACAGGTGACGAAGCTGCGGCGTATTGAACAGCTGAAACGAGAGGCTCCACCACGGCCACGTCCCGAGGTGCGGGATCGCGCCGGGCAGAGGGAACTTGCGCAATGGCAGGACGAGCTTGATCGGCAAATCCGGGAGGTCAACGAAAGCACCATCATGGCGGATCTGAATATTCCGAACCTGAAAGTCCACATATGTTCACTGGTCGCCCCCGATTCGCCGCCAGGAGAGAAATGGATGCCGGTGTACATCCATTCAAAGTTGATGATCGTCAATGACGTGTTCACCACGCATGGCTCGGCCAACATCAACACCCGCAGCATGCAGGTCGACAGCGAGCTGAATATTGCGCACGAGTGGGCGAGTGTGACGCAGGCGTTGCGGCGG
Organism: Pseudomonas silesiensis; assembly: GCF_001661075.1. Taxonomy (NCBI): domain Bacteria; kingdom Pseudomonadati; phylum Pseudomonadota; class Gammaproteobacteria; order Pseudomonadales; family Pseudomonadaceae; genus Pseudomonas; species Pseudomonas silesiensis. The sequence goes on from NZ_CP014870.1 coordinate 1,847,318, forward strand.
CGGTTGTGGGGGATGCATACGAAGGGATTGGGCGCGCAGGATGATGCGGAACAGGCATTCGATGCTTGGAAAGAAATTATCAAGGAAAACAAAAATCGCCAAAAAGACAAGGATGTGCCCCATGCCCCTCTTGTCGAATTTTTTTACGAGCAAGCGAAGTTGAGGAACAAGGACTAATGCGCCCCATTTTCTTGCTGTCATGCCTGCTGCTAGCCGCTTGCGGCAGCGTCGGCGCTCATAATTTAAAGACGAAGGATATTCCCGTGAATCCGTTAACCGAGATCAAGGCCAAGCTGGTTTTCGACTGCGTACACGAGCAGATTCCTGCGCCGACGGCCGAAGCCGACGTGCTATTTCAATATGCACGCTGGTTGCAGAAGAACAACCAGCTCAAACCGAACAAGACTGTTGATGTCGAGATCGAACGCCTATACCGCATCGCCGCAGAAAACAACCATTACAAGGCCAACATTAATCTGCAAAACGGTGCCATGCGCGGGCAATTTGCGCTTCGTAGTACGGAGCATTTGCGGCTGAGCCAGCAACTGATCGATGCTGGAGTAGCGACCGGATTTTACTTCATCGGCATTTTTCTGCAGCAGGGTTCAGCAGGGCTGCAAAAGGATGCGGAAATGTCACTGCGCTACTTTCGCAAGGCTGCCGATCGAGGCAATGCCCAGGCCCAATACTTTGTTGGTGACAAGCTAGCACCCATCGACCTTGCGCCAGACATCGCCCGGCAAATGCGCCGCTGTGCGGCCGAACAGGGAAATGGGGAGGCAGCTGTCGAACTGGGTGTTTATCTTAAGAGAAAGGGACACTACAACGATGCACTCGAAGCATTTCAATTTGGAGTCGCTGCTGGTGACAGCACCTCGGCGTCTTTTTTGTACAAATCCTTCCGCAACCCGCCACCCTCAAATGAATTGCATTACCTGGGTCAAACGGAAGATAACGAACGCGCCGAACGTTACGAAAAAATCTGGAGAGTTCTCGCGAGATACTCCTACGCCAACCCCACCGTCCCCGAAATCAACGAAATCCTCCCCTTACCTCCAGCCAAACTACCCGCCTGGGACGGCAAACTCCAATGGCTCGAAGCCCGCCTGGCCAACGTCCCGCCAGAAAAACCCAGCGCAGCCCTGATCGACCAACTAGCCAAGGCCATGGTGCTCGATCCCGCCACAGGCAAGCCCATGCCGGGTTCACCTTCGTTCAGCGAAACTCAGTTCCTGGAACCAACCTGCCCCAGCAACTCCGCCTGCCCGGAGAGCGGCTACTGGAAGATCATGTGGTCCGGTGAGGGGCGTCATGTATTGCTGGATCGCAACGTCCCTCGCTATTTCAAGCAAGGCGAGATCATGCCCGAGGCGCGGTTCGGATTTTATGGCAAGCGGCTCTGGCCCCTGTCGGATAAACCCATGGAAACTCAGCTAGGGGTGACATGGGGGCTGCTCGGATGACGATACAAACCCGTCTCCGGAAGATCCGAAGGGCCTGTCCAAGCACCCCGAACGTCCGGAGTCGCCGCATCCGCTTCTATTTCTTGATCTATTTCTTAGGTGCGGCCTTGGCCGGTTGTAATGACCCCTACCTCAGTCCCCCTGGGCCGGATGATGAGGGCAGTCCGGGCCAAAAGGTATGTTACGAATTCACGGATGGATCGCGGGGTAAATGCACTCCCGATCTGCGTCCTGTCTTTAGCAATTACGTTGTTAAACGGGGACAGGTTTATTGGATGGAAACAAACACGGGTTACGATACAAGCTGCTATTTAGGTGCGCTGACGTTCTTTTTTGAAGTTGACTTGTGGAGGTGTCTGAAATCAGAAACAGGCGGCATTGAATTAATCGAAACGCGAAAACTCGTTAACGTTGCAGCGTACTCACCCGCATTTCAATCCCTGCAAGCTACTGAGCCCACACATGTCAAGTGGCAGCAGGAGCAATTTGCGAATTATGCAAAAGACAATAACGCAGTTTACTTCAAAGACGAAAAAATCGATGGCGCTGATCCCAGTGAGTTCTCGATCATTTTCCCGTTTGGGGATGATGAGATGTGGAAGGATTTTAGCGTGGCGCAAAGCGGGAAATCTTTGTTTTTTAAATGGAACTTAATTGAGGATTTTGAGCTAAGCAAGTTTCGCGTGCTTAGTCCCGTTCGGTGTCCGGAACACGGGCTCAGTTGTGTTGAAAATTTCGACGATTTAAAAAATTATAGAACTCACCATGGAGTGCTAGGGCGGGTAGGGGATGATGTTGTTCTGCTGCAAAGTCACGACATTGTGCGGTTTCCTGACATGGCATCGCCAGATATGTTCATGTTTATGACTCGCTATAAAGCTTACCTATACACCCACAAAAAATTTTATGAGTTGAGTGGTGATTACAAAAAAGAATTGCGTGAAATGAATGTTGTGTTTTATGAGAATTATTAATGCATTTCCTGACTAGGTGTTAAATATTGAACGCATTTCAAGAGTTTTCATTGCTGCCTAGGCTGCGATGGAGTTATAGCCATGAGCTGGCATTCAACTTCATGGAGAGGGTTGTTGGCGTTGGGCAAAAGACTGCAATCTCATTAGTACTATTTCTTTGCTTCGGGAGCTCGTTAGCATTAGGCAGCCCGGGTAGTCGTGATGAGACAGATATGTCCACCCTAGCTGCGACCCATACGTTTTACTCAACAATATATCCATCTGAGTGGACTTCCGATTTTTCGTCGGGCTTGTCCGCAGATCGAGATTATAAAATTATAATTCAAGCGCGGGATGACGCTGCTGCCTTTGCCGCCAGTGAGGGTGCATATAGAGGCGCGTTTCTAGAGGCGGCGATTGCGGTGCTGAACATTCGTGGTAAGGAGCAAAGTGATATGGAACTGGCAACTTGGATTCTATCGAAGACTTCATTTATCGAATAAGTGAAAAGCTGTAATTGGAGGCTGTTCGACGAAGGATGGTAACGGCCTGGTCGAATAGGTGGATGCTGGAAAATGCCCGTATCACGAGAGGCGGGCGTTCTGGGGCGATGGACTTATATTGACTGCCAGGCAGCCTTCGCGGGCAAGTCGGGTCGCCGCACCGCTCGCTCCTACAAGGTTTTCGTGTAACCACGATTAAAACATTGGCCGAGGCCAGCGACTCACAGGCATGGACAAGCAGGGTTTCATTATCGAACTCGGGATTGACGATGAACATGGCGCCGGGTTTGCGCGGCGTGGCCATGATGTGGGCGGCCGCTCAGCTTTACAGCCTGGTCGAGACAGTCAAAGGCCAACGGCCAAGAGCCTCATGCATGGCTGTCCCATGCACTCGAGCGTCTGCCAGCGGCCGCTTCGGTTGAAGATTACGAAGCTTTGTTACCATGGAACTGCTCGCCAATATCGCTTAGCTGAGCGCACTACTCAAATGGAAGTCGATGGGGAGACTGAGTGCCCACCACAAACTCGACGTTACCTGTTGAATATGAGCGGAGCAACGATCATGAAATACGACGACAAACTGATTGAAGACGCCGTGCTTGCCCTGTTGACAACCTTCAGTTCCGACAAAGGCAATGCCTGGAAAGGGTTCGACTTCGAGGTCATGAACCGATTGCATGAGCATGGTTTCATCAGTGATCCGGTGAACAAGAGCAAATCGATCTGGTTGACGGAGGAAGGACTGGAGCAAGGTCGGCAAATTGCCGACCGGTTATTCGGGGTGCGAACTCAAGTGGGGCATGCATCCGACTCTGAGACCTGACTTCATACCACGACCACGCTGGGTGCATCTGAGTATCGTCTAGCTGAGCGCATCCACTTCAGAGTCGGTGGGGTGTATGGAGCGCTAACGTTCAACCGCCGGATGCGCAAAACCGCACATCCGGTGGTGGGGGAGGGGTAACGAGCGTGAGCCAGTTGCCTCCACCCAATCAGGGTATTGATCGCTCAAATTGCTCAACTGACCGGCATTGGCACCGGCGAGTCAAAAACCAACCGTCAGCGGTCGTTCTTGCTGCTTGAGTCGCCCGCATTACGCAGGCCTTTGGTATTGTTAGCGCCTGGCGTGGTGCGAGAGATCGCACTCGCCTTGGACAACCCCCGGGTATCTCTGTCATGCGCCACGTCGGATGTCACCGAACCATGGCCATTGGCATCATTGCGCGTACCGCCGTAATGCTTGCCGCTGTCGCCTCTATCCCGAACGGCTTTCCCGGCGTGATCGCTGCTTAGCCCCTTGCCATTCCCAACCGAGCCACCGGAATGACCGGCGCCACCGCCAGTACCGCCACCGTGACCACCGCCGTTGCCGCCACCATTACCGCCGCCGTTGCCGCCACCACCTCCGCCGCCGTTGCCGCCGCCACCACCGCCACCGTTGCCACCACCACCACCACCGCCTGCGGCTTCAGCAGAGGAGACGAGCGATAGCTCACCCGGCAACAGGGTTGTCCCCGCAAGCATCAGGGCGCAAACAGCAACAACCATCAAATTTTTCTTTTTTATAAACATGATGCCTCCAGGCGATTGAATTGCACCCTCGTCAGACACGGACCTTGAATTTAGGTTCTCGCCCCCGATACAAAGGTTTCGCGGCGGCTTCAATCCTGAGCGCCCATAAAAAAGCCACCCGCAAAGGTGGCTTTTCAATACAACCCAGTCAGGCTATCAGTAAGCCTTGCCCGTCTTGTAGAAGTTCTCGAAGCAGAAGTTGGTCGCATCGATGTAGCCTTCAGCGCCACCGCAGTCAAAACGCTTGCCCTTGAACTTGTAGGCCATCACGCAGCCGTTTTGTGCCTGCTTCATCAGGGCGTCGGTGATCTGGATTTCACCACCCTTGCCTGGTTCGGTATCTTCGAGCAGGTCGAAGATGTCCGGGGTCAGGATGTAGCGACCGATGATCGCCAGGTTCGACGGTGCATCTTCAGGCTTTGGCTTCTCGACCATGCTGTGCACGCGGTAGATGTCGTCGCGGATCATTTCGCCGGCAATCACGCCGTACTTGTGGGTTTCCTGCGGATCGACTTCCTGGATGGCGACGATCGAGCAGCGGAACTGCTTGTACAGCTTGACCATCTGGGTCAGTACGCCGTCACCGTCGAGGTTGACGCACAAGTCATCCGCCAGGACCACGGCGAAGGGTTCGTCGCCGATCAGTGGGCGGCCGGTCAGGATCGCGTGGCCCAGGCCTTTCATTTCGGTCTGGCGCGTGTAGGAGAACGAGCAGTTGTCGAGCAGCTTGCGGATGCCGACCAGGTACTTTTCCTTGTCGGTGCCCTTGATCTGGTTTTCCAGCTCGTAGCTGATGTCGAAGTGGTCTTCCAGGGCGCGTTTACCACGACCGGTGACGATGGAGATTTCGGTCAAACCGGCGTCCAGTGCTTCTTCGACGCCGTACTGGATCAGTGGCTTGTTTACCACCGGCAGCATTTCTTTGGGCATGGCTTTGGTCGCTGGGAGGAAGCGAGTGCCGTAACCGGCTGCTGGGAACAGGCATTTTTTGATCATGTGAATCCTTGATTAATTGGTGCATCCATGTTTTCGGCGCAGTCGAAATCAGGCAGAAGACTTCTTACAACACCCGATGCTGACTAACTGACTGCTTAGAGTTGCCCAGAGGGACCAAGCCCAAGGAGAGCGTTGGCCTAACTAATCAGCTAACGTCCGGCGACGTCATTCCAGAAGAAGCTTTCTTAAGCCTCATACCCTGATATCCACGCCACGCCAGAATAACCACCAGCCCGCACAAAACCCCCAGCGCATTAGCCATCATGTCGCCCAAGGACGCAGTACGCAGCGGCAGTAAACTTTGCTCCAGCTCGATCAACATTGAACCCACCAGCGGCAAAACTACCAACCAGCCCAACCGAGTCCGGGGGAACGCCAAAAAGGCGCTCACCGTCAGACAAAAGAACCCCGCCCAGTGATGCAGCTTGTCCTGATTTTCGAACATTTGTGGCACTGGCTCGCCGCGCATACCGGCGAAACACAGCACCAGCAGGATCACGAAAAACGCCAGCTTGGGCAGGACACGCAGAATCCGCTGCTTCATTCGGTGACCTTGTAGAAGTTGTTGTGGAAGAGGTCGATGTTGCGACGCTCCGTCAGTGAGTACAGCGAGTAGCTGCGAGCCAGGGCAGCGCCACCGTCTCGAGTCAGCGGTGACCAAGCCAGTGAGGCCCTGCGGGTGGTGGAGCTGGACATCAATTCATCGAACGGAATCGAGAAGTAAATGCCCTTGCCGAAACTACCCTCGCCATATTCTTCCTTGGTCGCGTTGGTGACCGTCACCCAGCCACCGAACCGTACGCCATTGCTGAACTCACGGGACAGGTCCAGGGTGACCCCTATATCTCTAGCTAGGTAGCGCCCGACACTGAGCGCGCCGAGGATGTCCTGGAACGAACTGCGGTAGTAAAGCGTGGCATTCCCGGTGACCGTACTATAGTCACGCAGGCCGAAGCCTTGATTGAAATCGCGCTGCTTGACCCAGTTCATGTCCACACCTACGGCCCAGCGCTCGCCCATCGGACGGTACAACGCCTCACCGCCGACGCCGGCGTACATCGACTCTAGATAACCACCGTAGAGCATGCCATAGAGGTCCTGGTCCAGCTGCTTGACCTTGTTCATCTGGAAGGTCGGCATCGTGATGTCCGAGGTCGTCATGTACTGACGCAGGTCGGTTCGCACTCGCGGCAGGCCGCTGGGGGCGTCGTACTTGAACTTGTCATAGTTGTTCAGCAGGTTGGCGCTCAGGGTACCGCTCCACCACAAATCAGGCTGGAAGCGATACTCGGCGGTCAGGTCGGCACTGAACTGATACAGCAGGAACCCATCGGGACCGCCGATGTTCTGTTTGTAGCCCAGGCCTAGGCCATAGGTGAACGGATCCGGCTTCTGCGCGAACAGGGTCTTTTCCTGATGCGGCACAGGGACGTTCTGTTCGGTGACCCGGCGCAGATCTTCCAGCGGTCGGTCTTCCTGCACCACTTCGCGGAAAGTGTCCCTCGGCAGGCTGACTTCCTGGACCGGCAAGCTGTAGCGCGTATCGACCAGGGTAAACCAGTCGATCTTGTCGTTGACGCTGTTGTCGAGAATGCGTGAGGCGCGGCCGACGGCTTTCGGGGTATGGAAATAGCGGCCTTGTTCGCCGTAGACGATCAGCTCGGAATCGCGCTGGGTGATGCGCGAAACGGTATAACCTGCGTTGTTCTGCAAACGCTTGGCGACACCGGCCCATTGAACGTCGGTAGGCGCGGTGGCTGGTTTGACATCCGGAACCGGTTCGGGCTTCGGGTCGAAGCTTTTGGTCGGTGCTTTGCGGGTGGCAAAGTTGGTGTGCAGTGTGATGCCGAACATCGCGGTATTGCCGCGTTCCCAGGCTGCGTGCAGGTCGACCGTATCGTTAGCTTTGAATACCAAACCGAGGTTAATTGGGGAATCCTGGATCTGATTGTTGTTCTGAGGCTCGTGCTGGTAGTCGTTGCCTTCGTATTCGAGTTTCAGCGACAGCGGATCCCAAGGGGTTTGGTAGGTCACGCCGCCGAAGAAGGAAGGGGAGCCGCGGAAATAGGTGTTTCCGTTAAAGTTACCTTGGTTGCTGGTAGCTGGGCGTTCATCAAACTTGTCATCCAGCCAGCCCAATGGGTTGTCGATATCACCACGATTGCCGATATAGCCCCAAGCCAAGCCTAAGCTCAGGTCGAAGTTGCCAACGCGTTTGTTGCCAACAAAATATTCGCTGGAGAAAAGACCGGTACCACCAATGTCACGTCCGCCTAGTGCAACTTCGGGTATCCAGTGACTTTCCTCAAGCAAGCGTACTTTGGCGTCAATCGCCTTGTCCTTATAGCTTTGGCTACCACTCAGGGATTCCGGGCCATAATCGCGGTTACTGATCGAGGTGTAACGGAACGACCCTTCCAGCCAATCGAAGGGCTGAAAAGACACGCTGTAGCGACTGTAGGGATCGGTACGGCTGGCAGTCAACGACAATTCACCAGCAGGTGCCATGCGCGCGCTCGGCGTTTGCAACAAACCTACACCACCGAAATCACTCTGTGTATAGCGCGGCTCGGCCACCGCCCATGTGCAGCAACCGAGCAACAGGCAAGGGATCAAGTGATACTTCATGGCGTCACCTCCAGCAGTGGCTGGGTGGCGATGAAAGCAGCCAGTTCGGTGTTCAGGTCAGGCGTAGGATCGCCCTTGGCGCTACTGCGCAGCGGCACATAAATACGTGCTCCCGGCGCGGGCGGGACGGATTTTGTTTCGTTCCAGAGTGCAATGCCTTGCTGGAAAACGCGCCCATCCGGCTGGACGATAAAGAGCTGATCAGCGTCGGCACCAGGATCACGAGGACAGCTTTTTAAATAGTCAGTGGCCGGCTGCAAAGGCTTGTACGCCAACTCGCATTCACCCAGCACTGCACCCAAAACCTTCACTGTGATAGGGCGGGCAGGGTAGAGCAGCACATCACCATTGCTCAGGTACGGGTTATCACCACGATTCAGTTCGACCCGCACCGGATCAAGCTGAGCCACCCTCCGGCCTGTCACCGGCATGGCTTGCACTTTGTCGCTGAGGCGCGCGGCGAGCTCGGCCAACTCGGTTTGATCGTCCTGCAATGCGTTGCTACGCACAGTTGCGAGATCGAACAGTACGCCCAACTTTAGGCGCTCCTGCGCATTGCGCAGCGGGACATGCAACCACGCAGCACCGAGCAAGTACGCCTTTGGATTAACCTGGGCTGGCAACAAAACGTCATGCAGGCGCATGCCTTCCTGGAACGAGTAACGCCCGGGTTTGGCGGCATCGCCCTGCACAGTGACCAGCGAGTCAGCATTTACGGCAAACGTCATGAACAGGCTGCAGCAAAGCAGCCAGGAGGAACGAAGAATCATTGAACTACCGGCTTATTCGGGCGCACTTGAACAATGCGTAGGGGCAATTCGGGGGTCAGGTGCTGCACACTGGCCATGATGAAGCCGTCGGCAGGGTCGACCCAGTACTGGTTCCGCGCGGTAAAGTCCAGGCCGTCCATTGCGATCTCTTCGTCCACGCGCAATAGCTCCACGTCGCGGTCGAGGATTTGTACGGTTTCGAGGCCTTTCTTCTCAAAGCGGCTGGTGAGGATCACACCCATCCGATAACCGTCGGTGAAGTCCACATGGCGACGGGTTTGCAGGCCATCGGCTATGCGGTGCAGACCGATCTTGAAGGGGGATTCGCCATCAAAGCGAGTGCCGTCGAGGTTGTCGTTGAAACCGACACTGCGGATGGCCAGGCCATCCTCGAGCATCAGGATCTGGCGAGTCGAGGCCATCCAGAAACCTACACCGTCTTGCTGACGTACCAACGCCATCACGGCTTCACCCGTAGGGGCGGCAATGGTGATCTGGTAGTACGGCGTCGCATCCACCTGTTGGCGGGTAAGTTCCAGGGGCTCAGGACCTTCGAAAGCGGCCTTAAGCGTGTCCAGGGAGGCGGTCATCAACGGGTTGCAGGCGCTCACCAGCAAGGAGGCCACCGATAGGGTGGCCAGTCGCAGAAATTTCACAAGAATTCCAATTCTTAGTTGGTGCTACCCAAGTCTTCTTGAATGCTGACACCGGTGCGCAGCAAATTTGCAGAGGGGAAAACTTGACTGATAAAACGGTTCCAACGAGTAACATCGGCCGGACCGACATAAACTACATCTTGGGGCTGCAGTTTGAAGTGCTGAGCCAGTGCGAACGCTGAAGGTGACTTCAGATCGATTTGAAATACTTTCACGGGCTCATCTGCCAGATTCTCTACTCCGCGAATCACATATACCTCTTTACCGCTTGAGGTTTCTTGGCGCAGACCGCCTACAGTACCCAGGGCATCAGTGAGGTTCATGTTGCTGCCCTTGAAATTAATGGCTCGCGATGCAGTAACCTCACCCAACACATAAACCTTTTTCTGATCGTTGTAGGGAAGGTGCAGTTGGTCACCATCCTTCAGGTAAAGATTGTGTAGGTTAGAATTCTTGCGATTGAGCGCATCGAGATCGATCAGATATTCACGACCATCGCGCTTGAGAACCAGACCGGAGATGTCAGCAGATTCTGTCACCACTGAGCCTTGTCCTATAGCATCCAATAGCCTTAGGGGAGTATTGGTGATTGGAACCTGACCGGTTTTAAGGAATGCACCGGAGAGGATGATCTTCTGGCTTACAAAGCGCAGGATGCTGACATCCACCTGCGGTTCGGCGACAACCTTTGCCAGACGCGAAGCGATGGCCGAGCGCAGTTCCTCGATGGTTTTACCAGCCGCTTCAATGGTGCCTACATAGGGGTAGAACAGTGAACCATCGGGACGAACCAAGCGTCCGTTCGCTTCAATCTGCTGCTGCGAGCCGGAGGGCGCGGTCAGCTCCGGGTGGTCCCATACTGTGATGAAGATCAGGTCACCTGCACCAATCCGGTATTCCACAGGCTGATAGCTCAGCAATTCAGGGGCAACAACGTTCGATCGGTCAGCCGCTGCTTCGATGGCTACCAGTTTGGGGGTAATGGGCAACAGTTCGATCCGGCTGCTTTCTGGTGAACCTTCACGTACCAAGTTGCCTGTGTCCATGTGCTGACCAGGGGAAAATATGCAGCCTTGCAGGGTCAGGCCAACCAACATGGCCAAGGGAAGCGCGCGATTCATTGTCGAAATTGCTCGAAGGAATAGGCAAAACAAAACCTCCCAGCGTGCTGGGAGGTTAGCGTATCGAACTTTAAGCGGGGGGAGGCTGTTACCGGGTGGTGCCAGTAGTGCCAGTGGTGCCGGAAGGGCCAGTGGTACCAGGGGTGCCGTCGTTACCACCACCGCCGCCGCTGTTGGAGGCCGCGACGCCGATAGCGATGAGACCCGCGCCAACCGCCAGACCGGTGCCAACTGTTACGCCACCTGCGATCGGGGTATTCAGACCCAGTTTTGATTCTGCCCCTGGTTTTGCAGCGGTGGTTGCAGGAACGGTTTCAGCAGCCATCAATGGCAGGCTGATAGAGGTAACGAGGGCCAAGGCGAGTAGCTTTTTCATGTTCATGCTCCTTGAAAGGATGATCCTTGAGGGTATAGGACCAAGAGTATTTCAGTAAGTATCGGTATTGCAAGCTAGAGCTGCTGGTTTAGGGGTTTTTTAGACATTTTAAGTTCAAAACCTCGGTTGCTGGGTTGGTGGACCTATGAGGATGAGCCGAAAGACCATGCCTCGTTGAGCTCAAGAGGTTGACTTGGGAAGAAAGCTATAACGAGTTCAATTCCTCAGGAGTGTCGGCGCTGTAGTCCTGAGATTTGCGAAACCACCAGCACAATTCAACTTGGCGTCAAGGGGGGGGCGATCTCGCTCAAGCCAAATTTTTCCGAGCCAGTTCTACCTATAAGTCTGCCAACTCTCGATGCCCGTCCGATTGCGTTGAACCCTACGTTTCCCACAACTTCGAGCGATCCAGCACTGACTAGGTGGCAACTACATTTTATGCTGGTGGATTTTCACGATTAGCCATTGTTTTTGCTGATCTGCTCATCCAACATTTGTTTAAAATTAGCAGCAAATGCTTCTTCAGAGAAATTGCTCGAGTGAAGATAAATTTCCGAGTGATCAAACATCGGCTCCTTTATTAGGAACGAATCAATAGCGTTATTTAAACTTTCCGATGTCTGTTCGAAGAAATGAATGCCGGTTTTTTGATGGATTACCGTTTCTGCGGTGCCCCCTAGGCCAAGACAGATTACAGGGCATCCTGTCGCTTGTGCTTCTAGAGGGGCTATTCCAAAGTCCTCTATGCCGGCATATACAAATGCCCTGGCATCCCCAAGCAGGGTATTAATTTCTGAAGTTTGAAGAAAGCCAGTGAAGGTAATGTTTTTATTAGCTGTTATTTCTAGTTTTTTTCTATCGCTTCCGTCACCAACTATCATGAGGTTGAGGCCGTTTTTGTTGAAGGCGTCTACAATCATATCAAATTTTTTGTAGGGTTCAATTCGGCCGACTGTTATGAAGTAGTCTTTTTTGTGCGTTCCCAGAGAGAAACGAGCCAGATCAATAGGTGGATAGATTACGCTAGCTTCAACTCCATATACTTCTGAGATCCAGTTTTTTACGAAATGGGAGTTAGCTACAATACAATCTGGGTTGGACGCAGATTTTTTGTCTATGTACCTTAGCAAGGGGATGAGGGGCATAAATACTCGCTTCCACCCACTAAAATATAATTTGTACTCTTCCCAAATGTATTTAGCGTTTCTTGCTTGAAAATAGCAAATGTGAAGCGCTCCTTTGGGAGTCTTTACAGATTTCGCTATGCAGTGAGAAGAACTGATTACGAGTTTTGTGTCGGAAGTTATTTTTATGCTTCGGATGAAAACAGGAAATAACGGTAGAAGGTATCTAAAATGCTTACCGAAAATATTTAACCAAGTCGATTTGATGTTTGTACTGCTGCCAAAAGTTTTTTTTATGTCGTCATCGGACATTATATTTATAAGTGCGTGACGCTCATCAATTCGATTGTTTTTGTTGATGGAAGCAATAACTCGCTCAGCTCCCGCAAATTTATCTAGCCAGTCGACAACAAGTGCAGTTTTCACTTAGCTCCTCCTAGGTATAAGTTTTATGAGCGCTGGGGAAATAATATAGCTGTGTCTAAGTGCGGAGCCGAAGTCCGGTTCAAATAGTCCTTGGACATAGAAAAACGAAAGAATCAGTATGAAAAGCGTAAGGCTTTCTGTCTTCTCTCTCTTTATTAGGCAGTATAAAAAAATGATGCTCAGCATCATTTTGGGTACTGCGATTAGCCAGTGTCTTAATTCAAGGAAGAAGAGTTCAAATGGAAAAAAAAGTCGTATAGAATTGATCGTTCCGTTTAGGAAGAAAACGGCCATATTTGAATCAGGGAAAAAGTTAACAATTCCGGTGTTGGCGGTTAAAAATGCGGCTGGCTTAGATAAACCTACCGGCATGGGGATGAAAAATAAAACTGGGAATACGACCGCGGTTATGAGCAAAGTTTTTTTGAGGGTGAACTTTGTCACGATAATATGAATGAGGAATGACATTAATAGGAAGGGGCGGAACAGTGAATAAGTGTAAACAAAATAACGAAATTTGAAGCTAACGAAAATAGTTATATAGGCAAGGACGAAAATGAAGAAATCTTTGCTCGGTACTAGTAGGTACAGAGCAGAAAATAGCATATAAACAAATACTAGAAGTGATATGTAGAGGTTTCTACGGTATGCATAAGAAAACGCTCTTGCGCATATGTAAAGCATCGTTAGAAACTGGAATATGAAAACGAAGGATATTATGTTGAAATCGCCATGTCTGAAGCTAGTCAGCATGTTCGAGTTGAGATTTTGCGAGAAGGTCAGTATTTTATAGAGATAGGCTGAAAGTGTATATGAGTCAAAAAAACTAAGGCTCTGATCTTCCTCGTAATTATAACTAAGGCGGTCAAGTATCTTTTCTGAGTCGAAGTAGAGGTTGTCGGTGCCAATGGTTAATAATAAATATGCCATTGCACAGTATAAAAATGTAAAGGCGAGGATAGAAGTCGCCTTTAGGTATGCTTTATTACGCATGTGAATATTCTTCAGTTTCTACTTGTGGGAATAAGTAGTTGCAGATATAGGCGGTAGAGCTGCTGCAGTGATAAATTTTTTTAATGGAGTCTAAGTTTCTTATCAGAAAAAATTCAGGTGGGCAACCTAATTGATCTACTCCACCTATAAGATTGGGGTGGTCTTTAAGTAGGAATTCGATAGAATCATCGTTTGTAGAGAAAAGGTCGTCTTTGATCTTCTGAGCTGGAACGTTTGTAGATCCTAAGATTATTATGATCTTTCTGCCGCTCTTTGTGAATTTTGAATTTTGAGTGAATGCGTTTAAAATTGAATTTGGACAGATGGTGTTCCGCTGATTTATTTGATGCGCGGCTAAAAAATCTTCAGAGGGATTTGGGAAGATTGAATAGTGCGTATCAAGATCAATGCTGTTGTTTAGTTTTTTTAATAGTGATAGAGAGGTTCTTCCTAAGTCCTTTTGGATAGATGACTTATAATTCTCGTTAATCGTGGCGAAGCCGTCATCAATTAAGTGTATTGTTTTTGAATTTTTAATAGTAAGGTAAAAAGGAATTATTCGTTTGTGCCAGGGGTTGCTTAGAAATACTCTATTGTATTTCCCTTTGAGTATTACTTGCAATGGTGGAACGAATTTTGAGTACGGAATTATTTTTGTATTGGTCAGGGTTAAATCTTTCTGTATGGATTTTATTATGTCATCGGATTTTTTATGTGCGAAAATTATGGTGTTTTTGTCGTTGGTGTGCGAAGAGATTAAGCTAATCGATAATAATAGTGAGAACGCGTTGTGTACAATGTAGAGGTCTTCGGACATATTATAATTTAACTCTATGGTGATTTCGTAGGTTGAGTAATAATTTTAAGTTAAGTGCCCTTGGCAACTTGAGGAGGGCTCGTAGTTGCCTTTATTTGTGTTAGTGTTGGGAAATGGCACTGGAAGTGTAAGTGTTTTGTGAAATCACATTAGAGATGTGCTGGCTATGTCCTGAATGTTTAGTCGCATATCAGGTCAAATGCTGTGGCGGTGTTGCATAAGATTTTAGTTGCGGCGCGTTTCCCTATTATTTCCTCAAAGTATTTAGGCTCTAGTCCATGGCCGGGACGAACGCTGCGAACTGCGTCGTGGGTTATGATTTCTCCGGCCTCTAGATTTTTTACAAAATATAATGAGCGGCGAAATTTAACATTTGCAAGCTCGCTAGATTTTCGGCCGTAATCCACCTTGCCCAAAGCTGACCATGCTGTTTTACTATCCTGACACAAAGCAGCTAATTCGACTGGCTCCAATGAAAAGCTGTCATCCGGGCCGCCGCCATTTCGGTCAAGTGTAAAGTGCTTCTCAATAATAGAGGCCCCGAGCACTACGCTGGTGATCGCTGTAGTGTTATCTAAGGTGTGGTCAGATAGGCCGGTTACTAGGCCAAAGCGTTGCATCATATTCGGGATGGTACGCAGGTTGTAGTCTTCAGCAGGTGCGGGATAGCCGCTTACGCAATGAAGAATAGCTAACTCTTTGCAACCGCCTTCATATGCTGCATTGATGGCTTCTTGAATCTCATCAGCATCGGCCATTCCGGTTGAGATAATCATCGGTTTGCCTGTGCTGGCTACATACTTGATCAGCGGTAAATCGACCGCTTCGAAAGATGCAATCTTGTAGGCCGGAGCGTTGAGGTCTTCCAGTAAGTCGACAGCCGTATTATCGAAAGGTGAGCTGAATATTGTAATTCCTAGCTTGCGTGCATGCTCAAATAACACTGGATGCCAAGACCAAGGCATGTGTGCTTCCTGATAGAGCTGATACAGAGTTTTGCCATCCCAAAGCCCGCCGTGAATTTGAAACTCTTCGGAGTCACAATCGAGGGTGATAGTGTCAGCAGTGTAAGTCTGCAACTTAATTGCGTCAGCACCTGCCTTTTTAGCTTCTTCAATAATCTTCAATGCAGTCTCTAACCTTCCATTATGGTTGGCAGAGAGCTCGGCTATAATATAGGGAGGCGCATCCGCTGCAATACGGCGACCGGCAATGTTGATGCTTGGGATAGTTGACATAGTATGATCTCTTAATTATTTGCTTGCCAGTCTGTGGCTAAAAGCCCGAAACACACGACATCCTGATAACGCTGACCGTCGAAGTGTTGTTCACGCAGGGAGCCTTCCTGTTGGAAGCCAAGTTTCAAGTGAAACTTGATGGAGCGCTCATTATACGAAAGTGCTTGGCCGCAGATCTTGTGCAGTGCCGCGTGGCTGAAGGCGTATTGCAGTGCGGCTTCGCCTAACCGGCGACCTGTACCTCGTGGTGCCTCGGGGGCCGCGTAAAACCCCCAATCAGCTATGCCGCCGGGAGCGATTTTATGAATATTGATAAAACCAAGAGGAACGCCATCGTCTTCGAAAATCAGCAGGTGACGGCTGGCGTCCTGAGAGGCCTTTTCGAACCAGCGAGTGTGATCGGCGAGGCTGATTTCATCCTGGGTGTACATATAGCGACGTACCTCGTCATGATTGCGCCATCCCAGTACTAATTCGAGATCCTCGCGGGTCATCGACCGTACCCGCGATCCTGTCGGTACGTTTGCAGTCAATTTAGAACCTAATTGTTGGATAATGCTTGCCACTCCGTGACCGTCCGCAATTTCTGTGGCTGCCCTGCTCATGCGTTCTCGCAGGCACGGCGATGATACAAGTTCGTTCAGCAGATGAGGAAGACGGGTCGATATTTCTTCGGGGCCTTGAAGTACCTGAACTGCTCCCGCATGCTCAAGGCCGTGAGCAACTTTGCGTTGATTGGCTGCCAGTACCAACATCAGGGTTGGCAAGCCCAGGCAACAGCGCTCCCAAGAAGTGGCGCCGGCAGCACCGATCGCCAGGTCGCTGTCGGCCATCAGTTGCGCCATATCGCTGATGCCGGCCTTGACGGTTGTGGGCCAAGGCATTTGCAAGGCTTGCAGACGAACGTCTTCCAGCCAGGGAGCTGTGGCCCCCATGACCACGGTTATATGGCAATTGTCGGGCAATTTAGTGGATTTGAGCGCTTCCAGAATTTGCCCGGTGGCGTTGTCCTTGTCCACGCCGCCCATGGTGATGAGCAGGTGTTCGAGTTTCCAATCTCTCCGACGCTGCAAGCTGTAGCAACGCAAGGCCGCAAACTCGGGCCGAAGCAAGGAGTATTCTGAGCCGCAGAGCAGGGTACAAGTGTCAGGGACCCAAGGTGTGTAGTCGTTGGAATCCCGACCGAAAGTTTGATCCAGCAGAAGATCGCACTGATGAGGGCGGTCGGCTAGATCGTCAATTACCATCAATTTTTGGTAATGCGCCTTCAGTGCAGTTTCCCAGCGAGCATCAAGCGCATAGTGGTCAACGATCAGCCAGTCAAATATCTGCTCACTTAAAATAGCGGTGCATTTGTCAGCGTCTTCTTCTTGAGTGGAGCCCAGCCAGGTGGCATGGGCCGGTTGCGGTTCTGCAGGTGACACAGAAACGTCACTCAAGTTCGCTGTTGTCGGCCCCTTGAGAGGTAAGACATGAACTTGAAAGCCTTTGCTGAGGATGTGATCGATCAAGTTGCCCGGATGTTCGCGGCAAATGAACTGGCATTCACTGCCTTGCAACTTGAGCGCATCGGCCAACGTCAGGCAACGCATGACATGCCCCGTGCCTATTTGCAGTGAGGCATCGACGCGGAAAGCGACCTTTAACGGCTGCATCTTCACTGCGTTTCCGCCTGCATGGCCTTGAACAACCACTCGGCGCGTACCCAATCCTCCGGAGTATCTATGTCCTGTACGCGATGCCGCGGTAGTACCACAGGAGTCGAGCCCGGATTAAAGATCATACGGCCTTGCAGCCAGGCATCACTTCGGCCCCAGTAAAACTGTCCTGCATCGTGATAGGCCTCCTCAAGATCTTGGGAGCGGGTGTTGAAATGCTCAGTGTTGAACATTTCGACACGTCCCTCGGCGTTGAGACGAATCGCTCTCTGGATCGGGAAGGCGTAACTGGTGACCGAAAAGGCGTAATCGCAGCCCACCTCCGCTAGGGTGTCAAAACCACGGCGGATATCTTCGGGACTGACGAAAGGCGCGGTGGCATATAGGCAGCAAGTGTGTTCAACGGATTGACCTTGGGCATGGAACCATTCAATGCCGTGTCGAATGACCGGAATGGTACCGGTATGATCGTCGGACAGTTCCGCGGGGCGCATGAAGGGCACAGTAGCCCCATAGCAACGAGCCACCTCGGCTATCTCTTCATCATCGGTGGAAACAATCACCTGATCAAAGCACCCGCTTTGCAATGCGGCCTCAATGGACCACGCGATCATCGGCTTGCCGCAGAACAGTTTGATGTTCTTGCGCGGGATGCGCTTGCTGCCTCCGCGGGCAGGGATGATCGCGAGATTCATTCCAGCACCGCTTTACGTAACGCAGCTACGACTTCGTCCTGCTGCTCATCAGTCATGGTCTGGAACATTGGGATGCTGATCGCTTCACGGTAGTAGGTTTGCGCCTGCGGGAAATCATCAGCCTTGAAGCCCATGCGTTCATAGTGAGGCTGGGTGTGCACCGGAATGTAGTGAAGATTCACACCGATACCCAGCTCTCGCAGAGCTTCAAAGACTTCGCGGTGAGTCTTCTGGATTTGATCCAGTTGCAAGCGAATAACGTAAAGGTGCAGGCCGGAGTAGCTGTCCGGGTGCTGCCAGGGTGTGTTGATCGGCAGGCTGCTCAGCAGGTCGTCGTAGCGGCGGGCCAATTGATGCCGGCGAGCCACATAGCTATCCAGGCGTTCCATCTGAGTAACACCCAGTGCGGCCTGCAACTCGGTCATCCGATAGTTGAAACCCAGATCAATCTGCTGGTAGTACCACGGGCCATCGGCCTCGTGAGTCATCTGAGATGGATCACGAGTAATACCGTGACTGCGTAGCAGGGCCAATTTGTTCGCAAGTTCGCCATCGTTGGTCAGTGCCATGCCACCTTCGGCAGTGGTAATGATCTTCACAGGATGGAAACTGAATACAGTGATATCGCTGTAGCGACAATTCCCGATGAACTCCCCTTGGTACTTGCCACCGATGGCGTGGGAGGCATCTTCAATGATCTTGAAGCCATAGCGTTGGGACAGTGCATGAATGGCCTGCATGTCGCAAGGCTGGCCACACAAATGCACCGGCACTAAAACTTTGGGTAACGTGCCCTCTTGTTCGGCCTGTTCAAGCTTAAGCGCGAGGGCTTGCGTGCAGAGGTTGTAGGTGCGCGGGTCGATATCGACAAAGTCGACCTCGGCGCCGCAGTACAACGCACAGTTAGCCGAGGCCACGAAAGTAATCGGCGTTGTCCACAACCGGTCGCCCGGGCCAAGCCCGAGGGCGAGGCAGGCAATGTGCAGAGCCGAGGTGGCGCTGTTCACTGCCAAGGCATGGCTGGCACCGACGTGCTGCGCGACACTTTGTTCGAAGCGGGGAACCATCGGTCCTTGGGTCAGGAAGTCAGATTGCAGTACACCCACGACCGCATCGATATCGGTTTGGGTGATTTCTTGGCGGCCGTAGGGAATCATGAATCAGATGCTCCCGATTTTTTCGTAGTTGCGGTCGATCCAGGTTGCCAGCATTTCATCACTCATCCATTCGCTGTTGTTGTCGCTGGCGTAGACGAAACCTTCAGGCACTTTTTGGCCATCTTTGATGCGTTTGGCACAAGTAGCCCAACCGTTGATGGTCGGCAGAATTTTGAAGTGTTCTGGGTATTCGTAGGTGTAATAGGCGTCTTCGGCGCTGATCATCTGCTCGTGCAGCTTCTCGCCTGGACGGATGCCGACCACTTCCTGTTTTGCTTCTGGTGCAACCACACGAGCCAGGTCTGTGACCTTCATCGAAGGGATTTTCTTAACGTAGATTTCGCCGCCTTCCATATCTTCAAAGGCATGCCAAACCAGTTCTACGCCTTCTTCAAGGGAGATCATGAAGCGGGTCATGCGATCGTCGGTGATTGGCAACACACCCTTGTCCTTGATTGACATGAAGAACGGAATTACCGAACCGCGCGAACCCATAACGTTGCCATAGCGGACTACGGAAAAACGCGTGTCATGACCACCAGCGTAGGAGTTACCGGCAACGAACAGTTTGTCCGATGCCAGCTTCGTCGCCCCGTACAGATTGATCGGGCTGCTCGCTTTGTCGGTAGAAAGCGCAACCACACCTTTGACGCCTTTGTCGATGCACACATCGATCAGGTTCATGGCGCCGTTGATGTTGGTTTTTACACATTCAAATGGGTTGTATTCCGCGGTTGGAACAATTTTGGTCGCGGCAGCATGAACGACATAATCGACGCCATCCAGAGCGCGGTACAGACGGTCCTTGTCACGCACGTCACCGATGAAGAAACGAACGCGGGAGTCGCCTTCGAACTTCTTCGCCATGTCCCACTGCTTCATCTCATCGCGGGAGAAGATGATGATCTTCTTTGGATTATATTTGGCCAAGGTCATCGGCACGAAAGTGTTGCCAAAGGAGCCAGTGCCGCCAGTGATGAGGATGGTTTTGTTGGTGAACATTCAACGATTTCCTTGGTTGATGCCTGGTGTAATTCGGGATTGAAACAGGCGGTATTGTTTAGGTGTCAGGACGACGTACGCCCAAGACTTCCAGAGCAGGATTAGAGCGAAAGCTGCGCACAGTCCAAGCGGTATTGCGAGATAGGGCCAATGGGCGGAAAGCAGCCAGGTTGTTGGGATAAAGCATATTAGACTGGCGATGTGACTGTAAATAATTGGACGGTCCTGGCCTTGGGCATAAAGTGCGAAATGCGGAACCATGCCAACCGCATATAACAATGTGGCTAATAAAAGCCACGGAAATATATTTTGATGCTCAAGATAAAGAGGCTTGTTTAACCAGCTCAGCAGAGGGTCAAACAATACGATCGCAATGCCAGCAAAGACTACCGTCAATACCAGGGTTTGGATCAGCATTTTTCGTAAACCGTGGCGAAAAGCGTCGGAATCCTTTTTGTTGAAAGCGCTGATTAAACTCGGATAGAGAAAGGCAAACACGCCCGCATCGAGAAACGACATGAGTGCATTGCAGACCCCCATGAAGAGTACATAGGCGCCAAGAATGTCGAGTCCTGCCAAGTTTCCAAACCAGTAGCGATCCAGCGTGAACACGCCTCGAATCGCAAGGGTTGCTACCAGCAGAGGGATGGCGACTTTCAGGCCCTGACGGATCCACTTCCAGTCAACTTTTCTATGCCATCCCGCGATGCCGAGTTGATTGAGCCGGTAGACCCCTAACAGTAATGCCGCTATTCCACCGATGGTCCAGGCACCTAATACAAGGTCTAGTGAGCGCGTTTCTGGTGCAACGAACATCAATGCAGTGGCAGCCACCGCCCAGATCCCCGATCGAAGAAACAACACGACACTTGCTAAAAGCTGTTCCGATATGGCAATTAGCAAGCGACCCAGTTCTTGGGTTAGATGTTCGAGTACCAGAAGGGCGAAAAACCATCCTGCGACATGCCAAGGCAGCAAGCCTTTTATGAATACCAAGCTGAGCAGCGGTAGAAAGATTGCATAGAGCACCAACGAAAGTGCGCCTTGATCTTTCAGTAGACCACCCCATTCGCTACGGTCACGCTTCAGGATCTCACGGGTGGTAAATGTGTAGAAATCGAAGCCCAACAGGTAGAGCGCGTAGCTAATGGTGGCCGCGAGTAAACCAAACAGTCCTAGCTCGGCAGGTTCAAGAAACCTTGCAAGAAAAAAGATCAACAGGAACTTGCTGGCTAGTGTCATACCGCGCAGAGCTATGTTGATCAAGCGGGTGATGTTTTTGGCTGGCATTAGGGGCTAATGTCTGGTTCGATTCGTTAATGGCGCGATAGCGGGGGCGCTCTTGCAGCCGCGCTTTTGAGCTCAGTAGATGTTCTTCGACAACAGGGTGAATGGGGTTTTGATCAGTATTTTGATATCCAGCCACAATGACCAGTTGTTGATATACGCAAGATCGAGCTCTACACGTTTCTCCATCTTGTCGATGGTTTCGGTTTCGCCTCGAAAACCGCTTATCTGTGCGAGACCGGTAATCCCCGGTTTGATTCGATGGCGAGCCATATAGGCATCGATTTTGCCCGTGTAGTAGTCGTTATGGGCTATTGCGTGAGGACGAGGGCCCACCAGCGACATCTTTCCTTGAAGAGCATTGAATAGTTGTGGCAGTTCATCGAGGGAGGTGCGGCGGATGAATTGGCCGACGCGGGTGATGCGAGGGTCGCCACGACTGGCCTGTTTGACTTCCTGATCATCGTGCATGCGCATGGAGCGGAACTTCCAGACCTTGATGATCTTGCCGTTCCAGCCATGACGTTTTTGTTTGAACAGCACGGGCCCAGGCGATGACAGCTTTACGGCAATGGCGGTGCCCAGCAGAACTGGACTGAGCAGGATGATGGCGATCAGCGCGACTGTGCGATCCAACACGGCCTTGGAAAGCGCCGCGGTAGGATAGGACGTTAACGGGCTTTCATTAAGGTGTATCGCAGGCAGTCCTTCGATTTCGGATACCGAGTGGTTGAGCAGGATCAGGCTTTGAAGGTCGGGAATCCAGATTACATCGACACTGGAGTCCAACAGATCGATATAGAGCTCTTCGATCTTTTCGGCTTCTGTAAGTGGTAGTGCAATGTAGAGGCGACGAATCCGATGAGTCGCAATCAGGTCGCGCAGGTGGGCGAGGCTGCCCAGAATTGGGTACGTGCTGTCGCTCGGCAACGGCAGGTCGTCCGCAGCCACTAGACCCATTAATGGTTCTTTTTTCTGCCGAGCCAGTTTGTCCGCGAGGTCGAATGCGAGTTCGCCGGTGCCAACAATCAGCGAGGTGCGAGCGGCCTGAAGTTTCTGTTGGTAGCGCCGGGCAAGATTGTGAAGCGGCACGTACAGGCAGGCCTGCAATACGAAGCCGGACAAAGCCAGGGTGATAATCACTTCTCGGGAGAACAGCTCGCTGGTCTTAGTGATGAACGCCATGAACATCAAACCTGAGAGCAAAACCAGCCAACCGGCGACCAAGCCCGGCGAGGTAGCCGTGATGCTTGTGATAAACCTGCATCATGGAGTAGGCAGGCACTGAGCCAAGCAACATAAACGCTGCAAGCATGCGGTACTGAGTATCGACTTCCCCTGTCTTTATCACAGCCAGTGCGCAAAGCAGGAGGATGAGAAGGGAAATTGCGGCCAGCCATTGGGCCCAGAACGTAAGGCTGCGGCCTGCTGGCATCATAGTGCTGCGCTTGCGAATCAAGATAAAGTCCCTCGCGTTGGAATGGGCATAGTCTTCCAGGCTGTGCCCGCTGGTAGGAGGAATAATCTCCATGCAGCTGGTGTTACTGTTTGGGCCTCATGCACAAACGGTAGTTGTCGTGGCGTTCCCCGTATCCGTGACAGGGGACGCACTTGCCTTGGCCAATATCAAGGTTTTGGGCACGCTACCGCCCCAGGATTGACCGTTGGTTTCCTGAGAACGTGCGCCGTGGGTGCGACGTGAGCCGTATGCACAAGCGCTGGCAATTTTTTAGGGAGAAAGGATCAATCAGGCAGGGCCGAGTCTTTGCTCGGTTAATGGCGCGCAGAGGAGATAAGTCTTTCCTTGACTGCTGCACAACAGGAAGTCTGTGCAATGGCATCCCGCCGAAATGAGTTGTTTTCTCAGCCGACGACGCATTTTACTGATTTGGTAGGAAAAGTGAAGGCAAATACAGTCTTCACTGAAAGATCCTACATACGGGACTGTGTGTTTTGAGTAGTGGATCACGGATTTAGGGAGAGGAATGACTGGGGAGTTTGGGGTTTTTTATTGGTATTTGAGGTTTCTAGCGGTACAGACGTGGGTTTTTGCTTGAGGTAGTGCAACTGTGGTGGCAGTTGGCTATGACGCTTGCGCTAATGGTTAGCTGAGGGGAAGGGAAGTATTAGGCGGGTCATTTTTTTGGGGCGGCGCGGGATATGGCCTAAGGTCGATCGCTATCGCGAGCAAACTCAGCTCCTACAGGTGGGGCGGGTGTAGCGGCGAGGCGGGTAGTGACGGGGGTGGTTGATGGGGATTGTATTGTTTTTGTTTTAGAGGTCGGGACGTGGGATCAGGATTTTTCAATGGCACTGATTGGGATGCTGAGTGTGTGTTCGCGATGCAATAGCTGTAGAAGGATCACGATGCGTTCGGCGCCGTCACGGGAGAGGAACATGGCCTCGACTTCTTTGTAGCTGCCGCTATTGATTCGCACGCGGTCTCCGGGCTCAAGCTTTACGGATTCTGATGGTTTTTCGTTGAGTCGTTGTTTGAGTTGGTCGATGAGTTCGTCTGCTACAGCAATTGGCTGTTTGCCGAACGTCACCAGTTGGTTCACTCCGCGGGTTGAGCGGATGGGGTGCCAGTTGTCGTTAAGTTGATCGAGCTGGATGAATAGGTAGCCAGGGAACAATGACTCTGCAGAAGCTACGCGACGGCCGCGCTGGACGCGTTCGACGTGATGGGTGGGGCGGTAGCACTTGAAGGCTTGGCGCGTCAGATTTTCCTCGGCGCGTGAGTCTTGCCGTGGTTTGCACTGGATCAGGTACCAGCGGGGCGGCGAGTGCTGGGGTGGCATGCAGAGGCTCTCATGGGTCGATCAGGGCAGCGGCGCTGCCCTGATATTCCGGTGTTATTTATCTGAAGCGTATTCGTACTGGTAGTAGCTGTAGTTGCCATAACCATAGGCGGACGCTTTGCGTTCCACAGCGTTGAAGATCGCGCCTTTGACGACAATGCCGTTCTGCTCGAAGCGGCGTTTGGTCACCAGGATTTCTTTGGCGGCATTCACACCGAAACGGGTCACGATCAGGCTTGTACCCGCTTGGCGACCGACCAGGGCGGCATCGGTGACGGCGAGGATCGGCGGGGTGTCGATGATGACGACGTCGTACTGGCTGCTGACGTTGTCCAAAAATTGAGTGAAGTTGCTGTGCATCAGCAATTCTGACGGATTCGGTGGGATCTGCCCGCGGGTGATGACGTGCAAGTTGTCCACTTCTGTCGCGTGGGTCGCAGTGTTCAAGTCGATTTTGCCGGCAAGCAGGTCAGACAAGCCATTGCTCACATCCAGGCGGAACAGTTTGTTTAAATAGCCCTTGCGCATGTCGGCGTCGACCAGCAATACCTTCTGCCCGGTCTGAGCGATGATGGCAGCTAAGTTGCACGAGACGAAAGATTTACCTACGGCTGGGCTCGGGCCGGAGATCATCAAGATGTTGTTCTTGGCTTCTAGTGTCGCGAAGTGCAGGCTGGTACGCAGACTGCGCAACGACTCCACGGCGAGGTCAGCGGGGTTGTTCACCGCCAACAGCAGAGAGCCAGTAATGTTGCGGCCATTACCTTTAACATTACTTTCAATAAGGGACTGTCCCTTGCTGAGCGGGATGGAGGCGTAAACCGGGATGCCTAATTGTTCAATGGCCTCTGGGTCTTCGATGCCGCGGTTCAATGCTTTGCGGATCAGTACGTAAGCCACTGCAATCAATCCACCGAGCAGGGTGGCGATCAGCACTATCAGCGGTTTTTTCGGTTTGACCGGTTTTTCAATATTCGCATCCGCGGAGTCGATAATCCGCACGTTGCCCACCGTGCCTGCGCGGACGATGTCCAGTTCCTGGGTTTTGTTCAGCAGTTGGGTGTAAATCTCGGTGGTGACCTGCATGTCGCGGGCAAGGCGCAGCAGTTCCTGCTGGGTTTCTGGCAGGTTTTTAACTTTCTTTTCCAGTGCGCGTTTCTGTTGGTCGAGTTGGCCCATCTGGGTCATCAAAGCCTGGTAGGCCGGGTGCTCGCGCGTGAATCGGTGCTCCATTTCCGCTTGCTTGAGCTTCAGCTCGGAAATAAGCGTTTCCAAGGCGACGATCTGATCAAGCACGGCTTTGGTTTCGATGGTGATGTCCACCGATCGAGCGCTTGTCTGGTAGGCGTTGAGCTGGCCTTCGGCTTTTTCCAGCTGCTTGCGCACATCCGGTAGTTGCGTGCGCAGGAACTCGAGGCTTTGCGCGGCCTCGGCGGAGTTGCGCTGGACATTCTGCAGTACATAAAGACGGTTGATCTCATCCAGCACTTTTTTGGCCAGCGCGGGATTTTCGTTTTCCAGCGACAGACCGATGATGCCGGATTCTTTGCCGCGCTCACTTGCCGACACATCTTCCTGGTACTGCAGAATTGTGTTTAGGCGGCGCTGTTTGGTAACGCTGAAAAGCGAACCTGCATTGGCATTAAGAGTGGCAATTTGCACCTTGAAACCATCTTGCTCGAGTTTTTCGCCAGCCTGTCCCTTGATGAGTACTTCGTCATCATCATTGAGCAATGTGAAAGCGCCAGCGCCTTCCGCGCGTAGTGTTAGCTCTGTACCCAGGTAATCATCCGGCACCTCCAGCTGAAAGATATCGAGTTTTTCTCCACCCCATGTATAGCTATTCAAGCCAAGCGATGGTGGGGCCAGCTCATTTAGGCTGGTTGGCTGAAAGCGCCGGCTCAGGAAGTGGCCGATCAAAGGAAAGTAGTTAGGCTCTATGATTATGTCGAGCTTGAGGTTCTCCACAGCCCTGCCCAGAACTGCACGGGATTTGAGCAGCTCGATTTCGGTCACCGCCGGGGAGGTGCCGCCAAACATTTCGCCCATTTCACCCATGCCGCCTAGCGCAGACATGCCGCCTTTCTTTTCTTCGACCTGGACGAGTGCATTAGCCTGATAGATCGGCGTTGACAGCAGAGCGACTGCAACACCGATTGCGCAAAACAACGCGGTGATACCGATGATGATCCACTTGCTATCGATCAAGGTGCCGAGTAACGCGAGCAGATCGATATTATCATCGTCGTCGCGGTGTTCTTGAATGGGTGCGCTGTTTGGGCTCGTCATGCGGGGTACTTTTACAAGAGGTGATTATAATTTTTTCGACCAGCTGTCGACGCCTTGCGTCATCAGTCGGTAAACGTGTTCGAAGGCGACTTTCTGCTGGCGGTAGGGGTCGGGAATTTCCTGGTCTTTCTGCCACTTGCCCAGCAGGAACGTCTTACCACGCACTTCCGGCGCCATTCGCGCGATGCTCTCCACGTGGCGTTTTTCCATGGTCAGGACTATATCGGCCTGTTGCAGCATTTCTCGAGTCAGTTGCCGGCCTTTGTGGTCGGGGAGATCGCCGCCATGTTCGCGCAAGACTTCCAGCGCGGTGCTGTCCATGGGTTTGTCTACAAGCGCGCCGAGGCCCGCCGAACTGACGTCGATGCCGCGATGGGCCAGTCTGCTTTTAAGCAGGGCTTCGACGGTGGGGCTGCGGCAGATGTTGCCGATGCAAACGACAAGGATTTTATTGAACATAGGAGGCTGCGCAGGTTGCGGTACGAGTGTGGTGACCGCACAGGCAGCAGGAGGAGGGGGATGGAATTCCTTTCCAGCGCAACAGTACGGCTTTCTCCGGTGCATTGCTGCTGCCGGGGCCATTTCAAAAGCGTGCACTGTAGTGGCGTAGGGGGGGAGGGTCAAGGCTCGGCCGTTACTTTCTCTCATACAAGCGTTTGCCTTTGTCGGCAATACTATTATGCCAGCATTGGGTAGGTGAATAGGCCAAAGTGCAGCAGATTCAAGCCGAAGTGCGTGGCGACTGCGGCGGCCAATCCGCCGAAGCGGTAGGCCAGGCCGTAGCCGATGCCGGCCAGGGTCGCCAGGAAGACCCATTGCCAGCCGGCGCCCCAGTGGGCCAGGCCGAACAATAGCGCGGCGAATAGCAGGGCGAAGTGTTCGCCGTAGGGCAGGTGTTTGAGTCGTTGGGTGAGGCCGCCTTGTATATAGCCGCGGAACAGGGCTTCTTCGACCAGGGTGACCAGCAGGAGGTTGTTGAGGAGCCAGAGTCGGGCGACGTCGGGCCATTTGGGTGACCATTCGATGATGCCGAGCAGGCAGGCGCTGGCGAGGGTGAGCAGGGCGGTGAGGCTGAGGGTGATGGTGCTGGTTTTGAGGGTTTGGTTGAGTGAGCGTTGGGCGATGATCCAGGGGCAGGCGAGGATGAGCCAGAAGCCGATCAGGGGTTTGTCGAGGTTGAGGTACATCGAGAAGGGGATGGCGTTTTCGCTGAGGTGTTGTGGGGGGATGACTTGGGCGTTGTGGAAGCCTGGCAGGTAGTGGAGGGCCAGGGTTAGGGCCAGGAGGATGAATAGGGTGTGGCCGAGGTAGCGGGCGTAGGGGTGGTTTTGTGGTTGGACGGCGATGCCGGCGAGCAGGAGCAGGGTGAGGGGGAGGGCTGCCTGGAGGGAGAGTTGGCCGTGGGTGAGTGCTAGGACGTAGCCGGCGGTGAGTAGCGTGAGGTACGGCCAGGGCAGTCGGAGCATGGGTCTTCCTTGAGGGGGGCTTGGTTTTATGTGGGCATTTAGGCAGATGTTGGGGTGGGTGGGCAATGGAGGTGGAGGGGGATTTGTTGGGGAGGGTTGAGGTTGGTGTTTTTGGGTGGGTGAGCTAGAGCGGGGTGTGTCGATATTGGGGTGGTGAGTTTGGGATTGATGGTGTTTGGTAGGACGCCATCGCGAGCAAGCTCGCTCCCACAGGTACTGAAGTTGGATGTTAGATGATGGTCGGCATATAAACTCTGCGTGCGGCATTTTTGAAGCTTAATTCTCGCATTAAACACTCCAAGGCGGCGCGTGTTTAAAAGGCCTGTAGGTTACTTCTCACAGGCTACAACGTCTTGCTCCATTGCCTACGGTTACGTCAGAATCCGCCGGCTTGTGCGCCTTGGATCGGGGCTCTATCGTTTGCCGGTCGCTGAAAACCAGCGATCGGGTTTGGTAGCCCGGGTCATACAAGGTGTACTGCACCGCCAGTTGAGGCATTTTTTGTCTTTGCTTTATGGTGGTCATGCACAGGGCACCTTCGGGCGCGCCGGTTTCCTTGTACCCGGTCTACCAACCTGCGTATGGCCACCACCCTTCGTTTGGTAGCGAGGTTGATGGCTCCCTGTTTTGTAGTACAAGGAGTTGTATCCATGTTCAAAGTAACGCCCAACCCGCCGGACACCGATCCGACATCGCTGCACCAGCCCCCCGATTCAGAAAATCACGACGAGCTTGTCAAACGCGCCCTCGATTTCTACGCCAACCCTGCCGCCCACGCCGCTGTTATCAAAGCCACCCCGAGGCAACTCGACAGCATGTTCATCGTTAACCCGCAAGTCGATGTCGAAACCCTGCTGGGCCACGCTTGCGAATCCCTGGCGTCGGCCAATGTCATGGCCATGGACCTGGCGGATCATCTGGATGGGACTAGCCGTAATTCGCTGTTGGGTATTGCGCAGGTCATCATGTTGGGCGAGTTGGCGGTGAATCGGGCGCTGGATCGGATAGATGCATCCGAGTAGCAACGATCAGCCGTGGTGAGGGAGTGTGCTCCCGCTGGGTTCCGCAGTGGCCTCGATAGGACGACTGCGGTCTTTTAGAAATGCCCAACTGCTGGAGGCGGCATTTATGGACGCTTTGAATGCCGCCGATAAGAGAAAAGAAAAATCAACCTACGTGGGTTGAGCATGGATTGCCGGATCTGCGTAGCCTTGAGCGTGAGTTGCGTTCGGCTGCGATAGAAGAAATTGATGCAGCGACTGATCATCAGGCGGCGATTGAGCTGATGGAACAACACTTGGGGTTCATCGATCCTGCCGTCATTTCAATTGATGTCGTTACCCCCATGGGACTGGTGACAATCCATAGGGGCAGCATCTATCACATCGTAGAAAAACGCTTTGACGCGCGTGAGCGCTGCTTTATGACAGCCAAAGAAAAAGGGCGGTTCTTTCGAACTGCCCTTAAAAATCTGCTTGATATTCATATGCACACCCTCAAGCAGGGGTGTGGAGGTCTCACCCTACGCTGATGTCCAGCCATCGACGGGGTTCCTACGCCAGTTATTGCCGCTGGAGGCAACTGGTTTCGCGCTCATGGCCATTTTTAACGACCCATCTAAAAAGAGCAACCGCCTGGCAATCATTACGCGGCCCGAAGCCTTTCCTTGGCCTGCGCATCCGCCAGGATGCATTCCCCTTTATCGAGCATTAATCCTTTCACTCAATCGCAACTTCAGCGCAAGCCGTGGCAATCACCCGCCCCGCATTGGCAGCGCTGCACACCACATCACAGTACTTGCCGTTGTCATCCATGGAAGAAAGGCGGGCATGGAACTGCAGTTGCCTGGCCGCCGGCACCAGTTCGGCTGCGTCTAACGTCACATGCGAAAGCCTGTAGGAAACGGCTCGCCTCATCTTGTGATCCAGTAGCCGGGACAGGGCCTGACTCATTCCGTACATAATGACGGCGACCGGCCACGTGGCGTATTGCGGAAAATGTCCTTCGCACCGTGCGGCGCAGAATCCAACGCTGCAGGCGGTGATCTCCTGTTTGCTGCGCTCAAGCACCGACAATTGGAGCGCTTCGGCATAGGGAGACTGGCCGGAGGGTAAAGACGCTGGCGTTCGATAACTGGCGAAGAGTTTCTCAAAGGTCTTTTCTGCCAGGACGTGGTAGCTCACGACCAATTCTGCGAACAGGTGCCCGCGCAGAAGAAGTTGAGTTTTGGCGGTGACGGTTTTGCGCGTCTGTTCGACGATTTTCGCCCTGGCGGTCATCGAGGGTGTGTGGCCGAGCCCGGTGGGGTAGTAACGCAGGTCCCATTGGGCGCGTGATGCCAGGTAGTACACGCGCGTTCCTTCAGGCTGGGTCAGGGCCGCGGCGCAGGATCCCAGAATGGCCAGATGACGGCCTGCCTCGGCGGTTGCCAATGGCCCTTGTTCATTGCCTCGCGGTTGTTCGGGGGTGAATTCACCGTAGATGTCCCATTCGTCAGGCAGCGTATACAGCGAGGTGAAAGCGAAATACGGCGGCTGTACCGCGATGCTTGTGGCCATCTGCGCGATGTCGATTGCAATCCGGGCATGTTGATCAGGGTTTTTTGAGGCAAGTGTCATGACTGACGATCTCCATGTCGGTAATGATCGTAGTAGGGGGCTGCACGGCGGTGATGCAACTTCAAGCTAGGGGAAAAACTTCATAAAGAAACCTGTCAACAATGACAGGCTGATCGTTGAAGTGACGGACGGTATTGCCTGCTATCAACTCGCAGGAGTCGTTGGTCGAACTTGTCAGTGTCAAAGCATTAACGGTTCGCACCTGTCAAAGTTGACAGTAGACAGCGGGTGTTGATGTGAGGAGGCTGCAGGAGAGGGTGTTTAACTTTCTTCTCCTGGTGAGGGGTACTCCGTCATGGACGAACTTAATAGCGTTGCCAGTGACAGTGTCGATAAAGCCAATGAACTAGTGGACTTGCTCATTCAGTACGGGTCTGCTTTTGGCTTGAAGATTATTTTTGCGGTGCTGTTCTGGATAGTGGGCCGATGGATGATCAGTTTTATTGTCCGGTTTGTTCAGCGCTCGATGACCCGGCAAAAGATTGATCCGACGGTGTTGCGGTATGTCGGGTCATTTATCACGGTCACGCTGAATATCATTCTGGTGATTGCCATTCTTGGGTATTGCGGGATTGAGACGACCAGTTTTGCCGCGATTCTGGCGGCGGTTGGGTTGGCGATTGGTATGGCTTGGTCGGGGTTGTTGGCGAATCTGGCGGCGGGTGGGTTCATCATTGTGTTGCGGCCGTTCAAGGTGGGGGATGAGATTGGGGCGGGCGGGGTGGTGGGGACGGTGACTGAGATCGGGTTGTTTGTGACGACTGTTAATACGGCGGATAACGTGTTGACGCTGGTGGGTAATAACAAGATTTTTTCGGACACTATTCAGAACTTTTCCAGTAATGATTTTCGGCGGGTGGAGTTGTCGTTTTCGTTGCCGTTCGAGACGGATGAGCGGGTGGTGGTGGGGTTGCTGCAGCAGCGGTTGGGGAAGGTGGCTAATGTGTTGTCGGCGCCGGCGGTTGATGTTCGGTTGGTGGGGGTGAATTCGGAGTCGGTGGTGTTGATGGTGCGGTTGTGTTGTCACAGTGAGCATTATGGGGCGGTGCGGTTTGATGCGAATGGGGTGATTCGGGAGGTGTTGAAGAATAGGGGGGATGGGCAGGTTGAGATTGATTTGGTGAGTGGGGTGGTTGGTGAGAGTCAGCGGAGTTTGGGAGGGGTTGGTCGGGAGGTTGGGTGAGCGGTTATTGAGGGCGGTACATTCAAATATCTGACATCGCCATCGCGGTGTGTCAGGCGATGGGGTGGTGGCTGATCGGCCGCTTTCGCTGGCAAGCCAGCTCCCACAGGTGTTGGGGGGGATGTGAGGTTTGGGTCTGGCTATCAGACCTTTTGGGGGTTGGTGTTGGGCACCAACCCCGGTTTGTGGTCAGGAAGCGATTAGTTGTCGCAGGACGTAGTGGAGGATGCCGCCTGATTTGAAGTATTCCACTTCGTTCAGGGTGTCGATCCGGCACAGGACTTCGACTTTTTCGCGGCTGCCGTCGGGGCGGGTGATGACGAGGGTCAGGTTCATTCGCGGTGTGAGTTCGACGTTGGTCAGGCCGAGGATGTCGAGGGTTTCTTTGCCGGTGAGGTTGAGGCTTTTGCGGTTTTGGTCGAGTTTGAATTGCAGGGGCAGGACGCCCATGCCGACCAGGTTGGAGCGGTGGATGCGTTCGAAGCTTTCGGCGATGACGGCTTTGACGCCGAGCAGGTTGGTGCCTTTGGCGGCCCAGTCGCGGCTGGAGCCGGTGCCGTATTCCTGGCCGGCGATGACCACCAGTGGGGTGCCGGCGGCCTGGTAGCGCATGGCGGCGTCGTAGATCGGGATTTTTTCGCCGGTGGGGATGTAGATCGTGTTGCCGCCTTCTTCGCCGCCGAGCATTTCGTTGCGGATGCGGATGTTGGCGAAGGTGCCGCGCATCATCACTTCGTGGTTGCCGCGACGGGAGCCGTAGGAGTTGAAGTCGCGCGGTTCCACGCCTTTGTCGCGCAGGTAGTGGCCGGCGGGGCTGTCGGCCTTGATGTTGCCGGCCGGGGAGATGTGGTCGGTGGTGACCGAGTCGCCGAGCAGGGCGAGGACCCGGGCGCCGGCGACGTCCTTGACCACCGGGGGCGGGCCGCCGATGTCGTCGAAGAACGGTGGGTGCTGGATGTAGGTCGAGTCGTCCTGCCAGACGTAGGTCGCGGCCTGGGGCACTTCGATCGCTTGCCATTGTTCGTCGCCGGCGAAGACTTCGGCGTATTCCTTGTGGAACATGGCGGTGTTGACCTGGTTCACGGCGTCGGCGATTTCCTGGGTGCTCGGCCAGATGTCGCGCAGGTACACCAGGTTGCCGTCCTGGTCGGTGCCCAGGGGTTCGCTGCTGATGTCCATCCGCACGGTGCCGGCCAGGGCATAGGCGACGACCAGGGGCGGGGAGGCCAGCCAGTTGGTTTTCACCAGCGGGTGTACGCGGCCTTCGAAGTTGCGGTTGCCTGAGAGTACGGAGGCGACGGTGAGGTCGGCTTGCTGGATGGCTTTTTCGATCGGCTCCGCCAAGGGGCCGGAGTTGCCGATGCAGGTGGTGCAGCCATAACCGACCAGGTCGAAGCCGAGTGCATCGAGGTACTGGGTCAGGCCGGCGGCCTTGTAGTAGTCGGTGACCACTTTCGAGCCGGGCGCCAGGGAGCTCTTGACCCAGGGTTTGCGCTTGAGGCCTTTTTCCACGGCTTTTTTCGCCACCAGGCCGGCGGCCATCATCACGCTCGGGTTGGAGGTGTTGGTGCAGGAGGTGATGGCGGCGATGACCACGGCGCCGTTTTTCAGGCGGTAGGTCTGGCCTTCGTAGTCGTAGTCCGCTTCGCCGGCCAGGTCGGCGTTACCGACGGCGACGCCACCGCCGCCTTCGCTTTCCAGGCGGCCTTCTTCCTTGCTGGTGGGTTTGAATTGCAGGTCGGTGAAGTCACTGAAGGCCTGCGGGACGTTGGGCAGGGAGACGCGGTCTTGCGGGCGTTTCGGCCCGGCGAGGCTGGCTTCGACGCTGCCCATGTCCAGGGCCAGGCTGTCGGTGAAGATCGGTTCTTTGCCGGGCAGGCGCCACAGGCCCTGGGCCTTGCAGTAGGCTTCGACCAGTTTTACCGTGGCCAGCGGCCGGCCGGAGAGGCGCAGGTAGTCGAGGGTGATGTCGTCCACCGGGAAGAAGCCGCAGGTGGCGCCGTATTCCGGAGCCATGTTGGCGATGGTCGCGCGGTCGGCCAGGGGCAGGTCGGCGAGGCCGTCACCGTAGAACTCGACGAATTTGCCGACCACGCCTTTTTTGCGCAGCATCTGGGTGACGGTGAGCACCAGGTCGGTGGCGGTGATGCCTTCCTTGAGCTTGCCGGTGAGTTTGAAGCCGATCACTTCGGGGATCAGCATCGACACCGGTTGGCCGAGCATCG
The DNA here is from genome assembly GCF_001661075.1 of Pseudomonas silesiensis. Classification (NCBI taxonomy): domain Bacteria; kingdom Pseudomonadati; phylum Pseudomonadota; class Gammaproteobacteria; order Pseudomonadales; family Pseudomonadaceae; genus Pseudomonas; species Pseudomonas silesiensis. Next base: position 1,881,335 of record NZ_CP014870.1, read on the forward strand.
CCGCTTCCGCTTCGATCCCGCCGACGCCCCAGCCGAGTACGCCGAGGCCGTTGATCATGGTGGTGTGGGAGTCGGTGCCGACCAGGGTGTCGGGGAAGGCGTAGGTGCGGCCGTCCTCGTCCTTGGTCCAGACGGTGCGCCCGAGGTATTCCAGGTTGACCTGGTGGCAGATGCCGGTGCCCGGTGGCACCACGCTGAAGTTGTCGAAGGCGCTCTGGCCCCAGCGCAGGAAGGCGTAGCGTTCACCGTTGCGCTGCATTTCGATGTCGACGTTTTGTTCGAAGGCGCTGGCGCTGCCGAATTTGTCGACCATCACTGAGTGGTCGATCACCAGGTCCACCGGTGACAGCGGGTTGATCCGCTGCGGGTCGCCACCGGCCTTGGCCATGGCGGCGCGCATGGCGGCCAGGTCGACCACGGCGGGCACGCCGGTGAAGTCTTGCATCAGGACCCGCGCCGGGCGGTACTGGATTTCGCGATCGCTGCGCCGCTCCTTGAGCCAGGCGGCGATGGCCTTGAGGTCGGCGCTGGTGACGGTTTTGTCGTCTTCCCAGCGCAGCAGGTTTTCCAGCAGGACTTTCAGCGACATCGGCAGCTGGTCCAGGTCGCCGAGGCTTTTAGCGGCGTCGGGGAGGCTGAAATAGTGGTAGGTCTTGTCGTCGACTTGCAGGGTTTTAAGGGTGTTCAGGCTATCGAGGGACGGCATTACGATCACTCCTTGAAGTCCGCACGGCTACGGACTGAGGGGACGGACAGAGCATTAAAGCTAGCCCTGTTTTCAGTAGCTGGCTAATAACTGGACTCTATGGACAAGTCCAAGGTTCCGAACTCGGCTATCATGCGCCGGTTTTCGTGACAGGCTTTGCTTCAACGCAAGTCTGGGCATCGCGCAGTGGTTGAATGTCTCGCCATCTGCCCAGGAGTAAGAATGAACACCCTCTTTATGCATTGCCGGCCGGGCTTCGAAGGCGAAGTCTGTTCCGAGATTTCCGAACACGCCGCACGGCTGAACGTGGCCGGTTATGCCAAGGCCAAGACCGCCAGTGCCTGCGCCGAATTCATCTGCACCGAGGAAGACGGCGCCGAGCGGTTGATGCGCGGTCAGCGTTTTGCTGATCTGATTTTTCCGCGGCAGTGGGCCCGGGGGATTTTTATCGATCTGCCGGAGACTGACCGGATCAGTGTGATCCTTGCGCACATGGCGGATTTTCCGCTGTGCGGTAGCTTGTGGTTGGAGATGGTCGACACCAATGATGGCAAGGAGCTGTCGAACTTCTGCAAGAAGTTTGAGGGGCATCTGCGTAAAGCGCTGATGGCGGCTGGCAAGTTGGTGGAGGATCCTTTTAAACCGCGGTTGCTGCTGACGTTTAAAAGCGGGCGCGAAGTGTTTATGGGGCTGGCGGAGTCGAATAACTCGGCGATGTGGCCGATGGGCATTCCGCGCCTGAAGTTTCCGCGCGAGGCGCCGAGCCGCTCGACGTTGAAGCTGGAGGAGGCGTGGCACCACTTTATTCCGCGGGATCAGTGGGATGAGCGGTTGCACAGTGATATGACTGGCGTTGACCTTGGCGCTGCGCCGGGTGGCTGGACCTGGCAGCTGGTTAATCGTGGGATGTTGGTGACGGCTATCGACAATGGGCCGATGGCGGAGAGCCTGATGGAGACCGGGCTGGTGCAGCATTTGATGGCTGACGGGTTTACCTTCAAGCCGCGGCAGCCGGTGGACTGGATGGTGTGCGACATCGTCGAGAAACCGGCGCGTAATGCGGCGATGCTGGAGGAGTGGATTGGCGAGGGGCATTGCCGGGAAGCGGTGGTTAACCTGAAGTTGCCGATGAAGCAGCGGTATGCTGAGGTGAAGCGGTTGCTGGAACGGATTGCCGACGGGTTCAAGGAGCGGGGGATTCGGGTGGAGATTGGTTGCAAGCAGCTGTATCACGATCGGGAAGAAGTGACGTGCCATTTGCGGCGGCTGGATGTGAAGAAACCGAAATCCCGGTGATACACGCGGAGCCCCTGTGGAGCTGCCAGCGAAAGCGGTGGGTCAGTCGACATAGATGTTGAATGTGACGCCCTCATCGCGAGCAAGCTCGCTCCCACAGTGAACTGGCGTCGTGCCTGGGTCCTGTGATCGACACAGCCCCCCCTGTGGGAGCTGGCTTGCCAGCGAAAGCGGTGGGTCAGGCGACATCGATGTTGAATGTGAGTCCGCCATCGCGGGCAAGCCCGCTCCCACAGGGTGTGGCGTGATGCCATAGATGACGTTAAACCCGGCAATGCGCGACAATGCCGGCAAGTTTCAGGAGTGAACCATGAGTGAAATGATCGAAACGCCGGTAGACGGCACCCTCGACGCCACCGGCCTCAACTGTCCGGAGCCGGTGATGATGTTGCACCAGCACATCCGTGACCTGGTGCCCGGCGGCCTGCTGAAGGTGATCGCCACCGATCCGTCGACCCGTCGCGACATTCCCAAGTTTTGTGTGTTTCTTGACCATGAATTGGTGGGGCAGCATGAAGCGGCAGGCACCTACCTTTACTGGATCCGCAAGAAGTCCGGTTAAAAACCTGAGTGGGCGTTATGGCCCCCTGTTGGCGCTGGCGAAAACGCCTTCGCCTGTAGGAGCGAGGCTTGCCCGCGAAGGCGGCCTCGAGCCTTGTACCGCCCATGAAGACGCTTTCGCCGGCAAGCCTGGCTCCTACGGTGAAGGCGGCCTCAAGCCTTGCACCGCCCATGAAGACGCTTTCGCCGGCAAGCCTGGCTCCTACGGTGAAGGCGGCCTCGAGCCTTGCACCGCCCATGAAGACGCCTTCGCCTGTAGGAGCGAGGCTTGCCCGCGAAGGCGGCCTCAAGCCTTGCACCGCCCATAAAGACGCCTTCGCCGGCAAGCCTGGCTCCTACGGTGAAGGCGGCCTCGAGCCTTGCTGCGCCCATGACGACGCCCTCGGCTGTAGGAGCGAGGCTTGCCCGCGAAGGCGGCCTCGAGCCTTGCACCGCCCATAAAGACGCTTTCGCCTGTAGGAGCGAGGCTTGCCCGCGAAGGCGGCCTCGAGCCTTGCACCGCCCATAAAGACGCTTTCGCCGGCAAGCCTGGCTCCTACGGTGAAGGCGGCCTCGAGCCTTGCACCGTCCCTGAAAACGCCTTCGCCTGTAGGAGCGAGGCTTGCCCGCGAAGGCGGCCTCAAGCCTTGCACCGCCCATAAAGACGCTTTCGCCGGCAAGCCTGGCTCCTACGGTGAAGGCGGCCTCGAGCCTTGCACCGCCCATGAAGACGCTTTCGCCGGCAAGCCTGGCTCCTACGGGGGTTCAGCGTTTCCCACCATTCAGCGGTATGCATCCCCTACACGAATCTGCCTGCGGGCACTGCGCGTCAGGCGGATCGACAGCATCAGCGCCGCGCAACTCAGGCCGACGATCAAGCCCTGCCACAGCCCGCTGGGGCCGCTCGGGGGGCCGAACCAGTCGGTCAGGCCCAGGATGTAACCCACGGGCAAACCGATGCCCCAGTAGGCGAACAGGGTCAGGATCATCGTTACCCGGGTGTCCTGGTAGCCCCGCAACGCGCCGGCCGCGGTGACCTGGATCGCGTCGGAGAACTGGAACAGCGCCGAATACACGATCAGCATCGCCGCCACCTGGATCACCGTCGGGTCGGCGGTGTAGATGGTTGCGATCTGTTCGCGCAGCAACAGCATCATGCTCGCCGAAATGCACGCATACGCCAGCGCCGTGCCCATGCCGACCCCGGCGGCGAAGCGCGCTTCACGGGGTTGCTGGCGCCCGAGGGCCTGGCCGACGCGCACGGTCACGGCCATGCCGAGGGAGTAGGGGATCATGAACACCAGCGAGCTGAAGTTCAGCGCGATCTGGTGCCCGGCGACCACCGTTGCGCCAAGGCTGCCGATCAGCAGGGCGATCACGGCGAAGATGCTCGATTCGGCGAACACCGCAATCCCGATCGGCATGCCGATGCCCAGCAGGCGTTTGATAACCGACCATTGCGGCCAGTCGAAACGGCTGAACAGCTTGCTCGATTGGTAGGCTGGCGCCCAGCGTTCCCAGCCGGCCATGCCCAGGGCCATGACCCACATCACGATCGCCGTGGCCCAGCCACAACCGACGCCGCCCATGGCCGGCACCCCGAAGTGGCCATAGATGAACACGTAGTTCAGCGGAATGTTCAGCGCCAGCCCGCACAAGCCGAGGACCATGGCCGGGCGCGTGCGGCCCAGGCCGTCACTGAAGCAGCGCAGTACATGGTAGACGGCGACGGCGGGCAGGCCGCTGGCGATGCCGTGCAGGTATTGCATGCAGGGGCCGATCAGTTCGGGATCGACCTTCATCAGGTGCAGGATCGGTTCGGCGCTGAATAGCATGATGGTTGCAATCAAACCAACCACCAGGGCCAGCCACAGGGCCTGACGCACGATCGGGCCGATTTCGCTGTGGGTGCCGGCGCCGAAACGCTGGGCGACTTTCGGGGTGGTGGCCAGCAGGGTGCCCGTCATCAACAGGAACACCGGGACCCAGATCGAGTTGCCCAGCGCCACCGCCGCCAGATCCCGCGGCCCGACCCGGCCGGCCATCACCGCATCGACGAAGCCCATGGCGGTGGTGGCCAGCTGCGCGACCATGATTGGCAGGGCCAGGGCGAGCAGGGTTTTCAGCTCCAGGCGAACCCGGGCGGGGCGGGTGAGGGCGGGAGCGGCGGGGCGGTCGGTTACGGAATTCAAGGGCGGAACGTCCAGAGGTGTTTGATGCGCGTGGCGGGGCATTCTACCTGTTGACGTATCGGTCAGGAAAATCGCTGTGTTGGGATTTTGTAATGGTGACTCGCAAGGTTCGACAATCCCCTGTGGGAGCGAGCTTGCTCGCGATAGCGGTGGGGCAGTGGAGTTGATGGCGGCTGACACACCGCCATCGCGAGCAAGCTCGCTCCCACAGGGGGGGGCACAGGAGTGTATTCCACAGGGGGCCACAGGAGGATCTTCCACCGGGGGATCAGACCCCAAAAGTCAGGATTGGCGGCTCGGTCTTTTCGTATAACGGCGAGCAATGCCCGCTGGCCCACCACAGCCATCTCCGCCTACACTGCCAACCCGCCAAAGGAGCCTGCCATGCTGATTGTTGCCGACGAAAATATCCCGCTGCTCGACGCCTTTTTCGAAGGTTTCGGCGAAATCCGCCGGGTGCCGGGACGTTCCATCGACCGCGCCACCGTCGAGCAGGCCGATGTGCTGCTGGTGCGTTCGGTGACCAACGTCAATCGCGCGCTGCTCGAGGGCAGCAAGGTGCGGTTTGTCGGCACCTGCACCATCGGCACCGATCACCTGGACCTGGATTATTTTCAGCGGGCCGGCATCACCTGGTCCAGCGCCCCCGGTTGCAACGCCCGGGGCGTGGTCGACTACGTGCTGGGCAGTCTGCTGACCCTGGCCGAGATCGAAGGCGCCGACCTGACGCAGCGCACCTACGGGGTGGTGGGGGCCGGCGAGGTGGGGGGCCGGTTGGTCAAGGTGCTCAAAGGACTGGGCTGGAAGGTGCTGGTCTGCGATCCACCCCGGCAAGCCGCCGAAGGGGGCGATTACGTCAGCCTCGAGCAGATCATCGAGCAGTGCGACGTCATCAGCCTGCACACGCCGTTGAAGAAGCACGGAGCGCAGTCGACCTGGCACCTGTTTGATAAAAACCGCTTGAATCAACTCAAGCCCGGCGCCTGGCTGATCAACGCCAGTCGTGGCCCGGTGGTGGATAACACCGCGTTGCGCCAGGTGCTGTTGCAGCGTGAAGACCTGCAGGCGGTGCTGGATGTCTGGGAAGGCGAGCCTGAAGTCGATGTGGCGCTGGCCGAGCTCTGCGTTCTGGCGACGCCGCACATTGCCGGGTACAGCCTGGACGGCAAGCAGCGCGGGACGGCGCAGATCTATCAGGCGTATTGCCGGTTCCTCGGGCAACCGGAGCAGGTCAGCTTGAGCGATCTGCTGCCGGCGCCCTGGTTGTCGCAGGTGACCTTGAACGGGCAAAGCGACCCGGCGTGGGCGTTGGCGATGGTGTGCCGGGCGGTGTACGACCCGCGCCGGGACGATGCGGATTTTCGCCGTAGTCTGGTGGGCAATGTGAGCGAGCAGCGGGCGGCGTTTGATACGTTGCGCAAGCATTATCCGTTGCGGCGGGAGATTGATGGGTTGCAGGTGCGGGTTGAGGGGGATTCGCCGGTATTGCACAAGATGGTGGCGGCGTTGGGGGCGGTGGCGGTTTAGGGACCGGGTCGGCACCTTCGCGGGCAAGCCTCGCTCCTACGGGGCATGCGTCCATTTCGGCATCGCATCAATCTTGTAGGAGCGAGGCTTGCCCGCGAATGACGCACCGCATTTGCCGGATCAGCACCCCATAAAAAACCCGGCCACCAGGGCCGGGTCAAGAAGACGGTGGCTATATCACTTTTCTTCGGCAGGCTTGACCAATCGCTTTTCCAGTTCGCGGCAAGCGTCCTGGACCATGTCTTCAGTGATCGGTACTTCTTGCCCTTTCTCATCAATAATCGAGCAACCCAGAGACTGGTCTGGCTGTGTGCGGATCACTTGAATTTTGTCTTCGCTGCTGTTTTGCAAGGACATGGCCTGTCTCCTCATCAGGTTGTGTGCTTACTGTAGAGCCGCCAGGTGACCGGGCCATGACAACTCCCTGCGATCCTCCGGGCAGCCATATCAGTCCACCAGAAATACTGCGGTCTCGCCACCCGAACTTTAGACCAATAGCGTCTAGGGGCTAGGCATTGCGGTCATAATTAAACCGACTCATTGTGATTTACACAAATGCCGCCCTGTTGAGCGGTGTAGGCTCCCGATTAATGGCTCTATCGCGTACAGGGAAGATCCTGATGCTTTCTGCTCGTCAACGCCGCGCGTTTCGCCTGGCCAGTCGTTTTCTCGCGCCGTATCGTTGGCCGGCCTTCGGTGCCTTGATTGCCCTGGTCGTCACGGCCGGCATCACCTTGTCCATGGGGCAGGGCATTCGCCTGTTGGTGGACCAGGGGTTCATGACCCAGTCGCCGCACTTGCTCAACCAGTCCATCGGCCTGTTCCTGCTGCTGGTGCTCGGCCTGGCGATCGGCACGTTCACGCGGTTTTACCTGGTGTCGTGGATCGGCGAACGCGCGGTCGCGGACATCCGCCGCCAGGTGTTCAACCACCTGATTTACCTGCACCCGGGGTTCTACGAAGACAACCGCAGCTCCGAGATCCAGTCGCGCCTGACCGCCGATACCACCTTGTTGCAATCGGTGATCGGCTCTTCGCTGTCGTTGTTCCTGCGTAATTTGCTGATGGTGATCGGCGGGATCGTCCTGTTGTTCGTTACCAACCCCAAGCTGACCAGCATCGTGGTGATTGCCTTGCCCCTGGTGATCGCGCCGATCCTGATTTTCGGCCGGCGCGTACGCAGCCTGTCGCGCCTGAGTCAGGACCGGATTGCCGACATCGGCAGCTACGTTGTCGAAACCCTGGGCCAGATCAAGACCGTGCAGGCGTACAACCATCAGGCGCAGGACGAGCAGCGCTTTGCCGTGACCGTGGAGGAGGCATTCGACACTGCCCGCAAACGCATCTTTCAGCGCGCCTGGCTGATTACCCTGGTGATCGTGCTGGTGCTGGGCGCGGTCGGGGTGATGTTGTGGGTCGGGGGCATGGATGTAATTGCCGGGCGGATCACCGAGGGTGAGCTGGCTGCCTTTGTCTTTTACAGCCTGATCGTCGGCAGTGCATTCGGTACCTTGAGCGAAGTGATCGGCGAATTGCAGCGCGCTGCTGGCGCTGCGGAGCGGATTGCCGAGTTGTTGCGTTCGGAAAACATCATTCAGCCGCCGACCACGGGCCTGGTGACCTTGCCGGAGCGGGTCAAGGGCGAACTGGTGCTGCAGGACCTGCGTTTTTCCTACCCGTCGCGTCCGGAAAGCTACGCCGTCGATGGCCTTAACCTGACCATCAACGCCGGCGAAACCCTGGCGCTGGTGGGGCCGTCCGGGGCCGGCAAGTCGACGGTGTATGACTTGCTACTGCGCTTTTACGATCCCGCCGAAGGCCGCATCCTGCTCGACGGCATTCCCCTGACCCAACTCGACCCGCTGGACCTGCGCCGCTGCTTCGCCCTGGTCTCGCAAAACCCGGCGCTGTTCTATGGCAGCATCGAAGAGAACATCCGCTACGGCAACCCGACGGCGACCCTGGCCCAGGTCAAGGAAGCGGCAACCATTGCCTACGCCCATGACTTTATCGAGGCCATGCCCAACGGTTACCAGACCCACCTGGGGGACGCCGGCCTCGGCCTGTCCGGCGGCCAGCGCCAACGCCTGGCCATCGCCCGGGCGCTGCTGGTGGATGCGCCGATCCTGCTGCTCGACGAAGCCACCAGCGCCCTCGATGCCCAGAGCGAACACCTGATCCAGCAAGCCCTGCCCAGCCTGATGAAAAACCGCACCACCCTGGTCATCGCCCACCGCCTGGCCACGGTGAAAAACGCCGACCGGATTGCGGTGATGGATCAAGGGAAGCTGGTGGCGGTGGGCACGCATCAGGCGTTGATTGCGAGCAATGCGTTGTATGCGCGGTTGGCGGCGTTGCAGTTTAGTGATGGGAAGGCTGAATCCGAGCTTCACCTATAGGTAATCGCGCGTACTCAATCCAAGTCCGGCAAAGAACCCCTGTGGGAGCGAGACCGGCTTGCCGGCGAAGACGGCGGCACATTCACTGGAGGTGTTGGCTGATAGACCCCATTCGCTACGGTGCGGCGATCCGACAAGCCAGCTCCAGCAGGGATCTTCATTGAAAGTTCGCCGCAGAGCGTCACCGATCCCGGCTCAGAGCGACCCAGTAACCGACCCAGTACCGACCCAGTACCGACCAAGTAACCGACCAAGTAACCGACCAAGTAGCGAGGCTGCTTTTGATTTTGATTTTGATTTAAAAAATGCCCGCTTCAATTGAAGCGGGCATTTTTGTTTGAGTTCCTGTAGGAGCGAGCTTGCTCCTACAGGTGATGTACCGCATCACTGATCATCAAAATACCGCTCATGCCAATCCACCAGGGGCTGTGGCGAGTTGAGTTTCTGGCCGTAGATCACCGAGTACGACAACACGTTCTGCACGTATTGGCGGGTTTCGTCGAAGGGGATGCTTTCCACCCACACGTCGAAACTCAGGTGGTCGGCGCCGCGCAGCCACTGGCGCACGCGGCCGGGGCCGGCGTTGTAGGCGGCGGAGGCGAGGACGCGGTTGCCGTTGAATTGGGCGTGGACCTGGCTCAGGTACGCGGCGCCGAGCTGGATGTTCTTGTCCGGATTGAACACCTGCTGCGGCGAGGCCAGTGGAATGCTGAACTTGCGCGCGGTTTCCTTGGCGGTGCCGGGCATCAGCTGCATCAGGCCGCTGGCGCCGACGCTGGAGCGGGCGTCGTCCATGAAGGCGCTTTCCTGGCGGGTGATGGCGAACACCCAGCTCGAATGCAGCCCGCGGACCTTGGCTTCACGCACCAGGGTTTCGCGGTGGGCCATCGGGAAGCGGATGTTCAGGTCGTCCCAGTATTGCGCCTGACTGATGGTGCGGATCGCCGGGAAATACCATTTCAGGTCATAGGCCAGTTTGGCCTGGGCGACCATTTCGTCACGGTTGAAATGGCGGCTGACGTGATACCACTCGCGGCGGCCGTCGACGATTTGCCCGCGGGCGTGGAATTCCAGTGCCCGACGGATGCCCGGGGTGTTGCGCACCTTGTTGATCAGTGCCTGGCTGAGCACCAGCGGTTTGTTGTTCAGCGAGTAGGGCGACTGGGAGCGGTCGGCGGCCAGGAAGCCATAGAAATCACGCTCGCGGGCCAGGCCCTTGTAGAGCGTCTGCACTTCCGGGCTCTGGGGCTGCGCCAGTTCCAGGCTGCGCGCCTGCCAGTAGCGCCAGCGGTTGGTCGTCGCCAGGTCCTGGGGCAGGCGGCGGCTCAACTGGTAGGCGTCGTCCCAGCGGGCCAGGCGCAACAGCAGGCGCATGCGCCATTCCGACACGGTGTTGTCGCGCAGTTCCGGGTCGTATTTGGTCATCATGTCCAACGCGCGAGGGTCGAACCGCTTGGCCAGGGACAGGCCGATTTCCCGGGCGATCGCCACTTTTTCATCGCGGGAGAAGTGCATGCTGCTGGCGTAGCCGTCGAGCATCTGCATCGCCCGGTCCGGATCCTGCCGCGCCAGGCGGCGCAGGCCCAGGCTGACCACGTCGGACATCGGCTCGTCGGCCGGAATGAAGCGTGACGGCGTGTTGAGCAGTTCAGGTTTCTGCGCCACTTCCACCAACAGGCGACCGCGCGGGGCGAGGGTGGTCAAGCCGTTGACCAGGCTGTTGGCCAGCGGATAGTTGCGCGCCTGGGCCGCGAGCTTGGTGCGCTCCCAGCGGCGTTGCTCGGTCAGCTGGCCTTCGGCGGCCCAGATGCCGAACAGCGTGTCGCAAGCCTCGGGTTGGGATTTGCCGGTCAGCCAGAGTTTTTGCGCGTTGGCGTAACCTTCGGCTTTCTGGTTATGGGTGATCTGGTATTGCGCGTTCAGGCAGTCCAGCTCGGTGAAGTTCATCTTCGGGTCGTAATACTTGACGAAGGTCGCCCAGTCGCCGCGTTCGGACAGCCAGCGCAACCAGCGCAACTTCATCCAGTTGGCCTGGGGCAGGTCGCCGTGCTCGGCGAGGAATTGCTCGATTTCGGCATTGCTTGCGTATTTCAGGCGCGCGGTCAGTTCGTCATACGCCAGGTACGGTTCCAGCGGATAATCGCTCAGGGCCTGGCGATAGCGGAAATACGGGCCGCTGTCGCCTTTGGCCAGGGCGCGCTTGGCTTCATCGTAATACTGGCGTTGGGTGGACAAATCCACGGCCTGCGCGGTGTGGACGACGGTGGCAGTAAGAAGAAAACAGGACAAAAGACTAAAAAGGCGACTGCGCATGAGACGTCCGGGCAGAGAAATCATGACAAGCGCAAGCGATGCCCGCGCTTAATTAACTGTAGCTTAGCCTTTTGCCAGCAACGGGCGAAAGCTTTGCGGGCGTGTCGGCATCAACTCGCAACATTTGTGGTGCAGAGTGTCGCCAAGGTGAAATTGCCGGCCTTCTGCAGCCTCAAGTCAGGTAGAATGCGCGCCCGGTTTTTGGAGAAGCTCATGACCCTGCTCAAATTCAGCGATGTGTCCCTTGCTTTCGGCGCTATGCCGTTGTTGGACAAGGTGTCCTGGCAGATCGCCCGTGGTGAGCGGGTGTGCATCATCGGCCGCAACGGCACTGGCAAGTCCAGCATGATGAAGCTCGTCAAGGGCGACCAGAAGCCTGACGAGGGCTCCGTTTGGCGCGCGCCCGGTCTCAAGATCGGCGAATTGCCGCAAGAATTGCCGGTAGCCGACGAGCGGACCGTGTTCGACGTGGTGGCCGAAGGCCTGGACGGTGTCGGCGAGCTGCTCGCGCAGTATCACCACCTGAGCCAGAACATCGTCACCGACGCCGACCTGGACAAGCTGATGCACGTCCAGCACGACCTCGAAGCCCGTGACGGCTGGCGTTTGCAGCAACTGGTCGACAGCACCTTGAGCCGTCTGCAGTTGCCGGCCGACAAGACCCTCGCCGAATTGTCCGGCGGCTGGCGTCGCCGCGTCCTGCTGGCCCAGGCCCTGGTGTCCGAACCGGACCTGCTGCTGCTCGACGAACCGACCAACCACCTGGACATCGGTGCCATTGCCTGGCTCGAAGAAGCGCTGAAGGATTTCCAGGGCGCCGTGCTGTTCATCACGCACGACCGGTCCTTCCTGCAGAACCTCGCTACCCGCATCCTCGAACTGGATCGCGGCGGCCTGATCGACTGGAACGGCGACTACGCCAGCTTCCTGGTGCACAAGGAAGCCTCCCTGGCCGCTGAAGAAACCGCCAACGCGCTGTTCGACAAGAAGCTGGCCCAGGAAGAAGTCTGGATCCGCCAGGGCATCAAGGCGCGCCGCACCCGTAACGAAGGCCGCGTCCGCGCCCTGAAAGCCCTGCGCGTCGAGCGCAGCGAGCGTCGTGAGCGCACCGGCAAAGCCAACATTCAGCTGGATACCGCCGACAAGTCCGGCAAGCAGGTGATGGTGCTCGAGAACGTGAGTTTTGCTCACCCGGGCGGCCCGTTCCTGATCAAGGATTTCTCGATGGTCCTGACGCGCGGCGACCGTATCGGCCTGCTCGGTGCCAACGGTACCGGCAAGACCACCCTGCTGAAACTGATGCTCAGCGGCCTGCAGCCTACCAGCGGCACCGTGGAGGAGGGGACGCGCATCGACGTGGCTTACTTCGACCAGTTGCGCCATCAGCTGGACCTGGAAAAGACCGTGATCGACAACGTGGCCGAAGGTCGCGACTTCATCGATATCGATGGCCAGAGCCGTCACGTGTTGAGCTACCTCGGCGACTTCCTGTTCAGCCCGCAGCGTGCCCGCACGCCGGTCAAGGCGCTGTCCGGCGGTGAGCGTGCCCGTCTGTTGCTGGCCAAACTGTTCAGCAAGCCGGCGAACCTGCTGGTGCTCGACGAACCGACCAACGACCTCGACGTTGAAACCCTGGAGCTGCTGGAAGAGGTCTTGCTGACCTTCAACGGCACCGTGCTGATGGTCAGCCACGACCGGGCATTCCTCGACAACGTGGTCACCAGCACCCTGGTCTTCGAAGGTGAAGGCAAGGTTCGCGAATACGTCGGTGGTTACCAGGACTGGCTGCGCCAGGGCGGCTCGCCGCGTTTGTTGGGCGTGACCGAGAGCAAATCGGGCAAGGCCGACCTGACTTCTGCGGTGGTCACGGCTGAGCCGGCGCCAGTCGCTGCGGTAGAAGCGCCAGTGGCCAAGAAAAAGCTCAGCTACAAGGTGCAGCGTGAGCTGGAAGCCTTGCCAGGGCAGATCGAAGCCATGGAGCAGCAGATCGCTGCCGTTGAAGCGCAGATGGCGGATGCCGGGTTTTACCAGCGCCCAGCGGCCGAAACCGCTGCGGTGATTGCCCAGCTGGAGCAGTTGAATGCTGAGCTGGACATCATGGTCGAGCGCTGGGCCGAGCTGGATGCCTGATTGATCCCGCAATAAAAAAGCCCGGCGTTTCAGTGATGAGCGCCGGGCTTTTCGTATGCAACCCGATCACCAGGTCGACATCGATTCACTGTAGGAGCGAGCTTGCTCGCGAAAACCCTGAGAACGCCGCAGGGTACCAGGCTTCACGCATTATCGTTGACGACCACCCTGTAGGAGCGAGCTTGCTCGCGAAAAACCTGAGAGCGCACGGGTTGCCAGGTTTCAAGCGTTATCGTTGACGACCATCGCGAGCAAGCTCGCTCCCACAGGGGCAGGCTGTGTGTCAGCTTTTGTTTTGCAGGCGCACCGCGAGCACGTCGCACGGCGCGCCGTGCAGTACGTCATTGGCGGTGGAGCCCAGCAGCAGCGCCAGACCGTGGCGGCCATGGCTGCCCACCACGATCAGGTCGCAGGTCTGCTCCTTGGCCAGGTGGTGAATCTCCTGTCGGGGCTGGCCGTAGGTCAGGTGGCTGTATTCCTTGGACAGTTCCGGATACTTGATGATAAGTCGGTCCAGACGGTCCCGGGCCTGATCGAACTGCTGTTGTTGCAGTTGTGACAGGTCCATCGGCACGTCGCCGCCAAAGGCCATGGCCATCGGCTCGACGATATGCACCAGGGACAGCTTGGCACCGTTGCTCACCGACAGCTCGCGAGCGCGGTGGATGACAGGGTCGCACTCTTCGGTCAGGTCTACAGCGACCAGGATGTGGTTGTAGGGCATGAGGTGCTCCTCCTGAGGATTGCAATAGTGGTAAGTATGGCTGGTTTCACGCGCATTGGTTTCAAAGTGACCCGGCGCGCACATTTAAAATCGATGCATTCAAAAACGATGCAAAAACGATGCAATTAAAAACGGTGCATGTAAAAACGGTGCATGTAAAAAAGATGCCTGTAAAAAAGATGCCTGTAAAAAAGAGAGTACAGATATGACGGTCTGGATAGTGGTGTCAATCCTGTTAGTGGTCCTGAGCCCGCTGGCATGGTTGCGGCCGTCACGTGGCCAGAGCGGGCGCATGGCCCTGCGCATGGAGGCGCGACGCATCGGCCTGGCCATGCAGCTGGCGCCTCAGGACTGGCCGCACTGGCTCAGCCCGGAGCCGCCGAGCCCGTGCGCGCAGTACCATAGGCCAAGGCGTGGCAATCAGCCAGCGTGCTGGAGCTATTGGCAAAAATCCCCGGGGGAATGGGTGAATCAGTGGCAGGAGGCCTGTGAGGATCCTGTGCTGCTCAATCATTTCGAAAAATTGCCGGGCAATGTGTACAAGGTCGAGGCGGACAAGCAGATGATCACCTTGTATTGGGGCGAGAAGGGCGAAGCCGACGTGCTGCAGCAAATCGACGCCACCCTCAAAGCCCTGGCCTGAACCCCGATCCCCTGTAGGAGCCAGGCTTGCCGGCGAAGGCGTTTTCCGGGGCGCTGCCAGGCGTGAGGCCGCCTTCGCGGGCAAGCCTCGCTCCTACAGGGGCTCCTGCGAAGAGTCGCGCCATGCGCCTGGCAAGCAGGCAATAAAAAGCCCGACATCATCATCGGGCGGAAGTTGGCCAGGCAGGCCGGTAATTCTTTGTCACATTGATCTTGCGGCGGGTATTCACCCAAAGCGTTGAAAAATATCTCATCTCCCCGCCAGCGTAGCCTGTTAAACGCAGCCTGCCGCGTTTTAGGGCGACTTTTCTAACAATTGATCCTATGAATGGCCGCACATGCATCCGCGTGTTGCAGGTCTTCGTGGTACGGAAATGACCGTAAAGTCGCGTTTCAACCCGTATTTTGGGCGATTGACAATTGTCGGAAATTCCGTGAAGGTGGCGTACCCAAATCAAACGGGCGTATGAATTGAGCGTTTGTATTACAGAATGCTCCTACAGAATCCCGACTATCGCGTTGGCGGGTGTGCCGGGTGGATGGGCGTAGCATTGACGATAACCGTCCCTGCCAAGCCATTTGCCTGCGTCCGACGTGTACTGTTCAGCTTCCATATCGTGGAGATCAGTTGATGATTTACGAAGGTAAAGCCATCACGGTTAAGGCTCTTGAAAGTGGCATCGTCGAATTGAAATTCGACCTCAAGGGTGAGTCCGTCAACAAGTTCAACCGTCTAACCCTGAATGAATTGCGTCAGGCCGTAGACACCATCAAGGCAGATAATTCGATCAAGGGTGTGATCGTCAGCAGTGGCAAGGACGTGTTCATCGTTGGCGCCGACATCACCGAATTTGTCGAGAACTTCAAGCTGCCCGATGCAGAGCTTGTGGCAGGCAACCTCGAAGCCAACAGGATCTTCAGCGATTTCGAAGACCTGAATGTCCCGACTGTCGCCGCGATCAACGGCATTGCCCTGGGCGGCGGTCTGGAAATGTGCCTGGCGGCGGACTACCGCGTCATGGCCAACACCGCCAAGATCGGTCTGCCGGAAGTCAAGCTGGGCATCTATCCGGGCTTCGGCGGCACTGTGCGCCTGCCGCGCATCATCGGTGCCGACAACGCCATCGAGTGGATTGCCGCCGGTAAGGAAAACCGCGCCGAAGACGCACTGAAAGTCGGTGCCGTCGACGCCGTGGTCGCCCCGGAGAAACTGCTGGAAGCCGCACTGAACCTGGTCAAGGGCGCCATCTCCGGCGAATTCGATTACAAGGCCAAGCGTCAGCCGAAGCTGGAAAAACTCAAGCTCAACGCCATCGAACAAATGATGTCGTTCGAGACCGCCAAAGGTTTCGTCGCCGGTCAAGCGGGCCCGAACTACCCGGCGCCGGTCGAAGCGATCAAGACCATCCAGAAAGCCGCGAACTTCGGTCGTGACAAGGCGCTGGAAGTCGAAGCCGCCGGTTTCGTCAAACTGGCCAAGACCTCTGCCGCGCAGAGCTTGATCGGTCTGTTCCTGAACGATCAGGAACTGAAGAAAAAGGCCAAGGCCTACGACGAAATCGCCAAGGACGTGAAGCAGGCCGCCGTGTTGGGCGCCGGCATCATGGGGGGCGGTATCGCTTATCAGTCGGCCTCCAAAGGCACGCCGATCCTGATGAAGGACATCAACGAGCACGGCATCGAGCAAGGCCTGGCTGAAGCCGCCAAGCTGCTGGTGAGCCGCGTTGATAAAGGTCGCATGACCGCGGCGAAAATGGCCGAAGTACTCAACGGCATTCGTCCGACCCTGTCCTACGGTGACTTCGGTCACGTCGACCTGGTCGTCGAAGCGGTCGTCGAGAACCCCAAGGTCAAGCAAGCCGTGTTGGCTGAAGTGGAAGGCCAGGTCAAGGAGGACACCATCCTCGCGTCCAACACCTCGACCATTTCCATCACCTTGCTGGCCAAGGCCCTCAAGCGTCCGGAAAACTTCGTCGGCATGCACTTCTTCAACCCGGTGCACATGATGCCGCTGGTGGAAGTGATCCGTGGCGAGAAGTCCAGCGAGCTGGCCATCGCCACCACCGTGGCCTACGCCAAGAAAATGGGCAAGAACCCGATCGTCGTCAACGATTGCCCGGGCTTTCTGGTCAACCGCGTGCTGTTCCCGTACTTCGGCGGTTTCGCCAAGCTGGTCAGCGCCGGTGTGGACTTCGTGCGCATCGACAAGGTCATGGAAAAATTCGGCTGGCCGATGGGCCCGGCGTACCTGATGGACGTGGTCGGCATCGACACCGGCCACCACGGTCGCGACGTGATGGCTGAAGGTTTCCCGGACCGCATGAAAGACGACCGTCGTTCGGCCGTCGACGCGCTCTACGAAGCCAAGCGCCTGGGCCAGAAGAACGGCAAGGGCTTCTACGCCTACGAGACCGACAAGAACGGCAAGCAGAAGAAAGTCGCCGACCCGTCGGTGGCGGACGTGCTCAAGCCGATCGTGTTCGAACAGCGTGAAGTCACTGACGAAGACATCGTCAACTGGCTGATGATCCCGCTGTGCCTGGAGACCGTGCGCTGCTTGGAAGACGGCATCGTCGAGACCGCTGCCGAAGCCGACATGGGTCTGGTCTACGGTATTGGTTTCCCTCCATTCCGCGGCGGTGCGCTGCGCTACATCGACTCGATCGGTGTGGCCGAGTTCGTTGCCCTGGCTGACCAGTACGCTGATTTGGGCGCGCTGTACCACCCGACCGCAAAACTGCGTGAAATGGCCAAAACCGGCCAACGGTTCTTCGGTTAAGCGCCCACACTAGAGCGAGAGTGAAATTTTATGAGCTTGAATCCTAGAGACGTCGTGATTGTCGACTTCGGTCGTACGCCGATGGGCCGCTCCAAGGGCGGCATGCACCGCAACACCCGCGCCGAAGACATGTCGGCGCACTTGATCAGCAAACTGCTGGAACGCAACGTCAAGGTCGACCCGAACGAAGTCGAAGATGTGATCTGGGGCTGTGTGAACCAGACCCTGGAGCAGGGCTGGAACATCGCCCGCATGGCATCCCTGATGACGCAGATTCCGCACACCGCTGCCGGCCAGACCGTCAGCCGTCTGTGTGGCTCGTCGATGAGTGCTCTGCACACCGCTGCGCAAGCGATCATGACCGGTAACGGTGACGTGTTCGTGGTGGGTGGCGTCGAGCATATGGGTCACGTGAGCATGATGCACGGTGTCGATCCGAACCCGCACATGTCGCTGCATGCGGCGAAAGCCTCGGGCATGATGGGCCTGACCGCGGAAATGCTGGGCAAGATGCACGGTATTACTCGCGAGCAGCAGGATGCTTTCGGGCTGCGCTCCCACCAGCTCGCCCAAAAGGCGACTGTGGAAGGCAAGTTCAAGGACGAAATCATCCCGATGCAGGGCTACGACGAGAACGGTTTCCTGAAACTGTTCGACTACGACGAAACCATTCGTCCGGAAACCACCCTGGAAAGCCTGGCGGCTTTGAAGCCAGCGTTCAACCCGAAAGGTGGCACCGTGACAGCGGGCACTTCGTCGCAGATCACTGATGGTGCTTCGTGCATGATCGTGATGTCGGCGCAACGTGCCCAGGACCTGGGCATCCAGCCGCTGGCGGTGATCCGCTCGATGGCGGTGGCGGGTGTGGACCCGGCGATCATGGGCTATGGTCCAGTACCGGCGACGCACAAAGCACTGAAGCGCGCAGGTCTTGGCATCAACGATATCGACTTCTTCGAGCTCAACGAAGCGTTCGCCGCACAGGCCCTGCCGGTGCTGAAAGATTTGAAAGTGCTCGACAAGATGAACGAGAAGGTTAACCTGCACGGCGGCGCCATTGCCCTGGGTCATCCGTTTGGTTGCTCCGGTGCACGTATCTCCGGCACCCTGTTGAACGTGATGAAGCAGAATGGCGGCACCTTCGGGGTAGCCACCATGTGCATTGGTCTCGGCCAAGGCATCTCCACCGTCTTCGAACGCGTTTAAGCGTTTCGTTGATGGAAGCCGGGGCCAAGTGCCCCGGTTTTTGTTTTTCCGGATTTTTTTGTTTTTTTTTTGAAAAGATTTGAGCGAGGGCCAAACCATGCCGTTACAACCTGGTCTGTACGAGCATTACAAAGGTCCGCAGTACCGCGTATTCAGCACCGCGCGGCATTCGGAAACCGAGGAAGAAGTGGTCTTCTACCAAGCCCTGTATGGCGATTACGGCTTTTGGGTGCGCCCCTTGAGCATGTTCCTGGAGTCGGTCGAAGTTGACGGCGAACAGGTGCCACGCTTTGCTTTGGTGCACGCCGAAGAGAGCCTTTTTACCAAGCCATAAGCTGAGTGCGCGCAGGACCCTGCGCTTGACCTCACCTTGTAGCCACTATATATAGCGGTGCCGCGTCAGGCGCCAACCGCCTTTCACTTCTAGAATTCAGGAATTTTCTGATCCATGGGCAAATCGCTGGTCATTGTGGAATCCCCGGCTAAGGCCAAGACCATCAACAAGTATCTGGGTAACCAATACGTGGTGAAGTCGAGTATCGGCCATATCCGAGACCTGCCCACCAGCGGTTCGGCTAGCGCCAGCAAAGAGCCTGCCGCCAAGCGCGGCAAGGCCGCCGCGGGTGAAGGTCCGGTGCTAACGCCGAAAGAAAAAGCGCGCAAGCAGCTGGTCTCGCGCATGGGCGTCGATCCCGATCATGGCTGGAAAGCCAAGTACGAGATCCTTCCGGGCAAAGAGAAAGTCATCGAAGAGCTGCGCCGGCTCGCCAAGGATGCTGACACCATCTATCTCGCAACCGACTTGGATCGCGAGGGGGAAGCCATTGCCTGGCACCTGCGCGAAGCCATCGGGGGTGACGACACCCGCTACAAGCGCGTGGTGTTCAACGAAATTACCAAGAAGGCGATTCAGGAAGCCTTCTCCAAGCCGGGCGAGCTGGACATCGACCGTGTCAACGCCCAGCAGGCGCGTCGTTTCCTTGACCGCGTGGTCGGTTACATGGTGTCGCCGCTGCTGTGGGCCAAGGTCGCCCGTGGCCTGTCCGCCGGTCGCGTGCAATCGGTGGCGGTAAAACTGGTCGTTGAGCGTGAGCGCGAAATCCGTGCGTTCAACCCGGAAGAGTACTGGGAAGTCCACGCAGATCTCGGCACCGCCAAGGGCGCCACCGTGCGCTTCGACGTGGCCCGCGAGAAAGGCGAGGCCTTCAAGCCGCTCAACGAAGCCCAGGCCATGGCCGCGCTGGAGAAGCTCAAGGCTTCCAGCTACAGCATCGTCAAGCGCGAAGACAAGCCGACCAGCAGCAAGCCGTCGGCGCCGTTCATCACCTCCACCCTGCAACAGGCCGCGAGCAACCGCCTGGGCTTCGGGGTGAAGAAGACCATGATGATGGCCCAGCGTTTGTACGAAGCGGGCTACATCACGTACATGCGTACCGACTCCACCAACCTCTCGGCCGATGCCGTGACGATGGCGCGCACTTATATTGAAGGGGAGTTCGGCAAGAAGTACCTGCCGGAAAACCCGAACGTCTACAGCAGCAAGGAAGGCGCACAAGAGGCTCACGAAGCGATTCGTCCCTCCGATGCCAATACCGAGCCAAGCAAGCTGACGGGCATGGAGCGTGACGCTGAGCGGCTCTACGAGCTGATCTGGCGCCAGTTCCTCGCTTGCCAGATGCTGCCGGCGCAATACCTGTCGACCACGGTCACCGTCGGTGCCGGCGACTTCGAGCTGCGCGCCAAGGGCCGCATCCTCAAGTTCGACGGCTACACCCGCGTGATGCCGCAGATCGCCAAGCCTGGCGATGACGACGTGCTGCCGGACATGGCCCAGGGCGACGCGATGAAGCTGATCAAGCTTGATCCGACCCAGCACTTCACCAAGCCGCCGGCGCGTTACTCGGAAGCGAGCCTGGTCAAGGAAATGGAAAAACGTGGCATCGGTCGTCCTTCGACCTACGCGGCGATCATTTCGACCATCCAGGACCGCGGCTACGTGGCGCTGCACAACCGTCGTTTCTATTCGGAAAAGATGGGCGACATCGTCACCGAGCGCCTGGCCGAGAGCTTCTCCAATCTCATGGACTACGGCTTCACCGCCGGCATGGAAGAGAACCTCGATGACGTGGCCCAGGGCGAACGCGACTGGAAAAACGTGCTCGACGAGTTCTACGGCGACTTCAAGAAGAAGCTCGAAGTAGCCGAAAGCGCCGAAGGCGGCATGCGTGCCAACCAGCCGGTGATGACGGATATTCCGTGCGTGGTATGCGGTCGTCCGATGCAGATTCGTACCGCGTCGACTGGCGTGTTCCTCGGTTGCTCGGGCTACAGTCTGCCGCCGAAAGAACGCTGCAAGGCCACCGTCAACCTGGTGCCGGGCGATGAAATCGCCGCGGACGACGAGGGTGAGTCGGAGTCGCTGGTGCTGCGTGGCAAGCACCGTTGCCCGATCTGCAGCACGGCGATGGACGCTTACCTGCTGGATGAGAAGCGCAAGTTGCACATCTGCGGCAACAACCCGGATTGCGACGGCTACGAAATCGAAGAGGGCAGTTATCGCATCAAGGGCTATGAAGGTCCGAGCCTGGAATGCGACAAGTGCGGCAGCGAGATGCAGCTCAAGACCGGCCGTTTCGGCAAATTCTTCGGCTGCACCAACGCGACCTGCAAGAACACCCGCAAACTGCTGAAAAGCGGTGACGCGGCGCCGCCGAAGATGGACCCGGTGAAGATGCCTGAGCTGAAATGCGAAAAGGTCAACGACACCTACATCCTGCGCGACGGTGCTTCCGGGCTGTTCCTGGCGGCGAGCCAGTTCCCGAAAAACCGCGAGACCCGTGCGCCGTTGGTCATGGAGATCGTGCCGCACAAGGACGAGATCGATCCGAAGTACCACTTCCTGTGCGAAGCACCGAAGAAAGACCCGGACGGCCTGCCAGCGGTGATCCGTTACAGCCGCAAGACCAAGGAGCAGTACGTGCAGACTGAAGTGGACGGTAAGCCGACGGGCTGGAAGGCGTACTACGACGGCGGCAAGTGGACAGTCGAAGACAAGCGCCCGGCAAAAACCGCCAAGGCCTGATCCCGTAGGATCCAGGCTTGCCGGCGAACCAGACGCCGCGGTGTAACTGTAATACCGCGTCGTCGTTCTTCGCCCGTAGGAGCCAGGCTTGCCGGCGAACCAGGCGCCGCGGTGTAACAGTAATACCGCGTTATCGTTCTTCGCCCGTAGGAGCCAGGCTTGCCGGCGAACCAGGCGCCGCGGTGTAACAGTAATACCGCGTTATCGTTCTTCGCCCGTAGGAGCCAGGCTTGCCGGCGAACCAGGCGCCGCGGTGTAACAGTAATACCGCGTTATCGTTCTTCGCCCGTAGGAGCCAGGCTTGTTCTTCGCCCGTAGGAGCCAGGCTTGCCGGCGAACCAGGCGCCGCGGTGTAACAGTAATACCGCGTTATCGTTCTTCGCGGGCAAGCCTCGCTCCTACAGGCGAACCAGGCGCTGCGGTGTAACTGTCATACCGCGTCGTCGTTCTTCGCCCGTAGGAGCCAGGCTTGCCGGCGAACCAGGCGCCGCGGTGTAACTGTAATACCGCGTTATCGTTCTTCGCGGGCAAGCCTCGCTCCTACAGGCGAACCAGGCGCTGCGGTGTAACTGTAATGCCGCGTTATCGTTCTTCGCGGGCAAGCCTCGCTCCTACAGGCGAACCAGGCGCCGCGGTGTAACTGTAATGCCGCGTTATCGTTCTTCGCCCGTAGGAGCCAGGCTTGCCGGCGAACCAGGCGCCGCGGTGTAACAGTAATACCGCGTTATCGTTCTTCGCGGGCAAGCCTCGCTCCTACAGGCGAACCAGGCGCTGCGGTGTAACTGTAATACCGCGTTATCGTTCTTCGCGGGCAAGCCTCGCTCCTACAGGCGAACCAGGCGCTGCGGTGTAACTGTAATACCGCGTTATCGTTCTTCGCCGGCAAGCCTGGCTCCTACAGGGCGGGGCGGAGCTCCCTTGGCCTTTTTGTTTTTTGCTTGCGGGAGGCGCAGGTGATCCACGACACTGTCTGACCTGCGTGAAGCAATTATTTCGTTGTGGAGGCTGCCGTCATGGCCCACGAACTCTATACCCGTACCAACCAGAAGATTTATTTCGCCGGCCTGTCGCTGGAAGCGCTGGCCAAGGCCGAAGAGGGGCGGGCGATGAACTCGCTGGCGCTGATTCAGGCCGGGCGCGAATCGGCGTTGTTTCACCTGTACGGCGCGCTGCTGGGCTTGTGTCATGAAATCGCCGGCTTCTATCGCTTGCCCCAGGCCAATGCGCCGCGGGCAGAGATGCTGCTGACCCGGGAAGTGCTGGAAGCCATCGCCATTCCTGAAATGGCTGAAATGGTCGAGCTGGCACAAAACCCGGAAACCTGGCTGGCCAAGCTGCTGGCCGCCCATGCGGCGCTGTTCCAGCCGCCACGGGCCCCGCACAAGCCAAAAGGCGATGTAACCCAGCCTCTGATCCTGGCCGTTAACCTGGATGAAGAAGAGGCGCCTCAGGAATTGAGCCGGGAAGAGCTGGAAAGCTGGCGTCAGAACCTCAAGGGCCTGGCGATCCGCTTTCGCGAAGGTTTGAACGAGTGCTGAAAAACAGAGTGTCTGGCCAGGTTTCGCTCAGGGAAGTGTGCTGTGGGAAATTTCCCTGAGTGAAGACATCTGGTCAAGATCCCGAGCGAAGCCGGGAAGATGCCTATATAATCCCCGCCTTTCTTGGAGAACTCATCCTTATGCCAACGTCCTTTCTAGAAATTGTCGAGTTACCAGACGGCCGTATCGAGCTGCGCAGGGCCGAGGACGAGGGTTCTCTGGTTACGTTGGATTTCTCCGAGGATGCCAAGGCGTTCCTGCAAGGCCAGCATGTGGAAGTCGCCAAGGCGATGTTGAGCGTCGGCGTTCAGATGGCCGGTCGCCTGGTTGAAGGCGAATTCGAATCGGATCAGGGGAATCGGGTTCTCCATTGATCCCGTCCGTCGATTTATTGCGGATACTTTCACAGATCGGCTTCTCAATCCCTGGAGAAGCCCCGCGCTGCTCAGCGCATCCCCGGTTTTCCAGTTAACCCAGTCGAATATTCAGACTTTGCGCATCCCCGATCCGGGCGGCGCTGATCAACTGTTGCCGTGAGGCTGAGTTCAGCGGGTTGAGCCAGCTGACCACCGTATGGCTGCGGCCCAGGCGCAGGGCTTCACAGGTCAGTTGCTGGGCGCTCTGGGTGCCACGGGGCTGCAGCAGCAGGATGCGTTCGCGATTGAGGCCTGCATCGCGCAGCCAGGCCTGGGTCAGGCTGGCGGGCGGGGCGATCAGGGTCAGCCAGCGAGCGTCCTGGTCCTCGCTCAGTTCCCTGAGGATCGGTGCCAGAAGGTTCAGGCAGTTCCCGGCCGCACCACGCAGCGACAGCTCGCTGAAGACATCCGGTTCGGCACTCCAGGGCGACTCGACTACCTCTTTCAGTGTCGGCGCCAACGGCTGCATCATGAACGCCTCGAACAACGGCAACTGGGCTTGCTGTGGTGTATGTGGGAACTGCATAAAGCCTCCTTTAGCGGCGAATGACGCCGACACTCAAGCCTTCGATCACCAGTTCCTGATCTTTCAGGTTCACTTCGATTGGGGCGAATTCAGGGTTTTCGGCCAGCAGCCAGACTTTGTTGCCGTCGCGCTTGAAGCGCTTCACGGTCACTTCGTCGCCGATCCGCGCGACCACGATCTGGCCGTTGCGGGCTTCACGGGTGGTATGGACGGCCAGCAGGTCGCCATCGAATATGCCCACGTCCTTCATGCTCATGCCATGGACCCGCAGCAGATAGTCGGCGCGGGGATGGAAGAAGGTCGGGTTGATGTTGCAGGACTCTTCGATGTGCTGCTGGGCGAGGATGGGCGCGCCCGCCGCCACGCGTCCGATGATCGGCAGGGTGGATTCGTCGGCCTTGGCTTCGAAACCGGGAATGCGAATGCCGCGGGAAGCGCCGGGCGTCATCTCGATAGCGCCCTTGCGGGCCAGTGCCTTGAGGTGTTCTTCCGCCGCGTTGGGCGACTTGAAACCCAGTTCCTGAGCGATTTCCGCGCGGGTCGGCGGGTAGCCGTTGTCATCCAGGCACCGTTTGATGAAGGCCAGAATTTCTGCTTGGCGTGGCGTCAGCTTTAGCATATTGATCGCTCTGTCTTTTTATACAGTGACTGGGATTATATACAGTAGAACGGTCTTGGCAATGCCCCTTTTTTTGCCCGCCGCCAGACGGTCGATCAACCGGCTGATTAAAGCTTCGCCGATGTATGGTTAAATAGCTGACCGACCATTCCCGAAACGAACCGCCAGGCTTGACAAGGCCGGGGCTGAAACGTATGTTTCAAACAAGTGTTTGTCAGGCGGAGTAGCCATGGCCCAGTCGGAAACCGTTGAACGCATTCTCGATGCTGCCGAGCAATTGTTCGCGGAAAAAGGTTTCGCCGAAACCTCGTTGCGCCTGATCACCAGCAAGGCCGGGGTCAATCTGGCGGCGGTGAATTATCACTTCGGTTCCAAGAAGGCGCTGATCCAGGCGGTCTTCTCGCGCTTTCTCGGCCCGTTCTGCATCAGCCTCGACAAAGAGCTGGAGCGGCGTCAGGCCAAGCCGGAAAACAAGCCGAGCCTCGAAGAACTGCTGGAAATCCTCGTCGAACAAGCCCTGGTGGTGCAGCCCCGCAGTGGCAATGACCTGTCGATCTTCATGCGCTTGCTGGGCCTTGCCTTCAGTCAGAGCCAGGGCCATTTGCGGCGTTACCTGGAAGACATGTACGGCAAGGTGTTTCGCCGCTATATGACCCTGGTCAACGAGGCCGCCCCGCGAATTCCACCGATCGAGCTGTTCTGGCGGGTGCACTTCATGCTCGGTGCCGCGGCGTTCAGCATGTCGGGGATCAAGGCCTTGCGCGCGATCGCCGAGACCGACTTCGGTGTCAACACCTCCATTGAGCAAGTCATGCGGCTGATGGTGCCGTTCCTGGCGGCCGGCATGCGGGCCGAAACCGGCGTGACCGACACGGCCATGGCCACCGCGCAGCTGCGTCCGCGTAGCAAATCGATACCCTTTGCCGCCAAGGTTTGACCCCGCACGGGTGGGCGCGGCAGCGGACATCCGCTAAGCTGGGCGCCCATGCCGACTCTCGTTTTGAACCTGCACCCCATTGTTTTCGCCAACCGGGCTATCACCCGGGGTGACCAATGCGTGCGAGCCGGGTTCATCGTTCTCAAGGAATTTCTATGACTGCTGGCCTGCAAGGCTCGTTGATGGTGGACGTCGCCGGTACCTGGCTGACGGCCGAAGATCGCCAATTGTTGCGTCAACCCGAAGTGGGTGGCCTGATCATTTTTGCGCGCAACATCGAACACCCGCGCCAGGTGCGTGAATTGAGTGCCGCGATCCGCGCCATTCGTCCCGACCTGCTGCTGGCCGTGGACCAGGAGGGCGGTCGGGTGCAACGCCTGCGCCAGGGCTTCGTGCGGCTGCCGGCGATGCGTGCCATTGCCGACAACCCGAATGCCGAATACCTGGCCGAGCAGTGCGGCTGGATCATGGCCACCGAAGTGCTGGCGGTCGGCCTCGACCTGAGCTTCGCCCCGGTGCTGGACCTGGATCACCAGCGCAGCGCCGTGGTCGGCACCCGTTCGTTCGAAGGTGACCCGGAGCGCGCGGCCTTGCTGGCCGGTGCCTTCATCCGTGGCATGAACAGCGCCGGCATGGCGGCCACCGGCAAGCACTTCCCCGGCCACGGCTGGGCCGAGGCCGATTCCCACGTTGCCATCCCCAACGATGAGCGTAGCCTCGATGACATTCGCGCCAATGACCTGGTGCCGTTCGCCCGCTTGAGCAAGCAGCTGGCCGCCGTCATGCCGGCCCACGTCATTTACCCGCAGGTCGATGCCCAGCCTGCCGGTTTCTCCCGCCGCTGGTTGCAGGACATCCTGCGCGGCGAGTTGCAATTCGACGGTGTGATCTTCAGTGACGACCTGTCGATGGCGGGGGCCCATGTGGTCGGCGATGCCGCCAGTCGTATCGAAGCGGCGCTGACGGCCGGTTGCGACATGGGCCTGGTGTGCAACGACCGCGCCGCCGCCGAGCTCGCGCTGAGCGCCGCCCAGCGCCTGAAAGTCAAACCGTCGCCACGCATTGCGCGCATGCGCGGCCAAGCCTTCGCCAACATTGAATACCGTCAGGACCCGCGCTGGCTGGCAGCTGTCGGCGCGCTCAAAGAAGCTCAACTGATTGATTGAGGACTAGCCATGACGGTTTACGCGATTATCGGTGGCAGCGGCCTGACCCGGCTCGAAGGCCTGGACATTCGCCAGTCACTGGCGGTGGATACGCCCTACGGTGCGCCGTCGGCCGAGGTACAGATCGGTGAGTATGCCGGCAAGGAAGTGCTGTTCCTCGCGCGCCATGGTCATCCGCACCGTATCCCGCCGCATCGGGTGAACTATCGCGCCAATCTCTGGGCGCTGAAGCAGGCCGGAGCCGAGGCGATTCTCGCGGTCAATGCCGTGGGCGGGATTCATCCGGCGATGGTGACCGGTCATTTCTGCGTCCCGCATCAATTGATCGACTACACCAGTGGTCGCGAACACACCTGTTTCGCCGATAACCTGGAGCAGGTGACCCATATCGACTTCAGCAACCCCTACAGCGAGCCGCTGCGTCAGCAGTTGATTGCGGCGTTGGCGGCGGAAGGCGTTGGTTATAGCGGTCAGGGCGTGTACGCCTGCACCCAGGGGCCACGCCTGGAAACCGCCGCGGAAATCGCCAGGCTGGAGCGCGACGGCTGCGACATCGTCGGCATGACCGGCATGCCGGAAGCGGCACTGGCCCGGGAGCTGGAGCTGGATTACGCCTGCCTGGCGCTGGTGGTGAACCCGGCGGCGGGCAAGTCGGCGGCGGTGATCAGCATGGCCGAGATCGAGCAGGCGTTGCGGGACGGGATGGGCAAGGTTACATCGACGCTGGCGCGGGTGCTCAAGGGCTGAGCCTGGCGCTAGACCCGGTTGACCCCATCGCGGGCAAGCCCGCTCCCACAGGATTCGGCGGTGTTCACACAAATGGTGATAACACCGCACCTCCCTGTGGGAGCGGGCTTGCCCGCGAAAGCAATCTGACTGGCGCCGCCGACCTCAGCGCTTCTCCAGCTTCTCCGGCAACGGCGCAAACAGCGCTTCAATATCATCACTCTGCAACTTCCAGTCCCCGGCCTTGCGCCCATCCAGCACGCCGGCCGCGAGGTCGGATTTTTCTTTTTGCAGGTGCTGAATCTTCTCCTCCACCGTGCCCCGGGCAATCAGCTTGTAGACGAATACCGGTTTCTCCTGGCCAATGCGGTACGCACGGTCGGTCGCTTGGTTTTCCGTGGCCGGGTTCCACCAGGGATCGTAGTGGATCACGGTGTCCGCTTCGGTCAGGTTCAGGCCAACGCCGCCGGCCTTCAGGCTGATCAGAAAGATCTGACGCTTGCCGCTCTGGAAGTCCTTCACCGGCGTGCGGCGGTCGCGGGTCTGGCCGGTCAGCAGGGCGTAGGCGACACCGCGTTTGGTCAGCTCGTCCTCGATCAGCGACAGCATTGAAGTGAACTGCGAAAACAGCAACACCCGCCGTCCTTCCTCGAACAGCTCCTCGAGCATTTCCATCAGGCTGTCGAGCTTGCCTGAGGTGCTGCCGCGCGCGGGCAGGGTCGCTTCGTTGACCAGGCGCAGATCGCAGCATACCTGGCGCAGCTTGAGCAGCGCCTCGAGGATGATGATCTGGCTGCGGGCCACCCCCTTGCGGGTAATCTCGTCGCGGACTTTCTTGTCCATCGCCAGGCGCATGGCTTCATACACATCGCGCTGGGCTTCGTTGAGCTCAACCCAGTGGATGATCTCGGTTTTCGGCGGCAACTCGGTGGCCACCTGTTCCTTGGTCCTGCGCAACAGGAAGGGTTTGATCCGGCCATTGAGATGCTGCAGCCTGACTTCGCTGCCGCGCTTTTCAATCGGTACGCGGTAATCGCGGTTGAAGCTTTTCACGTCGCCGAGCCAGCCCGGCAACAGGAAGTGAAACAGTGACCACAGCTCGCCCAGGTGATTTTCCAGGGGCGTGCCACTCAGGCACAGGCGCTGGCGCGCATTCAGCTCGCGCGCGGCCTGGGCGGCCTTGCTGTTGGGGTTCTTGATGTACTGCGCCTCATCCAGCACCAGTACGTGCAACGGCTGCGCCGCCAGCCGCTCGACGTCCTTGGGCAGCAGTGCGTAGGTGGTGAGGATCAGGTCGTAATCGGCCAACTGGTCGAAGTGCTTTTTGCGACTGGCGCCGTACAGCGCCAGCACCTTGAGTTGCGGCGTGAAGTGCGCCGCTTCATCGAGCCAGTTGGGAATCAGGCTGGTGGGCATCACCACCATGCACGGCCGATCCAGGCGCCCGGCGTTCTTCTCGCTGAGAATGTGCGCCAGGGTCTGCAGGGTTTTGCCCAGCCCCATGTCGTCCGCGAGAATTCCGCCGACTTCCAGCTGGCGCAACGACTGCATCCAGCTCAGGCCTTCCAGCTGGTACGGCCGCAAGGTGGCGTTCAGGTCTTCGGGGGCGGTCGCGGTGTGATCCTTGATGTCCCGCAGGCGCTGGGCAAAGGTGCGGATCTGTTCGCCGCCTTCCCACAGCAGCGGCAGGTCTTCCAGCGGATTCAGGCGCGTGGCGTCAGCCTTGCTCAGGCGCAGGGTGGTCTCGCCGGGCTCTTGCAGGTAGAACTCGCCGAGGGTCGCCAGCACCGGTTTCAAGCGGCCGAAGGGCAGGGCGACTTGCAACGGCCCATGTTCGGAGTTGGGGCGATTGGGGATGTTCACCAGGATCAACTCGTCGTCGCGCCGTCGCGCCAGGCGCTCGGGGTTGAGGATCTCGGTGTGGGAGCGCATCAGGTTCAACAGGATCGGCAGCAGGCTCAGGCGTTCACCGTTGACGATGATCCCCAGTTCCAGGTCGAACCAGTCACGTTCCGGTGCCTGTTCGACCGTGGCGTACCAGTCGTCCACCGCGGTCAGGTCGAAACCGAAGTCCTCGTCGATCTGCAACTCCCAGCCCTGGGTGCGCAGCTTCGGCAGCTCATTGAGGGTGAAAGTCAGCCAGGCGCTGTCGTTGACCATCTCGAACAGCTCGCCGGCGCTTTCCGGCAAGGCCTTGCTTTGCCGGGTGGCGACCTTGAAGCCGAGGATTCGCAACTGTTCCCTGTAGGATTGTTCGATTTCCGGGTGACGTTTTATCCGCAGTGTCTGGGTTTCCTGGCGAATCAGCACGTCGGCGTTCTTCTGCCCGCTGACGTATTCATCCAGGTAGCCGAACGACAGGGCGGCGCGATGCTGGATGTAGCGCTGCATCTTGCCGTTGCGCGGTTCGAAGGCGCTGAACTCGACGCTCGCCAGCCACAGGCGCGGCACCGGTTGCACGTTGTCCACCAGCACTTGCGGCGCTTTCGGGCTGCGGTTTTCCAGCACCGCCTGGAGTTTTTCCAGCAGTTCGGCGTCTTTGGCGGCGGCCGGGTAGGCGAGGGTTTCCTGCACTTGCAACAGCACCGCTGCGCAGTGTTTGCAGTTGCTGTGGACCGGGCACGAGCAGTGCGCGTCGATCATCAGCAAGGTGCCTTTGGCCGACTCGCGCAGGCGAATGGTCTGACGGTAAACGTTACCGCCAGAGCCTTCGCAGGCGGCAACGATGGTGGCGTCGCCGGCCTCGACTATCCTGACGCGATTTTCCAGTGCGTAGCGGCGGCCACGCTCCAGGCTCTGTTCCTTGAATCGGCTGACCCAGGAAGGTGCCAGGGGTTTGCTCAGGGTCGGGGACATAAGGACGTCGATCAGTCCGGAATTTCATCGGGGACTGGCCGAGGCGCAGGGGCGGTCAGCGAGGTGATCTTGATCAGCAGGCCGAGGTGGCCGTTGTCGAGGAAATTCAGCTGGCCGTTTTTTGTGTGGCTTTCCTGCTTCAGGCGTTCGCTGGCGGTGACCATGCCGTTGGCGTCGATCTGGTTGACCCAGAAATCTGCGTCGACGTCGGTAAAGCGGCCCAGTTTCAGGCTCAGCGTGCCCTCGATCGGGAACTGGCCGAACTGTTCCGCCCCGTCGCTGATCGCGACTTTGGTGGCTTCTTCGCCGAGGTTTTGCTGCCACGCCTTGTGCAGCAACACCGTGTAGTCGTTGCTGGCGGTGAGCTTGTCCACTTCGGGATTGAGGCTCGGCGTGCGAAAGCTCTCGGGGTCGATGCGCTGGGCGCCGGCCGCCCAGTCTTCCGGCGCGGCTTTGCTGACAATGGCAGGCACGGCGTTTTGCCGCACCAGGATCATTTCGACCTGATACAGATCATCGGCAAATGCCGTCGGGATGACCAGGGTCATCAGCAAGGTCAGTGTGTAGAACAGGCGCATGCGGCGTCCTTCAAGCAGTTTTCGGAATGAGGCGCTCGAACAGCGCCTCTACAGTATTAAAGCGCTCTTCCGGGCGCTCCATCGGCACCTGGAATTTAAACATCGTCGCGCCTTCGAATTTGTAGCGTTTGGGCTGGCTCTGGATCAGCTTGATCAGGGTCAGCGGGTCGACCGGGGTTTGGGTGGCAAACTCGATCCGGCCGCCTTGCGGGCCGCCGTCGACTTTCTTGATGCCCAGCAACTCGGCCTGCAATTTCAGCGCGGTGATGCGCATCAGGTTCTTGGTCGGTTCCGGCAACAGGCCGAAACGGTCGATCATCTCCACTTGCAGGTCCTTGAGGCCATCCTCATCGGTGGCCGAGGCGATGCGTTTGTACAGGATCAGTCGCGCGTGCACGTCCGGCAGATAGTCTTCGGGAATCAACGCCGGTACCCGCAGATTGACTTCCGGACCACCGCCCAGCGGCTGATCGAGGTTGGGTTGTTCGCCCTTGCGGATCGACTTCACCGCGCGCTCGAGCATTTCCATGTACAGGGTGAAGCCGACGGCCTGGATCTGCCCGCTCTGCCCGTCGCCAAGCAGTTCGCCGGCGCCCCGGATTTCCAGGTCGTTGGTGGCGAGCACGAAGCCCGCGCCCAGGTCCTGGGTGTTGGCGATCGCCTCCAGGCGCTTTTCCGCGTCGGGAGTGATCTGCTGGCGCGGCGGGGTCAGCAGGTAGGCGTAGGCCTGGTGGTGACTGCGACCGACCCGGCCGCGCAACTGGTGCAGCTGCGCCAGGCCGAACTTGTCGGCCCGCTCGATGATGATGGTGTTGGCGCTCGGCACGTCGATGCCGGTCTCGATGATGGTCGAGGCGATCAGCACGTTGAAGCGCTTGTGGTAGAAGTCGCTCATTACCTGTTCGAGATCGCGTTCGCGCATCTGCCCGTGGCCGATGCCGATCCGCGCTTCCGGCACCAGTTCGGCGAGGTCGGCGGCGCATTTCTCGATGGTCTTCACGTCGTTGTGCAGGTAATAGACCTGGCCGCCACGCAGCAACTCACGCAGCAGGGCCTCCTTGACCGTGCTTTTGTTCTGCTCCATGACGAAGGTCCGCACCGACAGGCGACGGGCCGGCGGCGTGGCGATGATCGACAGGTCGCGCATGCCCGACACCGCCATGTTCAGCGTGCGCGGAATCGGCGTGGCGGTCAGGGTAAGGATGTCGACTTCACTGCGCAGGGCCTTGAGCTGTTCCTTCTGGCGCACACCGAAGCGGTGCTCTTCGTCGATGATCACCAGCCCGAGGTTTTTGATCTTCACATCGTCGGACAGCAGTTTGTGGGTGCCGATGACGATGTCGATCTTGCCTTCGGCCAGGTCGGCAACCGCGGCGTTGACTTCCTTGGTCGACTTGAAGCGGCTCATCACTTCCACGGTCACCGGCCAGTCGGCGAAGCGGTCGCGGAAGCTGTTGTAGTGTTGCTGGGCGAGCAGGGTGGTGGGCACCAGGATCGCCACCTGACGACCGCCGTGCACCGCGATGAAGGCGGCGCGCATCGCCACTTCGGTCTTGCCGAAACCGACGTCGCCGCAGACCAGGCGATCCATCGGCTTGGGCGCGAGCATGTCGCTGCGCACCGCCTCGATGGTGGTTTGCTGGTCCGGAGTTTCTTCGAACGGGAAGCCGGCGCTGAAGGTCGCGTAATCGGCTTTCGGGTCTTCGAAGGCATACCCTTCGCGGGCGGCGCGGCGGGCATAGATGTCGAGCAGTTCGGCGGCCACGTCGCGCACCTGTTCGGCGGCTTTGCGCTTGGCTTTCTGCCAGGTTTCGGAACCGAGGCGGTGCAGCGGGGCCAGGGCATCGTCGCTGCCAGTGTAGCGGGCGATCAGGTGCAGGTTGGCCACCGGCACGTACAGCTTGGCGTTTTCGGCGTATTCGAGGGTCAGGAATTCCGCGGCCTGGCTGTCGATCTCGAGAATGGTCAGGCCCAGGTAACGTCCGACGCCGTGGTCGATGTGCACCACCGGTGCGCCTTCGCGCAGTTCGGTGAGGTTCTTGATCACCGCATCGTTGTTGGCATCGGCGCGTTTTTCGCGACGCCGGCGCTGCATCACGCGCTGGCCGAACAACGGGCTTTCGGCGACCAGGGCCAGGGCCGGGTCGTCGAGCACCAGGCCTTCGTCGAGTGGCGCGATGGTGATCGCCAGGCGCTCTTTGCTGGCGACAAAGTCCGGCCAGCTGTCGACGGTTTTCGGGCGAAGCTTCAGGCGCTCGAGCAATTCCAGCAGCACTTCGCGACGGCCCGCGGACTCGGCGGTGAACAGCACGCGCCCGGGGAACTCGTCGAGGAAACCCGCCAGGGCCGCCAGCGGTTGGCTAGCCTTGGCTTCGATGGCCAGGTTCGGCAGTTCGCGAGCGGGGAAGCGTTCGCGGCCGACGCCGGTTTCCACGTCCTGTTGGCTGGCGACCACCCGCGGCCAGGCCTTCAGGCGCGCAAAGCAGTCTTCCACCGGCAGGAACAGCTCGGCGGGGGGCAATAAAGGACGTGCCGGATCGACGCGACGCTCTTCGTAACGATTGCGCACGTCGTTCCAGAAGTTTTCCGCCGCCTGCTCGATGCCCGGCAGGGAGAACACTTGCGTGTCCTGGGGCAGGTAATCGAACAGCGTCGAGGTTTCGTCGAAGAACAACGGCAGGTAATACTCGATACCGGCCGGGGTGATCCCGCTGCTCAGGTCCTGAAAGATCGGGCAGCGCCGGAAGTCGACATCGAAGCGCTCGCGGAACCGCGCCTTGAAGCGCGTGACCGCATCCTTTTGCAGCGGAAACTCTCGCGCCGGCAACAGACGAACGGTGTCCACCTTGTCGATGGAGCGCTGGTTTTCCGGATCGAAGGTGCGCAGGGTCTCGATTTCGTCGTCGAACAGGTCGATGCGATAGGGCAGTTTGCTGCCCATCGGGAACAGGTCGATCAGCGAGCCGCGCACGGTGAATTCGCCGTGCTCGTACACCGTGTCGACGTAGCGATAGCCGCTGGCCTCGAGCCGGGTACGCATCTGCTCGACGTCGAGTTTCTGGCCGATGTCCAGCACCAGGCTGCTGCCGAGCAGGAATCGCGTCGGCGCCAGGCGATGCAGGGCCGTGGTGATCGGCACCACCAGCACGCCATGACTCAGCTCCGGCAGCCGGTACAGGGCGGCGATGCGCTGGGAAATGATGTCCTGGTGTGGCGAGAACAGGTCGTAGGGCAGGGTTTCCCAGTCCGGGAAATGCAGCACGGGCAAATCCGGGGCGAAGAAGCCCAGCTCCTGTTCCAGCCGTTCGGCACTTTGGCTGTCGGCGGTCACGAGCAGGGTAAAGCGCTTGGCTGCGCTGGCAGCCTCGGCAATGGCCAGGCTCAGGGCGGCACCGGGCAGGTTGCCCCAGTGCTGTTTACCTGCCGCGGCAGGGAGAAGCGGTAGACGCAGAACGGGCACGGAAGGTTGAGCTCCAAGCGTTGCGACAAAGTCGGTAATTGTAACGGTCCCGGGTGCCGCCTGTCAGTTGCAGACTGTGTCTATTCCTCAACAGGGACAAATGTAGTGGTAAAGACAAAATCGGGCCGTTTTTGAGGAAAAATGACGGATTATGTAGTGGCAAAACGAACCAGTGTTACGGATGGTTACGGATAAGGCAGCGCTGTCTCCAAAATTTTGACTCGGCTGCAGGCCACGGTTTTACTGGGTTTCGGCGCGACGTGATTTTTTTGATGGGAAAGTTGTTACTGGTTGCGCGACAGGCGCGCATTGCTACGGGGGCCACTCGGCGGCATAATGTAGCCCCTTTTTTCTGCCCCTACATGTGGAAGGTTACCGTGACTCAGAAGCCCGACCAGTGTCTTGGTGAATGGATCGACCGTGAAGCACTCGCAGAAGCGATGATTCCGCTTATCGGTCAGCTCTACCGCAATAACAACGTGGTGAGCTCGATCTATGGCCGCAGTCTGATCAACCAGTCTGTCATCGCGATTCTCAAAGCTCACCGCTTTGCTCGCCATCGCCAGTCCGATGACAGCGAATTGTCCGTCCACGAAACATTCCCGCTGATCAAGGCGATGAGCGAGCTCAAGCTGGGCGCCGCATCGGTCGACCTGGGCAAGCTTGCAGTCAAGTTCAAGGCCGAAGGCAATGGCCGCAGCGCCGAAGACTTCGTCCGTGACGAGCTGGCCGATGTGGTCGGCAAGCAAAATGGTTCCGGCCGCACCGGTACCGACGTTGTCCTGTACGGCTTCGGTCGTATCGGCCGTCTGCTGGCGCGTATCCTGATCGAGAAAACCGGTGGTGGCGACGGCCTGCGTCTGCGCGCCATCGTGGTCCGCAAGGGCGCCGAGAACGATCTGGTCAAGCGTGCCAGCCTGCTGCGTCGCGACTCGGTGCACGGTTCGTTCAATGGCACCATCACCATTGATGAAGCCAACAACACCATCACCGCCAACGGCAACCTGATCCAGGTTATCTACGCGAAAAACCCGACTGAAGTGGATTACACCCAGTACGGCATCAAAAATGCGCTGCTGGTGGACAACACCGGTGTATGGCGTGACGCCGATGGCCTGGGCCAGCATCTGACTTGCCCGGGTATCGACCGCGTTGTTCTGACCGCGCCTGGCAAAGGCAAGCTGAAGAACATCGTTCACGGTATCAACCACGGTGAAATCACCGCTGACGACAAGATCGTGTCCGCCGCTTCCTGCACCACCAACGCCATCGTGCCGGTGCTGAAGGCTGTGAACGACAAGTTCGGCATCATCAACGGTCACGTCGAAACGGTTCACTCGTACACCAACGACCAGAACCTGATCGACAACTTCCACAAGGGCGATCGCCGTGGCCGTAGCGCCGCGCTGAACATGGTAATCACCGAGACCGGTGCTGCCACCGCTGCCGCCAAGGCCCTGCCTGAGCTGGCCGGCAAGCTGACCGGTAACGCGATCCGCGTTCCGACGCCAAACGTGTCGATGGCCATTCTCAACCTGAACCTTGAGAAAGGCGCCACCCGTGAAGAGATGAACGAGTACCTGCGCTACATGGCGCTGCACTCCGATCTGCACAAGCAAATCGACTACGTCAATTCGCAGGAAGTGGTGTCCACCGACTTCGTTGGCTCGCGCCACGCAGGCGTGGTGGACGCTGAAGCGACCATCGTTCAGGATAACCGCGTTGTGCTGTACGTCTGGTACGACAACGAGTTCGGTTACAGCTGCCAGGTGGTGCGTGTGATGGAAGACATGGCCGGGGTTAACCCGCCAGCGTTTCCACGCTAAGCACTAGCTGCACATGAAAACGCCCCGGCTTTGGTCGGGGCGTTTTTGTTTGTGGGGTTTAAGCGGGTGCAGATGTGGTGCGTGCGCGGGCCTCTTCGCGAGCAAGCCCGCTCCCACAGGGTTTTGTGGTGTAAATGCGATAGTGTTCACACCAAACATCCACTCTGGGAGCGAGCTTGCTCGCGATGAGGGACTGTCCGCTTTCGCCGGCAAGCCGGTCTCGCTCCCACAGTTTCTATCGCATAATGGCTGGCCTTGGCGTTGTGTCAGGGGATTTTTCAGGGGATGCAGATTTGTTGAAGTGGCGGATTTGCGGTCTTGTGGTCCTGACTGGCGCGTTATCCGGCTGCGGCAACAGCGATTCCATGGAAAGCATCAGCGGCCCGACCATGGGCAGCACTTACTCGATCACCTATCTGCGCCAAACCGGTCTACCGGCGCCGGCTGAAGTCCGGGTCGAGGTGGAAAAGATCCTCGCGCAAGTCGATCAGCAAATGTCGACCTACCGCAGCGACTCCGCCATCGAGCGCTTCAACGCGCTCCCCGCCAACCGCTGTCAGACAATGCCCGCGCCGATCCTCAAGCTGGTCCGTGTCGCCGAGCAACTGTCGGAACAAAGCGAAGGGTCCTACGACCTGACGGTAGAACCCTTGCTCAATCTCTGGGGTTTCGGCCCGCAAGGCCGTGGGGAAAAAGTCCCTTCCGCCCAGGCGCTGGCCGAGGTGCGTCAACGCGTCGGTTACCAGCATCTGCGCGTCGAAAGCGATCAGCTGTGCAAGGACGCGGCGGTCGAAGTCGACTTCAACAGCCTCGCCGCCGGCTATGCCGTCGACACCATTGCCGCCCGGCTCGAGGCGATGGGGATCCACAATTACCTCGCCGAGGCCACCGGCGAGCTCAAGGCGGCCGGCAGGAAACTCGATGGCTCGCCCTGGCGCATCGCGCTTGAAGAGCCGCGGGATGATCGGCAAGTCGCGCAACGCATCCTGGCGGTCGACGGCTACAGCGTTTCCACGTCCGGTGATTACCGCAATTATTTCCAGCAGGACGGCCAGCGCTATTCCCACACCTTCGACGCCCGCACGGGGGCACCGGTCTCACACACCCTGGCGTCGGTCACGGTGATTCATCCTTCAGCGTTGATGGCCGATGGCTTGTCCACCCTGTTGCTGATTCTCGGCCCGGTACGGGGTTGGGACTACGCCGAACAACAGGATATCGGCGCATTCTTTGTGATTCGTGCCGATAACGGTTTCGTCATACGAACCAATCAGGCTTTCGAACGCCTGAGCGGTGCCAAGGCCGAGTGATGACGGCGCTTGAGCCATTGAAAACTGGCGTTGTAGTGCAGGCAAAAGTAGCCTACGACGCGACCAAGGGTTAATGTGCCCGGCGTTGACGCTTCTATAGACTGTGTCCCGGGTTCTGCACTGGCCCCAAATTGTTCCTTCACGCCACAGATCGGCGTGATTTAGCCGCAGGTGCCGAGGGCGCCGCGGCCTGTTCTGAGGAGTACGCATGGCTGTCTACAACTACGACGTGGTGGTACTGGGTTCCGGCCCGGCGGGAGAAGGCGCGGCAATGAATGCCGCCAAGGCAGGGCGCAAGGTGGCGATGGTCGATAGCCGTCGCCAGGTCGGCGGCAACTGCACCCACCTGGGTACCATCCCGTCCAAGGCACTGCGTCACTCGGTCCGGCAGATCATGCAGTTCAACACCAACCCGATGTTCCGGGCCATTGGTGAACCGCGCTGGTTCTCGTTCCCGGACGTGTTGAAAAGCGCCGAGAAAGTCATTTCCAAACAAGTCGCTTCGCGCACCGGCTACTACGCCCGTAACCGCGTCGACGTGTTCTTCGGCACCGGCAGCTTCGCCGACGAGCAAACCATCGAAGTGGTCTGCGCCAACGGCGTGGTCGAGAAACTGGTGGCCAAGCACATCATCATCGCCACCGGCTCGCGTCCGTATCGTCCGGCGGACATCGATTTCCACCACCCGCGCATCTACGATAGCGACACCATCCTCAGCCTCGGCCACACCCCGCGCAAACTCATCGTTTACGGCGCCGGCGTGATCGGTTGCGAATACGCCTCGATCTTCAGCGGCCTTGGGGTACTGGTCGAGCTGGTGGACAACCGCGGTCAATTGCTGAGCTTCCTCGACTCGGAAATCTCCCAGGCCCTGAGCTACCACTTCAGCAACAACAACATCACCGTTCGCCACAACGAAGAATACGACCGCGTCGAAGGCGTGGACAGCGGCGTGATCCTGCACCTCAAGTCCGGCAAGAAGATCAAGGCCGACGCCTTGCTCTGGTGCAACGGCCGTACCGGCAACACCGATCAGTTGGGTCTGGAAAATGTTGGCGTGAAGGTCAACAGCCGTGGCCAGATCGAAGTCGACGAGGCCTACCGCACCTGCAAGCCGAACATCTACGGCGCCGGTGACGTGATCGGTTGGCCGAGCCTGGCCAGTGCCGCGCACGACCAGGGTCGTTCGGCCGCGGGCAGCATCGTCGACAACCATAGCTGGCGCTTCGTCAACGACGTGCCGACCGGGATCTACACCATTCCGGAGATCAGCTCGATCGGCAAGAACGAGCAGGAGCTGACCCAGGCCAAGGTGCCGTACGAAGTGGGCAAGGCGTTCTTCAAGGGCATGGCGCGGGCACAGATCGCCGGCGAGCCCCAGGGCATGCTGAAGATCCTGTTCCACCGCGAGACCCTGGAAGTACTGGGCGTGCACTGCTTCGGTTATCAGGCGTCGGAGATCGTGCACATCGGCCAGGCGATCATGAACCAGCCGGGCGATCTCAATACCCTGAAGTACTTCGTCAACACCACGTTCAACTACCCGACCATGGCCGAAGCCTATCGGGTAGCCGCCTACGATGGCCTCAACCGGCTTTTTTGAGCGGCTCCGGCCGGTGGCCTGAGCCGGCCGGGGAGACCGATTTCAGCAATTCTCGAGCGTGGCGCTGGCCAAACCGGGAAAGTCTGTAATCAGGCTGTCAACGCCGAAGTCGGCGAGCCTGCGCATCAGCGCGGGTTCGTTGACTGTCCACACCGACACATGCAGCCCCTGACGCTGCGCCCGCTGCAGGCGTTCCGGCGTACACAGGGTCCAGTTCAGCGCCAGAATCTCACAGCCATAGCTTTGCGCGACCTTCAACGGGTCGAGCCAGGCGTACTCGGCCACCAGTCCGCGGGACACGTCCGGCACCAGGTCCAGCGCGGCTTTGAGCACTTCCCGTGAGCTCGAAGTGATCGTCACCTTGTCCAGCAGACCATGGCGCTGCGCCATTTCACGAATCGCCAGCACGGTGCTCGCGGCGCGGGTACGTGACGCGCTTTTGACTTCCAGTTGCCAATGCTCGAAATCGCATTTTTCGAACAGTTCTTCCAGGGTCGGGATCGGGCACGGTTTGATCCAGCCCGGGCCGCCCTTGCGCGCGTCGTAGGTCACCAGCTCCTTTGCAGTGTGCTCGACCACCTTGCCGCGCCGGTCGGTGGTGCGCTTGAGGGTCGGGTCATGGATGACCATCAACTCGCCATCCATGGACAGGTGCAGGTCCAGTTCGCAGCGGCGCACGCCGTGCTTGAGACATTCCTGAAAACCGGTCAGGGTGTTTTCCGGTGCTTCGCCCTTGGCGCCGCGGTGGCCGTAGATGAGGGTCACGGTGCTTCCTTAAATTAAATGCCTGATTCGGATTGGTCGCGGGCCAGGCGTCGTTCCTGGGCCTGCTTCTGCAAGATGTAGCGGGCCAGCAACTGCCGCTGGGCATCGGTCGGGTATTGGAACTCGGTGCCGACGTCGTAGCCGTCGCCCTTGGGGTCGCAATGGGTGACGCGAGCCCGCAGCAACAGGCCGAGGGCTTGCGGCATCAGCACCAGCTTGATCGACAGGTGCGCGCCGGCGGCAAAGGGTGTCGGGTGCTGGAAGTCGATGCCGCCTTCGGAAATGATCACCGGCTGCGGTTCGCCGATTTGCCCGAGCACGGTGAGGGCGATCACCTGGCTGAGCAGATCGATGCGTTTGTTCTGGGATTTGAGGAACGCCGCGAGATTACGGTCGCGCTCGCTGATCTGGCGCAACAGGTGTTGCGATTCGAATTCGCTGAGGTGCAGTTCGCTGAGCAAGTTGAAGAGTGGAGAAGCATCCTGCAACACTTCCTGGCCCGCGGCTTCGGAAGCGGACAGAGGCCGAATTTCCAGTGCGATCGTGTCCTCGATACGGTAGTATTCGCGGCGATCTTCTTCATCTAATGTCGACATGGCGAACCCATGGTAGCGGCGGTGGTCTGAGTGTAAAGCTGGTTATCGACCCCCGCCACAAGGACGTTCCTTTTCCCTCCGAACAAGCCCCGACATGTTCAGACCTCTCTTCGTATTTATTGGCACGCGTTATACCCGTGCAAAGCGTCGCAACCATTTCGTGTCCTTCATTTCCCTGACCTCGATCATTGGACTCGCCCTCGGCGTGGTCGTGATGATCGTGGTGCTGTCGGTCATGAACGGCTTCGATCATGAGATGCGCACCCGCGTGCTGGGCATGGTGCCCCACGCGACCATCGAGTCCGGTGAACCGATCAACGACTGGCCGGGCCTGGCCGCCAAGGTCAAGCAGAACCCGCAGGTGACGGCCGTGGCGCCGTTCACCCAGATGCAGGGGTTGCTGACCAACAAGGGCAAGGTCTCCAAGGTCCTGCTCAATGGCATCGATCCGGCGCTGGAGCGGCAGGTGTCGATCATCGACAAGTTCATGCTGCAGGGTCAGCTCGACGCCCTGGCGCCGGGCAGTTTCGGCATCGTCATCGGCGACAAGGCCGCGGCCAAACTCGGTGCGGCGATCGGCGACAAGCTGACGTTCGTGGCACCGGAAGTCACCGTGACCCCGGCCGGCATGTTCCCGCGCATGAAGCGCTTTACCGTGGTCGGCATCTTCCATGTCGGCGCCGGTGAGATCGACGGCTACCTGGGCGTGACCAACCTGCAGGACCTGGGGAAGCTGCATCGCTGGAAGCCGGAGCAG
Organism: Pseudomonas silesiensis; assembly: GCF_001661075.1. Classification (NCBI taxonomy): domain Bacteria; kingdom Pseudomonadati; phylum Pseudomonadota; class Gammaproteobacteria; order Pseudomonadales; family Pseudomonadaceae; genus Pseudomonas; species Pseudomonas silesiensis. Next base: position 1,922,550 of record NZ_CP014870.1, read on the forward strand.
GTGCAGGGCATCCGCTTGAAGTTCGACGACCTGTTCCAGGCGCCGCGCACCGCGTGGAACATCGCCCAGCAGCTCGGCGAAGATCATTACTACGCCCGGGACTGGACCCGCACCCACGGCAATCTGTATCAGGCGATCCGCATGGAAAAAGCCATGATCGGCCTGCTGTTGCTGCTGATCGTCGCCGTGGCGGCGTTCAACATCATTTCCACGCTGGTGATGGTGGTGAACGACAAGAAGGGCGACATCGCGATCCTGCGGACCCTCGGCGCCACGCCGGGGTCGATCATGGCGATCTTCATGGTGCAGGGCACGGTGATCGGTGTGGTCGGGACGCTGATCGGCGCCGTGGTCGGGATCTTCGCCGCGCTGAACGTCAGCGCCGCGATCGCGGCCCTCGAAGGCCTGATCGGCCACAAGTTCCTCAACGCCGACGTGTACTTCATCGATTACCTGCCGTCGCAAGTGCAGAGCGAAGACGTGTTGCTGGTCAGTGCCGCCGCGTTGATCCTGAGTTTCCTCGCCACCCTGTATCCAGCCTGGCGTGCCGCGCGCACCCAGCCTGCGGAGGCGCTACGTTATGAGTGAGTCGGGCATGAGTGATAAAGCAATCTTGAGCTGCCGCGACCTGGGCAAATCCTACGAGGAAGGCCCGGAGTCGGTAGAGGTCCTGGCCGGCCTGCAACTGGAGTTGCATCCGGGTGAGCGGGTGGCGATTGTCGGCACCTCGGGTTCGGGCAAGAGTACCTTGCTCAACCTGTTGGGCGGCCTCGACACGCCGACCAAGGGCAGCGTCTGGCTGGATGGCGAAGAGCTGTCGGCCTTGAGCGAGAAAAATCGCGGTCTGTTGCGCAATCGGTCGCTGGGTTTCGTTTACCAGTTCCACCATTTGCTGCCGGAATTCACCGCGCTGGAAAACGTCTGCATGCCGCTGTTGATCGGCAAGACGTCGATTCCAGAAGCGCGTCAACGCGCCACGGCGTTGCTGGAGCGGGTAGGGCTGGGCCATCGCCTGGAACACAAGCCGGCCGAACTGTCCGGTGGCGAGCGTCAGCGCGTGGCCATCGCCCGGGCCCTGGTGAACCGGCCAGGCCTGGTGATGCTCGACGAGCCGACCGGCAACCTCGACTCCCACACTGCCCAGGGCATTCAGGATCTGATGCTGGAACTCAGCGTCTCGATGCGCACCGCGTTCCTGGTGGTAACCCATGACATGAACCTGGCTCGCCAGATGGATCGCGTCCTGCACTTGCAGGAAGGTTGCCTGACGCCCATCTGATTGGCCGAAACCCGATGCTTGAGAAGGCGTCGGGTCTTTTATTTTTATACGGTGCCCCAGCGAATGTTCAGACCGTTATCGATCTTTATCGGCATGCGCTATACCCGCGCCAAGCGCCGCAATCGCTTCGTTTCTTTCATCTCGATGACCTCGATGATCGGCCTCGCCCTGGGCGTGTTGGCGATGATCGTGGTGCTGTCGGTGATGAACGGCTTCCAGCGCGAAATGAGTTCGCGCATCCTCGGCATGGTGCCCCACGCGACCATCGTCGGCGTCAATCCGATTGATGACTGGCAACCGGTGGCCGCGGCCGCGATGAAAAACCCTGAAGTGACCGCCGCCGTGCCGTTCACCGAGATGGAAGGCATGCTGTCCTACAAGGGCACGATGCAGCCGATCCAGGTCAGCGGGGTCGATCCGGCGCTGGAAGGCAAGGTCTCGATCGTCGCCAAGCACATCGTCCAGGGGCGCCTCGACGCCTTGAAACCGGGTGAGTTCGGCGTGGTGATCGGCGAGATCACGGCGCGGCGGTTCCGCTTGAACGTCGGTGACAAGATCACCCTGATCGTGCCGGAAGTCAGCACCGCGCCGGGCGGAATCACCCCGCGCATGCAGCGGCTGAACGTGGTCGGTGTGTTCAAGGTCGGTGCCGAGCTGGATGGCTCGATGGCCCTGATCCACCTGGCCGATGCCGCGCAGATGCAGCACTGGGAACCAAACCAGGTGCAAAGCGTGCGCCTGGCGGTGAAGGATTTGTACGCGGCGCCCCAGGTCTCCGGCGATGTGGCTGCGGGTCTCGGCAGCGCCTACCGGGCTGACGACTGGACCCACACCCAGGGCAGCCTGTTCAGCGCGATGAAGATGGAAAAAACCATGATCGGCCTGCTGTTGCTGATGATCGTCGCCGTGGCGGCCTTCAACATCATCGCGACCCTGATCATGGTGGTGAACGACAAGGGCGCGGACATCGCGATCCTGCGCACCATCGGCGCCACTCCCCGGCAGATCATGGCGATCTTCATGGTCCAGGGCACGGTGATCGGGGTCGTCGGGACCTTGATCGGCGGTGTGCTCGGGGTGATTGCCGCGTTGAATGTCAGTGAGCTGGTGGGCTGGGTGGAGCGGGTGAGCGGGCAGCACATCTTCAGTTCCGATGTGTATTTTGTCAGTAACTTGCCGTCGGAGTTGCAGGGGGCGGATGTGTTGTTGATCTGCTCCGCCGGGTTCATCTTGAGCTTTCTGGCCACGGTTTACCCGGCCTGGCGTGCGGCGAAGACTGAGCCGGCTACTGCGTTGCGTTATTCGTAAGTCGTTACACCGCCATCGCGAGCAAGCTCGCTCCCACAGTGACCGAGTTGACCACACGTTTGTGAACGACTCCAAACCCTGTGGGAGCGGGCTTGCCCGCGAAGGGGCCGGCCCTGCTGGCCTCAATCCCCCCTTGGCAACTCGATTACAAACCGCGTCCACCCCCGATCCGACTCACACCGAATCTGCCCCCCATGGGCCCGAATGATCGACCGGGTAATCGCCAACCCTAACCCCGCATGCTCATTGCTGCCTTCATGGCGCGCCGGATCGGCCCGATAAAACCGGTCAAACAATCGCGGTAGCAAATCTTCCGAAATCCCGCCTCCGGTGTTCTCCACCGTCAGGCTCAAAACCTTTGGCTGTTCGACTATCAACACCCGAACCTCACCCTGGGCCGGCGTAAACCGCAACGCATTATCCAGCAGGTTCGACAGCGCCCGCCGCAACATGCTGCGATCACCCTCCATCTGCGCGCTGCCGTCACGACTCAACCTGACCTGCGCGTCCTCCGCCAACGGCGCAAAGAACTCCAGCAACGCATCCACTTCCTCCGCCAGATCCAGCGGCTCGCGCCTGGGCATCAACAACCCGTGGTCTGCCTTGGCCAGGTACAACATGTCGTTGACCAGTTGCGCCATCCATTGCAGCTCTTCGAGGTTGCTGTGCAGCGCTTCGCGATAATCCTCGATCGGCCGCGGGCGGGTGAGGGTGACCTGGGTGTGGGTCAGCAGGTTCGACAGCGGCGTACGCAGTTCGTGGGCGATGTCGGCGGAAAACGCCGAGAGGCGCTGGAAAGAGTCGTCGAGGCGACCGAGCATGGCGTTGAAGTGGTGGGCCATTTCCGCGAGTTCCGGCGGCATGTCTGTTTCGGGCAGGCGCGCATTGAGCGATTGCGCCGACACGCCGCGGGCCACTGCACTCATGCGGCGCAAGGGACGCAAGCCGCTGCGCGCCGCCCAGGCGCCGAGCAGGGCAGTGGCCAGGGCTGACAGGCCCACGGTCAGCCAGATCAGGTGCTGCATGCGTTGCAGAAAGTGCTGGTGATGGGTGATGTCCAGCAGCAGTGTCAGCTGTGGCGAATCGGGTCGATCGGGGAACAGCGGCGCCTGCAGCACGCGATAGTCGGTGCCGGCGTCGTTGAGGGTCGACAGGCCTGGTTGCTGTGGCAGCGTGGCGGGCAGGCGCGGCGAACTGTCGTACCAGCGCCGGCCATCGCTGCCGGTGATCCGCAGCGACAAATCGGCCTGTCGGCTCAACTCGTCCGCCAGTTTGACTTCGCTGGCGCTCGATTGAAGATCCTGAAGCGCTCGGCGCAGACCGATCAACTTGCCGTCGAGCAATTGCTGGTCCAGTTCCACAAAGTGCGCCTCGCTGGCGCGACTGAACAGCACCCCGGCGAACAGAGAAACCACGGCGGTGCAGGCGGCAAACAACAGCGCCAGGCGACTGCTCAACGAAAGTCGACGCATCAGGCCGGGCGCTCTTCAAGCACATAACCCATGCCGCGCACGGTGTGGATCAGCTTGTTCGGGAACTCATCGTCGATCTTCAGGCGCAAGCGGCGGATCGCCACTTCGATGACGTTGGTGTCGCTGTCGAAATTCATGTCCCAGACCTGGGAGGCGATCAGCGACTTGGGCAGGACTTCGCCTTGACGGCGCAGGAGCATTTCCAGCAAGGCAAATTCCTTGGCGGTCAGGTCGATGCGCTGGCCGTTGCGTTCGACCCGGCGGCGGATCAGGTCCAGGCGCAAGTCGGCCAGTTGCAGGCTGGTTTCCTGGGGGGTGGCGCTGCCGCGACGCAACAGGCTGCGGACCCGGGCCAGCAGTTCGGAGAAGGCGAAGGGTTTGACCAGGTAATCGTCGGCACCCAGCTCCAGGCCGTGGACCCTGTCCTCCACCGCGTCACGGGCGGTCAGAAACAGTACCGGGGTGTCGAGGCCGGCGCCGCGCACTGCCTGCAGAATCTGCCAGCCATCGCGGCCGGGCAGCATCACATCGAGGATCAACAGCGCGTAATCGCCGCTCAGCGCCAGTTGCTGGCCGGTACTGCCGTCGGCCACCAGTTCGGTGTTGAATCCAGCCTCGGTGAGGCCCTGGCGCAGGTAGTGGCCGGTTTTCGGTTGGTCTTCGACGATCAGCAGTTTCATGGGCAACTCGGGGCAGATGGAACGAACGCTTTATACCTTGGCCAGCATCAGTACAGGCCAACCTGACAAAGTTGTAATCCGGGTGTCAGGTTGTCGGCAGCGGTAGCAGTTTAAAGTTTTCCACAGGCTGAACCTCATCTTGTTGGAGTACGACCATGTTTTTGCGCAAACCTCTGTTGCTGGCCGCATGTTTGCTGGCGCTGGGCTCGCCGGCGTGGGCATCGCCGACGCATACCTTCGATTTCGGTCAACCCGCCCCGGCCGCCAAGGCGACCCGCAGCGTTGAAGTGGTGATGGGCGACATGTCGTTCACGCCGAAGGCGATCGGGATCAAGGCCGGTGAGACCGTGCGTTTCGTGCTGGTGAATAAAGGCCAGTTGCTGCATGAATTCAACCTTGGCGATGTGGCGATGCATGCCCGGCATCAGCAGGAAATGCTGAAGATGCAGCAAAGCGGGATGCTCACGCCGACTGGCATGAAGGAAATGGACCACGGCGCAATGCCCGGTATGGATCATGGCATGAAGCATGATGACCCCAATAGCGTGCTGGTAGAACCGGGTAAAACTGCCGAGCTGACCTGGACCTTCACTAAAGGGACTGAGCTGGAATTTGGCTGCAATGTTCCTGGCCACTACCAGGCGGGGATGGTCGGTAAGCTGACGGTGGGGCCGTAGGAGTGCCGTGTAGGAGCGAGCTTGCTCCGGGCGGCGTTCCGACGATGGACTACAGAGCGCCGCGTTTAACCTGGAAGCACGCGTTATCGTTGACGACTATCGCGAGCAGGCTCGCTCCCACAGGGGGGGCGCGTTTAACCAGTAAGCACGCGTTATCGTTAACGACCATCGCGAGCAGGCTCGCTCCTACAGGGGGCTGTGTTTAACCAGTAGGCACGGGTTATCGTTGACGACCATCGCGAGCAAGCTTGCTCCTACAGGGGGCGCAAAGACTGGTAGAATCCTCTGATTCTTCAGTCAGGTTTCCGCCATGCATCCCGCAGCCGAACACTCGCCGCTGGGCAAATCCAGCGAATACATCGCCACCTACACGCCGTCCTTGCTGTTCCCGATCCCGCGCGCCGCGAAATGGGCCGAACTGGGCCTGACGGCTGAAACCTTGCCCTACAAGGGCGTGGACTTCTGGAACTGCTTCGAGCTGTCGTGGTTGTTGCCGTCCGGCAAGCCGGTGGTGGCGATTGGCGAGTTCAGCATCCCGGCGGATTCGCCAAACATCATTGAGTCCAAGTCGTTCAAGTTGTACCTGAACTCCCTGAACCAGACCCCGTTTGCCGATAACGCCGGCCTGGAAGCCACGCTGGTCAAGGACCTGTCTGCCGCCGCCGGCAAACCGGTCGGGGTGCGCATTCGCCGTCTGCAAGAGGTTGAAGCCGAAGGCGTCGTGGCGTTGCCGGGCGTGTGCATCGATGAGCTGGATATCAGCGTGAGCAACTATGAACATCCGCGTCCGGAGCTGTTGCGCTGCGACGAGTCGCGCATCGTCGAGGAGAGCGTGCACAGCCATTTGCTCAAATCCAACTGCCCGGTCACCAGCCAGCCGGACTGGGGCAGCGTGGCGGTGGAGTACCGTGGCGCGGCGCTGGATCATGCGAGTCTGCTGGAGTACATCGTCAGCTTCCGCCAGCATTCGGACTTCCATGAGCAGTGCGTGGAGCGGATTTTCCTCGACCTGCAGCGGCTGTTGAAGCCGGAGAAACTGACGGTGTATGCACGGTATGTGCGCCGCGGTGGACTAGACATCAACCCCTATCGCAGCACCGAAGAAGTGCAACTGCCGAACCACCGCCTGGTCCGTCAATAAAGAACCTCTGTGGCTTAATGCCAGTCAGTTAAGGAAATTGTAGGAGCGAGCTGGCTCCGGGCGGCGTTCCGACGATGGACTCAAGAGCGCCGCGTTTAACCAGCAAACATGCGTTATCGTTAACGACCATCGCGAGCAAGCTCGCTCCTACAGGGGGGGTCGCATTTCAAGTAGCCGATATGAAAAAGCCCCGCCATCGCTGGCAGGGCTTTTTTGTATCCGGCGGGATCAGATCCCCATATTGCCCAACGCCTGCACAATGTTGCGCAAGGTGCCAGCCAGGGTAGGGTGTTCGAGTTCGAAGCGTTCGACAGCCAGATTCACATTATCGGAAAGGCTGGAGTCCTGGGTTTTGGTTTCAAGTTCAAGCTCAAGTTCGATCTGCTGCATCAGCTCGTGCAGGTCTGCGCGCTCGGCTTCGGTCAGCGGTGGATTCTGTTCCAATTGCTCGCGCAGTGTATTGAGCTGTTCTTGCAGGTCGCGGGCAGGCATGGCGTTCTTCCTTTTATCGTTAGGCACTGGCATAGACCTCAGCAGCATGCCAAAGGTCTACGGCTTACCCTTAGATTAATCCACTCCCGCGCAACCTGCATGCGTTCATCGGTGCGGGGCGGCGATCAGGGCTTTTCGCCCTTGAGCCGGCGCAGGCTGATGTCGGCCAGGCAGGTGTCCAGTTCGCCGAGGTGATCGATCACCGAATGCACACCCAGGCCGAACAGTTGCACGGTGGCCTTGCCGCGTTTCATGTCCCGTTCCTGGTGGGTCAAGGCCTGCCACTCGTGGGGCGCCAGTCCGCAGAGCGAGCCGCAGGACGCCAGGCCAATTGTCCACAAACCGGCATTCAACCCCGATTGCAGCAAGCGCGGTTCGCCGCTGACCAGCACGCAACCTTCCAGGCGCTCCACCTTCAAGCGCATCAAGGCTTGCCAGCAGGCATCGGGGGCCGGCCACGGATTGATTGTTGCAAGTTGTTGCGACGGCAGGATCCATTCCGGCAGGGCGGCGGCCAGGGAATCGCAGAGGGCTGGGGGGAGTTCATCGAGCCAGGCGCAAGGAATCTGTTGGCGCTGCAAATCGTGCAGGCTCTCCAAGGCTCCGGGCGTGACCTCGGCCTGTGCGTTGGCGTGGCTGCCGTGGCGGTGGGTGCGGGCGCCGAAGTCCACCAGGCAACCGCTGAGGCCAAACAGGACGGCGGTCAGGCTGGGGGCGGCAAGGGGCTTGGGTTCGGCGAGCGGCATAGTAACGTCCCTGAAATAGTTTCGAGGCTAGGGGCCGACGGTGACAGTTGCATGACACTGCGCTTAATCGCCGAACATCATCGCCAATCTGCAGCCTGGAACGCACGATGCTGCCTAAAGCGGTTATTCCGTCTTATACTAGCCAGCTTATCGCTTGGGCCCCTGTGCCCGCGCCAGTAACAATCCAAGGAGTTTTCTATGCGCTGGAGCAATCATCTAGCTCAGCTTTGTGTGTGCGCCAGTGTGCTGGTGGTTCCGTTCGTTGCCCAGGCCGCCACGGAAGAAGATCCTTGGGAAAGCATCAACCGCCCGATCTACACATTCAACGACGTGCTGGACACCTATGCCCTGAAGCCCTTGGCTCAAGGCTACCAGTACGTGACGCCGCAGTTCCTCGAAGACGGCATCCACAACATGTTCCGCAACGTCGGTGACGTCACCAACCTGGCCAACAACATCCTGCAGGCCAAACCGGCCAGCGCGGGTGTCGATACCGCGCGCCTGATCTTCAACACCACCTTCGGCGTGCTGGGCTTCTTCGATGTGGGCACCAAGATGGGCCTGCAGCGCAACGACGAAGACTTCGGCCAGACCCTCGGTTACTGGGGCATGGGCAGCGGGCCTTACGTGATGCTGCCGTTGTTGGGCCCAAGCACCCTGCGTGACGCGCCGTCCAAGTATGTCGACGGCTACACCGGCCCCTACCGCTACATGGATGACGTTTCGGTGCGTAACTCGGTGATGGGCCTGAACATCATCGACACCCGCGCCAACCTGCTGTCGGCCGAGAAGCTGATCCGTGGCGACAAATACACCTTCATCCGTAACGCGTACCTGCAGAATCGCGAATTCAAGGTCAAGGACGGCCAGGTCGAAGACGATTTCTGATCCGGCTGTAGGAGCAAGCTTGCTCCGGGCGGCGTTCCGACGATGGACGTCAACGATAACGCGTAGTCCCTGAACAAACGCAACCCCCTGTAGGAGCGAGCTTGCTCCGGGCGGCGTTCCGACGATGGACGTTAACGGTAACGCGTATTTCCTGAATGAACGCGTTGTCCTCGGGTTCTTCGCGAGCAAGCTCGCTCCTACAGGTGTTAATCCGGTTAGATACGAAATACCTGTTAAATCGGCAGGTTACGACCTTCGATCCAGTTACGTTTCAACGGGTTTTTATAACTCCCGATCATTTGGCGCTCAAAGACGTCAAGCGACCATCGGCGTGAGCTTGAAACGCCCCGCGGATGGGAGTACCGTCTGCGCCTTAGAAGGGCACCTCTGGTGTACCCGTGTGCAGGGCAAATGCCCGAAAACGGTGCGTCGGAGAGGCTAGAAAGCGAATCCAGTAGTGTGAGCCGGGCCACAACCCCTGCCTGCTACGCCAACCTAATTCTGGCGCCGTTTGCCCACATGCCAAAAACCAGTGCCACGCTGCTGATAATCGATGATGACGAAGTAGTGCGAGCGAGCCTCGCCGCCTACTTGGAAGACAGTGGTTTCAGCGTCTTGCAGGCCAGCAATGGCCAGCAAGGTCTTCAGGTATTCGAGCAAGACAAGCCCGACTTGGTCATCTGCGATCTGCGCATGCCGCAGATGGGCGGGCTCGAACTCATCCGCCAGGTCACCGAGCGGTCGCCACAGACCCCGGTCATCGTGGTGTCTGGCGCCGGCGTGATGAACGATGCGGTCGAGGCCCTGCGCCTGGGCGCGGCGGACTACCTGATCAAGCCTCTCGAAGATCTGGCCGTGCTCGAGCACTCCGTGCGCCGGGCCCTGGATCGCGCGCGCCTGCTGCTGGAAAACCAGCGCTACCGCGAGAAGCTGGAAAAGGCCAACCGTGAGCTCGAAGCCAGCCTGAACCTGCTCCAGGAAGACCAGAATGCCGGTCGCCAGGTGCAGATGAACATGTTGCCGGTCAGTCCGTGGACCATCGACGAGTTCCAGTTTGCGCACCAGATCATTCCGTCGCTGTACCTGTCGGGTGATTTCGTCGACTATTTTCGGGTCGATGAGCGCCGGGTCGCGTTCTACCTGGCGGACGTTTCCGGGCATGGCGCTTCTTCAGCCTTCGTGACCGTGCTGTTGAAGTTCATGACCACGCGCCTGCTGTTCGAGTCCAAGCGCAGCGGTACATTGCCGGAATTCAAGCCTTCAGAGGTCCTTGGTCATATCAACCGAGGCCTGATCAGTTGTAAGCTGGGTAAACACGTCACAATGGTCGGTGGAGTCATCGACGAGGAGACAGGTTTGTTGACCTATAGCATCGGCGGTCATTTGCCGTTGCCTGTGTTGTACACGCCAGACAGTGTCAGTTATCTGGAAGGGCGCGGTCTGCCGGTAGGCCTCTTCAACGAAGCCACCTACGAAGACCACGTGCTGGAGTTGCCGCCGACATTCAGCCTGACGCTGATGTCCGATGGCATCCTGGACCTTTTGCCAGAACCGACACTCAAAGAAAAAGAAGCGGCTTTGCCCCAACGGGTCAAGGCAGCGGGCGGCAGCCTGGATGGTCTGCGGCAGGTTTTTGGATTGGCCACGCTGGGGGAGATGCCGGATGATATCGCCCTGTTGGTGTTGAGCAGGAATCTTTGATGAGTACCGGTAGAATCCAGTTCGCCGAGCAGGACGGCACCTTCGTCCTCAAGTTCGTCGGTGAAGTTCGCCTGACCCTGTGTTCGGCGTTGGATGCGACTATTGAGCGGATCTTCACGTCGTTGAATTTCAACGCGATCGTGATCGATCTGACCGAAACCCGCAGCATCGACAGCACCACCCTTGGCCTGCTGGCCAAATTGTCGATCCTGTCGCGGCAAAAGGTCGGCCTGCTGCCGACCGTCGTCACGACCCACGAAGACATCACCCGGCTGCTGCAGTCCATGGGCTTCGAGCAGGTGTTCAACATCGTTGACCGCCCGATCCCGTGCCCTGAGTGCCTGACCGACCTGCCAGACCAGGACCAGTCCGAAGAAGTGGTGCGGATCAAAGTGCTCGAAGCGCACAAGATCCTCATGGGCCTGAACGACTCCAACCGGGAAGCCTTCCACGACCTGGTGAATGCGCTCGAGCGCCACTGATCCCCAATCAATGGCCAGCCCCCCTTGTGGGAGCGAGACCGAACCAGTCACCACGTAGTTGAATATGCCGCCCCATCGCGGGCTTGCCCGCGAAGGCGCCATAACAAACACCACATCCCCCGCCGCGAAGCCACCCAACACCCAAATTCAACGCAAAAAAAAGGGCGAACCCAAGGTCCGCCCTTTCTGCATTGCCCCGAACTAAATCACAGCTTCGCCTGCAACAACGCCTCAAGCTTCTCCTGATCCCGGGCAAACTGACGAATACCCTCAGCCAGCTTCTCGGTCGCCATCGCATCCTCGTTGGACAACCAACGGAACTGCGCTTCATTCAGGCTCAAACGCGCCTCACCGGCATTGCCCGGCGCCAGCTTGCGCTCCAGCTTGCCGTTATCCGCCGCCAGCTTCTCCAGCAGTTCCGGGCTGATGGTCAAACGGTCACAACCGGCCAACTGCTCGATCTGGTTCAGATTACGGAAGCTCGCGCCCATCACCACAGTCTTGTAGTCATTGGCCTTGTAATAGTTGTAGATCCGCGTCACCGACTGCACACCTGGATCATCCGCACCGGTGTAGTCGTTGCCGTTGGCTTTTTTGTACCAGTCGTAGATACGGCCCACGAACGGCGAAATCAGGAACACCCCGGCATCGGCACAAGCGGCGGCCTGAGCGAAGGAGAACAGCAGGGTCAGGTTGGTCTGGATGCCTTCTTTTTCCAGTTGCTCGGCAGCGCGGATACCTTCCCAGGTGGACGCGATCTTGATCAGCACCCGGTCACGGCCGATGCCGGCCTTGTCATACAGCTCGATCAGACGGTGCGCGCGCTTCAATACGGCGTCAGTGTCGAACGACAGCCGCGCATCCACCTCAGTGGAAATACGGCCCGGCACAACCTTCAAAATCTCTTGCCCTACCGCAACGCCAAACCGGTCGCTGGCCAGGCCTACATCGCCCTTGCAGTCGTGAACGCACGCATTCAGCAACTCGGCATAACCGGAAATGGCCGCCGCCTTGAGCAGCAACGAAGGGTTGGTGGTAGCGTCCACGGGTTTAACGCGAGCGATAGCTTCGAAGTCGCCGGTGTCGGCAACCACGGTGGTCATTTGTTTGAGTTGATCCAGCTTGGAAGTCATGGGCGTGCTCTGTCCTATGGGTCTGTTGACATTACCCGAGCGCTGACAGCCACTCAAGGGCGCGTGCGTGTATCGATGGCCCCAGCGGCAACAACCTGAAAACGGGTGTTTGAAAGGC